>CAYWYJ010000116.1:0-12171 GCA_964462635.1 uncultured Planctomycetales bacterium
GGATCAGGACCGCCCATATGACCGCCTGCGCCCAGCGGTACGCCGTAACCCCATTGCCCCTCGCGCGTCCAGCCGCCGGGTTCGTTGGATCCATCGAACGTCCAGCTCAAGACGACCTCGTGCGGCGCGATGGTGAGCGTCGTCTCGGCTTCGGCGGAGTCACCGCCCGTGGGCGGGCTCCCGCCGTCGTTTGCCTTCCAACGGAACGTGTCGACGCCGCTGAAGTAGGCGAAGGGGTAGTACCGGATCTCGATGCCGTGCTCCAGGAGGACGTGGGGAACGGTTTCGATGGGCCCACCCCGCGGATCCACCAGCAGCCCGTGTTCGGGAAGTGAAACGACGACCAGGTTCATTGCGACGGACGCGTCGGGCAGACCATCGTCAAACGCCCGCAGGCGGGCGGCCGTGGGTCGATTCAGTTCGCCCTCGGCCGCCGTGTTCCCGACCAGCGGGGGCGTGGGTGTCCCCGCGTCACAAAGGGCGATCGCCATCTGGACCGCCGCGTACGCGTCCACCATTCCCCAGCCCGAGTCGTTGTCTTTTTCGTGCAGGCCGAGGTCGCGCGCGGTCACGTAGAGGATCTCCTTGACCTGGGTGACCGGAAGGTCAGGGCACGCCTCGCGCATCAAGGCCACGACGCCCGCCACGTGAGGAGCGGCGAACGACGTACCGGATCGGAGTCCATAGGGGTTATTCGGTCGGTTGGTTGCTGTGCATATGCTGTACCCCGGCGCGGAGATGTCTGGCTTAATCGCTTCCGATTGTCCGTTGCCTGTACAGAACGTCGGCCCGCGCGACGACGCAATCCACACCGGCCAGCCCGTACCGGACTCGTGGGCATCAACGCCCGCGACCGCCAGCGTGCGATACTCATCCACAGCTCGATCAGCGGGATTCAGCAGCCCGTTACAGTCTTGATTGTGCGCGCAGAAGACAATCACGGTCCCTGCGGCCTCGCACCTGTCGAGAAAGGACCATAACACTGGATCGCACGGGGCGGCTTGGTCAGCCCTTAGCCCCCACGAGTTGCAGCAGACGTGCGGGACATCCCAGACCGTGGTTTCGTCGCCGTCCGGGTCGGCCATCCACTGTAGCGCCCTTTTCAGCTTGCTCACGGTGTCCGCCGGCGTTGCCGCTGCCGCAGTGATCCACCTGGAAGCTGGGGCAACCCCCAGACTCGCGTTGAGCGGATGGCCGCAGATGACCGCCATTACGCCAGTTCCGTGCCCACCCATCATGTCGTAGTCCGTAGGAAGTGCCGCAGGCGGCTGCCCGATCACATCGTACCACGCCCACTCAGGCAGATACCAGTTCTGGCTGCCCGCCCAGTTGGCCTGCAATGCCTCGTGCTCGAGCCTCACCCCCGTGTCAATCGACCCGACGAGGATGCCCTCCCCCGTGATCCCCAGCTCTTGCCACACGCGGGGCACGTTTATCGCTTCCAACCCTGGTGCCCCCGCTGACGGCTCGCAGGTCGCCAGTTCTTCGCCCCCGGATTGAGCGAGTTGCACCTTGTAGTTGAAGTAGATCTTGCGAACATCGTTGCGCGACGCCAGGGCCTCGATCGCTCCCTTCCTGGCGTCGACGCGAAAGGCGTTGGAAATCCAGAACGCCTCGAACGACTCCACCGAGCCCTCGGTGCGGCGACGCTGCAACTCGGCGAAGAGGTCGGCTTGTGTGGCGGCGGCCTTCGCCTTGAGCGCGCGCACCACGCGTTCGTGGCGCTCGCGGCGCTTGGCGTTCCGCGCGTCCAGCTCCGCCGTCAAAGCGTCCAGGTCAACCTGATCCGCCAGGAACACCAACGTCGACACCGGCTTGTCCGGGGCCGTGTTGGACAGCACCGACTGCAGGTACGAGTGAATCTCTCCGGCCCGAGCGACGCCCCCACCGAGCAAGACCAGCGCGAGAATCAGTACGTTCGTTCGTCGCATCACGGCTTGCCTCCTCGGACCACACGGACCCGCGGCAGCTCCGGCGCCTCCGATGGGCGCCTACGGGTTTGTCAGCAACCGCACAAACGGATTGATGTCGCCGAAGTCCACTCGGCCGTCGCCGTTGATGTCACCGTTGAAGATCCAGCAATTCGGGAAGACGACGGCGTATTGCGCCGGGTTCGTGAGCGCAAGCACGAAGGGGTTGATGTCGCCGAAGTCCACCTTGCCGTCGCAGTTCAGGTCGCCCAGGATCGTGCGACGCACGCCGCGGATCACCAGACCGTAGGCGGCATCGAGTTCCGGTGTGGCCAGGTGCGCGTCCTGGATCAGTTCGTGCGCGTGGACCTCAACGACCCACACGCCCGGCTGCGGGTTCTGGATGAACACGTTCTCGGTGGTGTCCTTGGTGTTGGGAGCGCCGCCCGGCGTGGACCAGTTGTCATCGCGCAGCCCGTTGTTGCCCCAGTACTCCACCGCCGCGGGCGAGACCACCCGCAGACTGAGGTCGTTGATGCGGTGCTGCGTCTGATTGGCCGGATTGCCCGCCGGATCGCGGTAGACCAGCGTTACCGCCAACTCCGGCTCGGGGTCGCCGGCGGGCAGGAAGAACTCGTAGCGTTTGAACGTCAGCGGCGTCAGCAAGTCCTGCTCGTCGATGATGACCATCTTGTCGCGGTTGGCGTACAGCCGGCCGAGGTCGGGCATGCCCCAGCCCTGGCGATCGCGCCACATGTTGCTGTTCGGCCCGGCGACGTGCCAGTTGTACCGGTACGCCGTGTTGATCATCAGGGCCTTGGCGGTGGTGGACTTCGGCCGGTCGTCGAAGGCGGTCGGCCCGCCGCCGTGACCGGGGAACACGCCCTCGTGCCACAACTGGAACAGCAGCCCGAAGTGTCCGGCGCTGACGGGCGTGCCGGCGGACGACCCGCCGTACAGCCCGTAGCCGCCGGTCGAGCTGTAGGTCGTGTAGACGCCGCCGTAAGCGTGGGCCAGCTCGGGTTTGATGCGGCCGTCGGACGCCGGGCCCGTGCTGCCATCGCAGTAGTCGTCGTCGCGGGTCAGCGTGTTGTTGTGGACGATGCCGCCGATGCCGACGATGTTCTTGGCCCAGGCCTGCGGACGGGTTTCGGGGGCGAGCGAGGCGTTGCTCAGCGCCTGGCAAGTCAGATAGTCCACGCGGAACAGGCAGTCGTCGGTCTCCGCGGAAATGGTCGTATAGAGCTGGGTCCGCGGACTGCCGACGCTCGACGTTTGAAACAACGAGCGGAACGGGCCGTTGGGGTCGGTCGCCTCGGTGTTCAACGTCAGCGGCGTGTACGTCCCGGCGAACTGTGTGCTGTGGCTGTAGTAGAGTGAGATCCCCTGCTCGCGCTCGGGGCACAAGCCCATCGCCTGCGGCATGACCACCCCCGTGGCGAAGCAGATCCCGTAGGAAGCGGTGCCGTGCGAATCGGGCGTTCCGGGGGACTTGTGATAGAGCGGCGGCTGGCCGTTCCACTCGGGATGGTCGCTCTGCACGCCGCTGTCAAAGATCTCGCCGCGCACGCCTTGGCCGCGAAAACCCAGCGCGTGCATCTCGGCGCCGCCGCTGAGCGCGAGAATGAGTTGCATATCGGCCTCGCCCGGGCCCCAGGGTTCGATGAAGTGCGTTTGGTTCATCCGGGCGATAGCGAGCACCTGCGGCAGCGTTAGTGTGGCGGTCATGCGGAAGCCGTCGGGAGCAACGTTAATGACTGCGCCAACGCCGCTGCTGAGAATGTAGTCCACGATCGGTTGCTGCCGGTCCAGGCCGCGACCAAAGACCATGATCGAATAGTCGGCAAGTGTCTGATCGTCGGGGTTCACCGCAAGCGCGGCGAGAATCGACTCATCGAGCTTGTACGCCGGGTGGAGCGGCCCGACCGACCGCACGAAGGGAAACTGGGCGACCGCATCGCGGACCGCCGGCGGCATCTCGGCCATGACGGCGTGTTCGGGCAGGAAGGCGTGGATCGACGCCCCCGCGTCGGTCAGCGCCCGCTGAAACGCCGCGAGCGCCTGCGTGTGGAACTGCACGATGTACATCGTGTCGGCGGCGTCGGTCTGCAACACGGCCGGCACGGCCGGCGCCTCGTCCGCGAGCGGGTCGAAACGCGCGTAGCGCAGTTGAATCTGATTGGTCGTGGGGAACGCCCGCGAGAACGTCCGGCCGTCGAGGCTGATCGCGTAGTATTGTTGAGTGACGCCATCGGGGCCGCATTCCGTCCACAGCACCGCGCACCCGTCGGAGTCTGGAATGCCGAGCGTGCGCGCGTTCACGATCGCGTTCGCCGTTGCGTGGAATGGTCCCGCTGTGGCCGACGCGAGTTGCCAAACCGCCCCGCCAGCGCGGACCCGCGCTTCCTGCCCGAAGGTGATCGAGCCAATCCCCATCGCCAACGCTACGGCCGCCATCCCCCTGAGGACGGCGCACAGAACCCACCACGCAAGTGCTGGGCGGCTGGGCCCCGCACTGGCGTGCGGGGTTCCGATCGGCTTTCTACGTGAATGGAATCGCTTTATGGCTGCCTCTCCTGCACCCGACATGACCCCGGTGTGCCCGATCCCAGCGAAGGCCCCGGTTCCGCCGCCGGGGCGGCCGCCTCGCACTCTTGCAATCTAATGACCGGCCGACGGGTTGGCAATGAAAAACGGCCGGCGCCGGCCCCGCGTGGGTCAGCCGGGGCGCCCCGCGCTGCGTTCCCTGGGTCACCGTGCGCGAACAAATGGTGCGGGAGGGCGAGGCTGTCTCCTGCGGCGACCCTACCGGCCTGCCGAGCCGCGGCTCGCCGGGAGGCTCGGCCTCCCCGCGTGCGCCGGCCGGGGCGCCCCGCGCTGCGTTCCTTAGTCCGCCAGCCAGTAGCGCAGGATGCAGAAGACCGCCTGCAGGCCGTCCTTCCAGGTGATCTTCTTGCCCTCCTCGTACGACCGCCCGGAGTAGCTGATGCCGACCTCGTACACCCGCCAGCGTCCGCGGGCCACCTTGGCGGTCACCTCGGGCTCGATGCCGAAGCGGTTGGAGCGCAGCCGGATGTTGCGGAGCACCTCCGCCCGGAAGACCTTGTAGCAGGTTTCCATGTCGGTGAGGTTGAGGTTGGTACACATGTTCGACAGCAGCGTCAGGAGGCGATTGCCGACGTAATGCCAGAAGTACAGAACGCGGTGCTCGTCACCGCCCACGAAACGCGAGCCGTACACCACGTCGGCCCGGCCGTCGAGAATCGGCCGCAGCAGCTTCGGGTAGTCTTGCGGGCTGTACTCGAGGTCGGCGTCCTGGACCAGCACAATGTCGCCGCGGGCCTCCACGAACCCGCGCCGCAGCGCCGCCCCCTTGCCCTGGTTCACGGTCTGGAGGAAGACGCGGATGTTGGCCCCGGGGAACTCCGCCTGGAGCCGGGGATACAGGTCGCGCGTGCCGTCCTTCGAGGCGTCATCGACGAGCACCAGCTCCCGTTCGATCCCGACCGGGGCGGCCAGGACGCGCCGGATGATCTCAAACAGCGTTTGCCGCTCGTTGTAGACGGGCATCACCACCGAAAGCAACATGCGGACTCCCATCGTGGCCGGGGACCAGCGACTTCAGGCCGGGGCCGACAACAGCGGATACAGCGCCCCGTCGCGCGTGCCCACCGCGGTGCGAATCTCCGCCCGCAAGGTGCGGATCGGCAGCCGCCACAGTCGGCGGGCCAGGGGCGGCATCCCCGCCAGCCCCGGATCGGCCTCGGCGAAAGCGTCGAGGAGGGCGCACTCGAGGGGGCGGCGATCAAACGGGGGCCGATGGAACTCGTCCCAGGTGCTCACCACGATCGGCAGCAGGGGCGACGCTCGCCGGCCGACCCAATTCAACCCGGCGAACACCAGCAGCGCCGCCGACTCCAATTGCGGCTCGACGTGGTGGGCGACCATCAAGTGCCGGACGGCGGTCGCGGGCCGGCCGCGATCCAGCGCGTGGCACCCCAACACGTACCGGGCCACCGGGCAGGCGCGGTCTTGCACCAGGCGCTCCTCCAACCGCGTGACGAGCCGCTCGGGCGGAACGTGGGCCAAGCCCCGCGCCAATTCCGACAGCCCGCGCTGCTCCAATCTGCTGCTCCGCACACGTGTCCGACGAAACCAGCGCATCGTCAACGCTCAGACTACGCTACTTCCGGGGCGCCGGGCCGTCAACGGCGGGCCGCGGTGCGTACAATGTGGCGATGGGCACGCCGCCGCTGCCGCCGGACACGCTGGCTCCTTGGGACTTCGCCGGGTTGCTGCTCACCTATGGGTGCCCCGCCCGGTGCGAGATCTGTTATGTTCACGCCGGTCCCGAGCAGGAGGGGTGGATGCCGGTCGCAACGGCAGTGTCGTTGTGGCGGTCGCTGGATGCGTTGGCGGCGGCGCACGGCCGGACGATGCGCGTCCATCTGGCGGGGGGCGAGCCGTTCGGCCATTGGCCGCGACTCGTCGAGATCATCCGCGGGGCGCGGGAGGCCGGCCTGACGCCGCTGGAGAAGGTCGAGACCAACGCCTTCTGGGCCACGGAGAATGAGCTGACCCGCTCACGACTGACGACACTGCACGAGCTGGGTGTGCAGAAGCTGGTTGTCAGCAGCGATGTGTTTCACCAGCAATTCGTACCCTTCGAGCGCGTGCGCCGGTGTGTCGAGATCGGCCGGGAGGTCTTGGGGCGCGACCGAGTGCGGGTCCGCTGGTGGGATTTCTACGTCGATCCGATTGACACGGCGGCGCTGTCGACGGAAGAGCGGACGGCGGTGTTTCTGGCTGCGCTCGCCCGCCACCCGGAACGTCTCACCGGTCGTGCCGCCGCGACTCTGGCACCGCGGCTGCCGTGCCGGCCGGCGGAGGCGTACACCCACGAGAACTGCCGGCGCGAAGTCCTGCACAGCCGGCACGTTCACATTGACCCGGACGGGCACATCTTCCCCGGCACTTGCGCCGGGATCATCCTGGGGCGGGCCGCGGACGGTGGCGGTCGCTGCTCGTCGGAGTGTCATGGGTCGAACGTCGAAGACGTCTGGCGCACTCTCGCCGTGACGTGGCGGCAGCATCCCGCGGTCGCGCCGCTGGCGACAGGGGGACCCTGCGAGCTGCTGCGGCGAGTTGTGTCGCTGGGCTACCGCCAGCGGCCGGAGGGGTACGCGGGCAAGTGCCACCTGTGCGCCGATATTCGTCGCTGGCTGGCGAAGCGCGGGTTGTGGCGTGAATGCGTCGGACCGCCCGCGTGCTACGGCCTGCGGACCCCGCTCACCGCAGCAATGTCTCGATGAGTCCCGGAGTGACCTCGGTCAACTGGCGCACAACGCACTTGGCGCCGGCGGCCAGCAGCGGCTCCGGCGGGTGGGTGCCGGCCAGCGCGATGACCGGCATCCCCGCGGCGACGCCGGCCTGGATGCCGACGGGCGCATCCTCGACCACCACGCACGCCTCCGGGGCCAGGGCGAGTCGGCGCGCGGCGAGCTGAAAGCAATCCGGGGCGGGCTTGCCCCGGCGGATGTCGAACCCATGTACCGTGACCTGGAAGTAGGCGCGGATTTCACCCTGCTCCAGGACGAGGTCGAGGTTCTCGGGCGGGCCCGAGGTCGCCACGGCCAGCCACAACCCCGCGGCGTTGAGTGCAGACAGCAGTTCCCGGCAGCCGGGCATCAGGGGTACGTTCCCGCGGATCAGATCGCGATAGATCGCCTCCTTTTCCGCGTCATAGCGGCTGAGCGCGTCGGGGCTGACATCTTCCCCCCAGATGGTCCGAATAATGTCGCGGCTCGTGCGGCCGAAACTCTGCCGGAACAGCTCCGGGGAGAGCTCACGCCCGTGCTTCCGCGCCAGCAGCCGCCAGCTTTCCTGGTGCGGAGCGGCCGAGTCGACCAACACGCCGTCCATGTCGAAGATCACGCCGTGGGGCATCACCAGCTCCTGGGGCGGGCGGGGATTGTACACGGGCGTGGCTGTCGACGGTGGGGAAGGGGGCGGCGGCAGTCCGGGAAGATAGCGCCACGGGCCGCGAAGATGGACAAAACGGTGTAGGAATCCGCTGGGCCGCGCGGTATGATCGAGTCGTCCGCGGACGGTCCGGCTGGTGGAAGCCGGGGGTCGCGGGTAATGGTGCGCCCGGCCGGTCACATCGGCTCCGGCCGGCCTGGGATGGAGTGCAGCAAACCGTGGGCAGCCACGGACGGCGCCGGAGAGCGTCGGGTTCCCGCTGCGACAATCGGGAAGGAGAAACCATGTCGATTCGTCCAAGCTCGCGCCCGGATGGTAGGTGGAGGACCTGGAGGCATGTGACGGCGGTCCTGGTGGTGACCGTCGCCGTGAGCGCCGCCCTGGCCGGCGGCCACATCGCCCCCACGGTGGTCAATGTTGTGGAGAACCAGCCTGACCGCATCGTCCTGGAGTACCAGTTCCCGGAATTCATCACTACCCCCGTAAGCATCGACGGTCAGTCGTACGTCGTGATCTCGCTGGACCCCGAGCCGCAGTTCCTGATCGCCGGCGCCCCGGACCTGCCGCACGTGGCCCGCAGCCTCGTCATTCCGGATGACGGCGTGATGGCGGTGCGCGTCATGGACGGCACGTATCGGGAACTGACCGGCCTCGCCGTCGCCCCGTCCAAGGGCAACCTGCTGCGTACCGTGGACCCGGCGACCGTGCCCTACGAGTTCGGGCCGCAGTATGCGACCGATGCCTTCTTCCCCGCCGAGACCGCGGTGCTCAGTGAGCCGTTCATTCTGCGCGACGTGCGCGGCGTGACGGTGGACGTGCGGCCGATCCAGTACAACGCGGCCGGCGGCACGCTGCGGGTCTATAGCACGATGACGGTGGAGGTGACGCGGGTGGCCGACGGCGGCGCGAACGTGCTCGTGCGGCCCGCGGTCCCCCGGACGCTGAGCCGGGCGTTTTACGACATCTACACCAGCCGCTTCCTCAACTTCGCGCAGTCCGGAATGGACTATCCGCCGGTGGGCGAGACCGGCAGCATGTTGATCATCTGCTACGACGCGTGGATCCCGAACATGCAGCCGTTCGTGGCCCACAAGAACAGCATCGGCATCCCGACGACGATCGTGGGCGTTTCGACGATCGGCAACAACGCGACTTCGATCAAGAATTACATCCAGAACGCTTACAACGCGGGCGGGCTGGCGTTCGTGCTGCTGGTCGGCGACGCGGCCCAGGTGGCCACGCCGACGGCTTCGGGCGGCTCGTCCGACCCGACCTACACGAAGCTGGCGGGCGGCGATAATTGGCCGGACATCATCATCGGCCGCTTTTCCGCCGAGACCCCGGCGCAGGTGGACCTGCTCGTCAAGAAGAGCGTCGAATACGAACAGAACCAGGCCACGCTGACGGACTGGTTCTGGCGCGGCATGGGCATCGCGTCCAACCAGGGTGCTGGCATTGGCGACGAGGGCCAGGCGGACAACGTGCACATCGAGGAGATTCGCACGTGGCTGCTGGCCCACGGGTACACCACCGTGGACGCGATCTACGACCCGACGGGCACGAAGGCGATGGTCACCAACGGGCTCAACGCCGGCCGCGGCATCATCAACTACTGCGGCCACGGCAGCCAGACCTCGTGGAGCTCGACGGGCTTCAGCAACACCGACATCGCCGCCCTGGTCAACTACAACATGCTGCCGTTCATCGTCAGCGTGGCCTGCGTCAACGGGCAGTTCTCCGGCGCCACCTGCTTCGCCGAAGCCTGGATCCGTGCCGAGAAGAACGGTCAGCCCACCGGGGCCGTGGCGATCTACGCCTCGTCCATCAACCAGTCGTGGGCCCCGCCGATGGAAGCCCAGGACGAGTTCAACATCCGTTACTGCGCCGAGACCTACCACAGCTACGGGGCCCTGTGCTTCAACGGCTCCTGCTCCATGATCGAGGACTACGCCCAAGACGGTGTCGAGATGTTCGACACCTGGCACATTTTCGGCGACCCGTCGCTCCGCGTCGTCGGCACGACCGCTCCGCCCACCGGGCTGCGCGTCACCCCGGCCGGTGACCTGAATGCCCAGGGCCAGGCCGGCGGACCGTTCACCCCCAACCAGATCGACTACACCCTCGAGAACCTCGATGACACCCCGCTGAACTGGCTGGTCACCAAGAACGCGAATTGGGTCCTGCTGTCGCAGACGACCGGCACCCTGCCGGCGCACGGGACCACGGTCGTCACCGTCCGCATCGGCCCCGCCGCCAACTTCCTGGGCAACGGGATGTACACCGACCTGGTCCGGTTCATCAACCTGACCAATCACGACGGCGACACCGAGCGCGACGTGACGCTGGAGATCGGCGTGCCCAGCAAGCAGTACGAGTGGACGCTGGACACCAACCCCGGCTGGACGATCTCCGGCGGCGCGTGGGCCTACGGCAAGCCGACCGGCGCGGGCGGGGCCTACGGCAACAAGGACCCCTTGACCGGCAAGACCGGCACCAACGTGTACGGCTACAACCTCAATGGCGACTACACCAACAACATGCCGGAGTACCACCTGACGACCACCGCGATTGACTGCACGAACCTGAGCAAGGTGAGCCTGAAGTTCTGGCGGTGGCTCAACGTGGAGCGGAGCCAGTACGACCACGCGTATGTGCGGGTCAGCACCAACGGCACGACGTGGACGAATGTCTGGTCCAACCCGGACAGCGACACGACCGATAACGCCTGGACGCAACAGACCTACGACATCTCCGCCGTCGCCGACAACCAGCCCACCGTGTATGTCCGCTGGACGATGGGCACGACCGACTCCGGCTGGACGTACTCCGGCTGGAACATCGACGACGTCGAGATCTGGGGCTTGGCGCCCAGCAATCCGCAGTTCCCGCTCGGCGACCTGAATTGCGACACCAGCGTGGACTTCGGCGACATCAACCCGTTCGTCCTGGCGCTGACCAACCCGGCCGGCTATGCGACGCAGTTCCCCAACTGCAACATCAACCTGGCCGACATTAACCAGGACGGGCGCGTGGACTTCGGCGACATCAACCCGTTCGTCAGCCTGCTGACGAATCCGTAGCCGCCGCAGTAACTTGTGGGCGATGACCGGCGTGTGGTTCATCGTCCGTCGATAGCGAGGCCCCGCCGTTCGCAAGACGGCGGGGCCTCCTGCTGCATAACCGTGCGCGAACATGCGGCGCGGGAGGGCGAGGCTGTCTCCTGCGGCGACCCTCCCGGCCTGCCGGGCCGCGGCTCGCCGGGAGGCTCGCCCTCGCCGCTTGCGCCGCCGAATGGCGCACGTCCAACCAGAGGGGCGCAGCGGCGCGCGCGGGCCCGCGCGTAATGCGGGGCGGCTCAGCGGGGGCTTCGCCCTCCCCGTTCGGGGAATCCGTGGGAGAACCTACTTCTTGCCCCACTCCGCGAAGTAGCTCTTGGCCCCCTGCGGGTCGGCCTTCATGGCCTTGCTCCCGGGCTTCCAGTTGGCCGGGCAGACTTCGCCGTGCTTCTCAAAGTGCGCCAGGGCATCGACGACGCGGAGCGCTTCCTCAACGCTGCGGCCCAGCGGCAAATCGTTGACCAGCATGTGCCGCACGACGCCGTTCTTGTCGATCAGGAACAGCCCGCGCAGGGCCACGCCGGCGTCGTCGAGCAACACGCCGTAGGCCCGGCTTATGCTGTGGTTTGTGTCGGCGATCATGGGGAACTCGACCCGGCCGAGGCCGCCCTCGGTGCGGGGCGTCTTCTGCCACGCGAGGTGGACGAACTGGCTGTCGATGGACGCCCCGAGCACCTGGGTGTGGCGCTCGGTGAACTGCGGGACCGCGTCGCTGAAGGCGACAATCTCGGTCGGGCAGACGAACGTGAAGTCCAGCGGCCAGAAGAACAGCACGACGTTCTGGCCGCGAAACTGCGACAGCTTGATCTGCTCGAATTGACCGTTGACGACCGCGGTGGCGGTGAAGTCCGGTGCCGGCTGACCCACTTGAACGCTCATGGACTGGCTCCTATCGAGTGCTGCGAAACGGTTTGGTTGTGCCGGATGTTGACCCGGCCGGGCCACGCGGCCCACTGCCGGCGGCCGACCCTGCACGCCCCCAACCGGGGCCGGAACGGAGTGATTCTAGGCGCCTCCCGGCCGCCTTCCACCCGGGGCGACGTCCGCCCGGACAACGCCGGTGCCGGTACGTTGCTTTGATGATCGCGCGCGATTCGGCGGCGCACGTCGGGAGGGCGAGGCTCCTGCCGAGCCGCGGCTCGCCGGGAGGCTCGCCCTCCCGG
>CAYWYJ010000117.1:0-12171 GCA_964462635.1 uncultured Planctomycetales bacterium
GATCCTGAATGCCCATTGAACGCCACGCGGATTGGGCGGGGTCGATTTGCCAGTCGTTGTTGAAGAAGCCCGCGCCGCGGATGCGCGCGGTGCCGTCACGCAGGACACCCGTATCCATGACGATCCAATCCGGGTAGGCCACGCCGGAGACGAAGTACGGCAGGCGTTCCGTCAGCCGCATCCCCGGCAGGCCGGTGCCGCCGACCACGCCGACCAGAGCGCGGTCGCTGCCGGCGCGTGGGTAGACCAGCAAGACGGCCAGATCATCGGCCACGATCTCGCGGTCGCCGATCCGCACGCCGTCGCGTCGCACGCTCACGGGGGCCGCGCGCAGCAGGTCGTTCCAAGCGCTGTTGCTGTCCGCGTTGCCATACAGGACGACGTTGCGGTCGGGGTCGCCCAGTGCGGCGAAATCGACGTCGGCCACTACATCGAACGAGCCGTTGCCGCGGTACCAGAACGTCTCGGCGTCGTAGCGGGCCTTGGCCAGTGCCCACGCGTTCTCCGCCGCGGTGCCCTGCGTTCCATAGACCAGCACGACATGGTTCTCAAACGCCCGCTTAAAGGGCCCGTCGCGGTGCGGACCTTTCTGCCGGCGGAGGTCCGGTGAATCCGCGGCGGGCACGACCCACCAGCCGCCCTGCTGACGTTCCAGCCGCAGGCGGCCGTCCGCCGGCCACGGCACGTCGTCCAGGCGCTCGTCATCGAGCTCGACGTGCAGCGGCGCGCCGGGTTCGAGCAGACTCCGTGAGTCGCCGACCATCGCCGACGAGTCCGCCGCGAGGACGAGCGACAGTCGCGCCACGTTCGCCGTCGTGCCATGAATCCGGCGGTCGTCGGGTTCGACGTGCAGATCGACGCGGCTGAAGTCGAGACTCCGCTCCTGCTGCTCAATGGTGGCCCAACGGCACGTCGCGGAAATGGCGGGGTTGGCGGTGACGAACTCCACTTGGCGGACTTGGTGGCCGGCGGGCTGAACATGCTGGCGGAAGAAGTCGAACAGCGGCGGCCAGTCCACGCAATCCGCGCCGGGGGCGGCGTCGCCATCCCACCAGTGGCCCGCGCCGGGCTGCTCGTGATAGGCGACGTCGTGGTGAAACGCCGCCAGATGCTCACGCATCTGTCGCGCCTGCTCCACCGGCACGTTGTCATCCTGGTCGCCGTGCAGAATGTAGATGCCCTGGTGCCGGTAGTTCCGCGACAGCGCCAGCGTGTCGCTCGGGTTCATCGCCCGCCGCAGCAGGCCCTCGATCGGCGTCGCGTCCTTGAACTCCGCGGCGCCGGCGTACGACCAGAAGCTGGTCCAGCCGGCACTGGGGGCGATGGCGGCGAAGCGGTCAGAATAGTGCGCGCCGAGCTGCCACGTGCCGTGGCCGCCCATCGAATGGCCGGTCAGGTACGTCCGCCGCGGGTCGGTGCCGAGTGACCGCTCCACATGTTCGAGCACTTCGAGCGCATCCAGGCGGCCCCAGTCCTCCCAATCGAAGCCGAACGGCCGGCGGTTCGTCGCCGCCACGACGTGGCCCCAGTCCTTCGGCGAATAGGCATCGGCCTGACCCGACGCTTCAACGCCGGCGCCGTGCAACGTGAGAAACAGGGCGGGCGGTAGGTCGGCCGCGGCCCCGCTTGCCATCGGCTGGACGGCGTAATACTGCACGCTGCCGTCAATGTCGCTGACGAACGTGCAACGGCGCGACTCGTGCGGGGCACGGACGCGGAGTGTGATCGTGGTACGTACCGGCGCCGCCAGGTCGGCCTCCGGCGCAACGAACTCGAGTTCCACCGGCGTTTCGCCTGTTTCTGCCGGCGGCGGCCCGACGATGCGGAACCCGATCTTGCGGACACTGAGCGCCGGAATCGGCCCCACCGAAGTGGTCGCGCTTGTGCCGGCACACGTCGCGGTTATCTGCCCGTCGCGGATCGGCCGGCGGCCGGCGTTGACGACGACCACGGCGGCGTACGTATCCACCTCTTGCCCGACCATGAGGTCCGGCAGCGTGGTATCACGCAGGCTGAACGTAACCGCGGCTTCCGGCTCGACGAGCTTGGCCCGCAACTGCCCGCGCCCGCAGGCGAACAGCAGCTCGTTGCGCCCCGGCTTCAGCGACAGCGGCAGCAACACCATGTCGTTCTGATACGGATCACCCGGTCGCGGCTCGCCGTTGACGTAGACCAGGCTATGACCGCCGGCGTCCAGCAGAACCACCTGCTCGCGGTCGGAATCGACGGTCGCGCACGCGTATCCGCCGCGCAGGGCGTCGCCTCGGAGCCAACCGTCATCGCCCGCCGACAACGGCTCCCACGTTCGCACCGTGCCGTCGGGCAGTTCCAGCGTCCGGCCCGCCTGCGGCGGCGTCCACGCCCCGGTCACGATCTGGTATTCGACGGCGTCCGTGTGGACAGGCGAGCGCCCGTAGCGGCCGACGCCGCCGATGACCAGTGCGTCGCGGATGACGAATTCGCGGCGCGGGAAGGCCGCCGGCGGACCGGCCGCCGCCGAGACGACGGCGCCACCCCCTGGAGGAACAGGGTGTTCGGCGGCTCCGGGCTGCGTGGCGGGGGCCGTCGCGGTCGGCTGAGTCGTCGCGGGCGCCGCGGGCATTGCGGGCCGCTCCTCCGCCTCTTTCTTCGGCGGCGGGACGATGCCGTAGATCACGATATCGCCGGCGTGACGGTCGTCGTCCTGGAACGCAAACCGGCCGTCGGGCGTGCTCCGATAGATGACGGTCAGCACGTGATCGTGTGGCCGGCGGCGCAGGAACTTGGTCGCCGTGCCGCCGGTATGGGCCACGTGGAAGCTGCCGACGATCAGCATGACGCGGTGCGTCGGGTAGCGGTCGCGGAAGTGGGCCAGCGATTCGGCCATCGCCTGGTCCCACAGCAGTTGCGACCAGTAGAAGTTCCTCGTCGGATCCGCGCTCGGCATCGCGGGCGTGCTGGTCGGGGCGGAGGCCGGCGCGGGCATCGACGCGGGCATCGTGGTCGGCTGCGTGCTGATCGGCTGGGTTGTGGCGGGTTGCGTGCTCGGGGCGGGCGTGGCCGGCCCGTGCCCGGACATCAGGTCGAAGAAGCGGACCTCGTACGGCCCGCTGACGTATTCGTTCGTCGCCGGCAACCAGCGCTGGTCCGCCGGCTCGACCCCGGCGCGGTACTCGTCGTAGGTGACCCCGGACTTGCGGAACGCGGACACCAGCCGGCGGGGGGCATTGGCCGCGACGACGGGCAGGTGGGCCACGCGGCACAACTCGATCAGCGGACGATGCGCCAGCACGTATGCCCGCCCCTGCCGGGTCTGCTCACGAAACGCGGGCTCGTCGAGGCGGCCGACGAGGTACGCGTCGAGCGCGGCCTGTGTGTCGGACTCGAAGAACTCCAGCGCCAGGGCGATCGGCCGCGTCTGGCCGGCCAGCGCATGCAGGAGCTGGGCTTCGAGCTGGTTGCAAACGACGTCGGAGTGCTCTTCGCCGAACAGGACCACGTCGGCCCGCGCGGCGCGGCGTGCGACCTCCGCAAACGTGAGCGGCCGACCGGTGTGGCCGTCGTACGCCTGGAACTGACCCACCAGGGCCGCGTTGCCACCGGTGAGCGGCGTGAGGTCCAGGCGCGCCGGCAGCGCGCAACCGCTAATAAACACGCCAATGGCGAGGGTGGTGACGAATGCAGCGCGCCAAGGTGACATGGGCAGGCTCCGTCAACGCACAACGGCAGGTGGAACCGTCGTCTGCGGCAGGCAACGGCCGGCGGAGCGCCGGCCGCCACCGCTCCCTCACGGTCGCGGCTCGGGCCGGGCCGCGTCGCCGGCGCTCCGGGTTCGTACCGCGCGCGTCACGGACGCTACGCCGTGGTCACGGCTTCGGCGGCGCCAGGAGCAACGTCCGCGCGTACTCGCTGCGCAGCTCGTTCAGCGGCCCGCGCAACGTGAGGAAGCTTTCCGCCGGCACGTCGCGCTGCGCCAGTCGCAGGTGCCGTTGCAGCCGCAGCGTGTGACCGTCGACGCTCACCGTTTGCTCGATGAGCCCGATGTCGCCCGCGGCGGCGGCCAGCGCGAGCGGCTGCGCCTCGACCGTCCACTTTTCCGGCCACTCGACCGTCAGGTCGATTTCCTCATCAAACGCTCCGGCCAGCCGCACCGGCAGCTCGCGCCGTGAGCGGCTCAGTGGCAGCGGCACGTCGCCTTGCCCCGGCCCGTCCTCGCCGAGCTGGAGCCGCCACGCCGCATCGAGCTTCTTCAGCGGCTTGGCCGACTTGACCTGCACGACGGCGTCGAACTCGTTGCCCGCCAACTTGCGGACCGAGAAGCTCTCGACGTTCGCATCAGGCAGGACACGCTTGACGAGTGTGGCGAGGCGGCCCTTCTGGGCCTCGCTGGTCAGCAAACCCTCGGGCGACACGAACAGCCCGCCGGCCCGCACGCGAAACTCGCCGGTCAACGTCCCGTCGTCCTTGAGGGTGACCTTCCCCTGGACCGCGCAGCGGCTCTCGTCCGGGTCGGTCCACGGCTCCAGCAGCGTCCGCGGCATCAGCACGTCCGGCACCGGCAGCAACGTCAGGCTGTTCCACCTCCGGTCGCGGCAGAGCAACCCCTGGTGCGGGTCCCACAGTTCGGGATACTCGGCGGTGTCGTACACGGCCAGCGGCCCGAGGCCCGCCTCCTCGATCAGGCGCACATCGCCCCGCGCGCCCACGACGTGCAGCACAACGTACGCCGCCACCATGCCGTCCTGCGGCGCCTGGTGTTGCCAGACGTCGTCGTTCACCATGATGCCGGCCATCACGGGCAGCTCCGCCGCGCGGGCCAGCGCCAGAAGCACCGCGGCGGCCTCCTCCGGCAGGCCGTAGTTGCACTGGATGACCTCGGAGGCCCGGCGCGGCGCGGGGGGCCGCCAATCCACGGGGAAATCCACGAAGTTGAAGCGCTCGGCGAGTTTCTTCTGAAGCGCCCGCATCTTCTCGGTCGGGTCCTTGACGTCCTTGGTCCACTCCTCCGCGAGCTTGACAATCAGGTCTGACGTGTCGGCCGCCGCCTCAATCCGGGCCAGGCGTCCCGCGTGCCAGCGGCTCGCGCGGCCGGCGGTGCTGAAGATCAGCCGCGGGCAGCGGACCTGCCACGGGGCGGCCTGCGGGTCGGTCGGCGACGCCGGCAGATCGCTGAACTCCCACGCGCGCGGGCCGGCGGCGTGGGTGGCCCCCGCCTCGGGCACGTTCGCCAAGACGGCATCGACGGTCACGTCCGCCGGCACCGTCACCCGCACGATCCGTTTCTGAACGGGGTAGTGGTGATCGAGGCGCAAGTCCGCCGCGAGCGCCCGCTTGGATCCCGGCGCGCTGGTGATCCGGTACTCGACTTCCAGCACGCAGCCGGGCTCCACGCCGCTCATCGCCAGCAGGTGCTGCTGCACGTCGGCGAAGGCAGGCCAGCCGGTGGACGCGTCCGCCCCCACGAGCACGTGGCCGTACGCGGGCAACTCGCGGTAGCGGCCGTCGGGCAGCCGCGTGCGGGCCTGGAGCACCTCCAGCTTGTCCGTCTTCGCGTTGTAGGTGATGCGCGGATCGGCGAATTCGCCGTGCGCCCGCTCGTCGTTCAGCCGGACGTGCCGCTCCTCGTGGTAGATTTGCGTGCCGTCGGGTTGCAGGGTCCAGTGCTGCTCCCACAGCTCGATGACGGCGTCCGGCGGCGCCGCGACGTCGATCCGCGCGGGAAGCGATTGGGCCTGCGACGGCGTCGCACAGCCCGCACACAGCACGACCAGCAGGCCGGACAACGCTAGCGCGGACCGGCCACGGACAGGCCCACGCCAGGCGTGGACCTGGCCCCCGAGCCCTTGACCCCTCGTCCCCTCGGCCCCTCGACCCCTTCTATGTTCATCACTGCGCATCGGCGGCCTCCACTTCGCACGTAATCACGCGGCCCGTCAGCTCCTCGAACTTCTCAATGACCTGCTTGAAGTTGGCGTAGTCCTCGGGCGGCACCGTCCACTTCTTGACGACGAGGTCGCACGTGTAGTGGATCCGGCCGGGTTCGACCTCGATCTTGAAGTGCAGCCCCGCCGACGGCCCGTCCAGCTCGACCGGGTCCGGTTTGCGCGTCACTTTCCACCCGGCCGGCAGCGTGATCGTCTCCTCGAAGCGGCCCAGGCGCGTCGCCAGCAGCTTCAGCCCGTACTGCCGCTTCTCGGCGGAGGTGTTGCCGAACAAGTCGTAAATCGTGCGATCGCCGAACACGGATTGCAGCATGGGCAGCGCCAGGTACCGTCGCGGCCCCTGCCCCAACGCGAAGCCGCCGGCCTCGAACTCGGCCGCGACCTGGATCGGCCCGGAGAAGTCGTCCGGGTCCGTGCCGTCAACGCGTGTCGGGCGGGCATTCGGGGCGATCCGCTGGAACGTCCGATCGAAGTAGTCGCCCCGCTCGCTCGGGTGCATCGCCGCCAGCGTGCGGCGCAGGCGGCCCTCCGGGGCCCCGGTGGCCGTGAAGTGCAGCGTGCCGGTGAGCCCGCCGTCGACCGCGATCGCCGTCTCGCCCTTCCACGCCGCCAGGCAATCCTCCGGCGGGAAGTAGGGCGACTGCGACAGCCCGCCGCCCCGCGGCAGCCCGTAGACCACGTGCTGGTTGGGCTCCAGCGTGGACCAGTTGTCGCGGCTCTTGGGCATCCACGTCGGGTCGAGCAGCAACAGCGACCCGTCCGGCCAGCGGATACACGTGACGGCGTGGTTGAACTGGTCGGCCGGCACCGCGTCCACGCGCTGCCGCGCCATCGTCATCACCAGGAACGAATCAAACCCCGCGACCCGCAGCATCGTGACCAGCATCCCCGCCTTGTCCTTGCACACGCCGCAGCGGTCGTGGAACGTCTCGATGCTCTTGTGGATCGTGTAGCCCTCGCACATGCCGCGGCTGGTGCCGGCGTAGCGGATGTTCTCCGCGACCCAATGGTTGAGCGCGGTGTACTTCTCCACGTCCGTCTGGCAGTCCTTGATGATCTCGGCGACCTTGGCGCGGATGGCGTCGTCGGCCTCGAACTGCGGCTCGCTCACTTGGTACAGCCAGAGTGCCTTGTCTTCCCACGTCGGCAGCGTTGCCAGCAGGAGCTTGGGGGCCACGTTCGGCCAGTTCTCCATGCTCGGCTCGCCGGCGACCGGCTTGAGGTCCTTCTTCTCGAAGGTGTAGCGGATGTGGTCGCCGTCGAACATCACCGCCGGCCGCAGCTCGCCGTTGTAGACCTCGAATTGCAGCGGCTTGTCCTTGGGCAACCGGACGGAGTAGCGCTTCTCGACGATCGGGTAACCCTCGCTCCAGAAGTGCGCCTCGTCGTGCCAGTGGCCCGGCACGGGCGGCTCCAGCACGACGCCGTACGCGTTCCGCTCCTGCTCCGCCGCCAGGTAGGCCACGTTGAACCCGGTCATCTCGGTGATGGTCTCGACCGCGTCGCCGACGGCCAGCCGGGGCACCTCGATCAGGTACTGGTCGGTGGGCCAGAAGATGCCCCACGCGGTCTGGGGCTGCTTGGGCGTGTGGTCGAACGGGATGTCCTCGACCGCGCCATCCGCCCGATAGACGCGCACCGCCACCAGATCGAGCCGGTTCGTGTGCGGGTCGAACGGGAAGCGTTGCACCGCCAGGGCCGGGATCGCCGCGTCGCGGAGCACCTTCGTCACCCGGTGCTCCCGCGCCGTCCCGATCCCGTTCGGCCGCACCGTCACGTCCTTCCAATCCACCACGACCACGGCGTCCGCGTTGTGCTTGGCGGCATCGCCGGCCGCGGCGATCCGCGCCTTGATGTCGTCGTCACCCCACAGCGGCGGCGCCACGGCCGCCAGCGCCACCACGGCGGCCAGAAGACAAGCTGCTTTCCGGCGGTAACTCATACTCTGCTCTCCGCGACCTGACACCCAAGACCCCCGTCACTCGCTCGCTCCGTCCGCGCTCGCTCGGCGGGAGCGCGTGCGGGGAGTTTAGCCCGGCCCGCGGTGGGGCCGCAACCGGCGGGGAAACGGGCGGTCGGGGGCCGAATCACCGGGCGGTCGGAGGCGGGGAGCAGTAAGGGGGAACGGACGTCGCGGACGGGGGAAACGGGAGGGGGGCACCGTGACCCCGCCGCGGCCGTGCTCCAATTCGCGCGGCCGCTCCGCGACCGGCGGTTCAGAGCAGATTGGCCGCGAGTTCCGCCAGGGGGCTCCGCTCGCCCTTGCGCAGCTCCACATGCGCCGCCAGCGGCTCGCGGGAAAACCGGTTCATCAGGTAGATGAACCCGTTGCTGTTGCGGTCCACGTAGGGGTTGTCGATCTGCCACGGGTCGCCGGTGAGCACCACCTTCGCCGACTGACCCATCCGCGTGATGACGGTCTTGATCTCCAGGGGCGTAAGGTTCTGGGCTTCGTCGATGATGACGAACCGTTTGGCGATGCTGCGGCCGCGAATGTAGGTCAGTGGCTGTATCTCGATCAGGCCGGCCCGGATCAGGCTCGTCGCATCTCCGTGCCCCTTCACGGCCCCGCCCACGTCCATCAGGAACTCGACCGTGTCCGTGATCGGCTTCATCCACGGGGCCAGCTTGTGGCCCACGTCGCCCGGCAGGAAACCCAGGTCGCGGCCCACCGGCACGATCGGCCGGCAGGCCAGTATCGCCCGGAAGCGCCGCTTCCTGAATGTCAGGTGCATCCCCGCCGCCAGGGCCAGCAGCGTCTTGCCCGTCCCCGCTTTGCCCATGAGCGAGACCAGGCTGATGCGCTCGTCGAGCAGGGCGTCGATCGCGTAGTACTGCTCCTTGTTGCGCGGCCGAATCCCCCACAGCCCGTCCTCGGCGTGGCGCAGGGCCACGAGCGTGTCGCCCTCCACGTCCCGGCGGGCCAGCGCCGTGCCGCGCTCGCCCGTCGCGGCCCGCAGCAGGACGTATTCGTTGACGTGCAGCCGCGACCCGGGCACCGGCAGCCGCCCCTCCCGGCGAAACTCTTCGAGCTGCTCGGCGCTGACCGCCAGCTCCTCGTCGCCGCTGGGCACGTCGTTCAGCCGCACGTGATCGGATTCGTAGTCCTCGGCCCGCAGGCCCGCCGCGTCGGCCCGGATGCGCAGGTTGATGTCCTTGGTGACGATCGTGACGGGCGTCTCGGGCTCGGCCTGCTTGATCGTCCGGGCGATGCGCAGGATTTCGATGTCGGCGGGCTCGGCCGGGGCGTGCAGCACGCGCTCGGGCTCGCAATAGACCTTGAGTTGACCCCCGTTTTCGAGCGGCACGCCCGCCGCCAGGCTGTGCCCGTTGCGCAGGCCGTCGAGGAGCCGGACGACGGTGCGGGCGTTGAAGCCGCGGTCGGTGGCCTCCTTCTTGAAGCGGTCCAGTTCCCCGATGACCCCCACGGGGATCACGACCGTGTTGTCCGCGAACTGGAAGATCGAGTACGGATCGTGGATCAGAATGTTCGCGTCCAGGATGTAATTCTTCCGCATGACGGGGAGTGTACCGGGCGGCGGCGGATTGACAAGAAACGCGCAACGCCCTCCGCACTTGACCCGGCGCACGACCCCCCCATTGCCGCCCGAGATAAGTCATACAGCCAGAGCCATCGGCCTTCACTTGCTGTGTCTGAACGGCGGACTGCCACCGCCCCACCGCCGGCCGGTGCGGAGCCCGGTCGCCAAAGGCGACTCGCTGTGGCGAGCCGCTACGAGGGGCGGAATGGTGTCCGGCCGCTACGACGGCGCGGTCAAGCGCAGGCCCAGCTCGTCGAGCTGCTTGGCCGCCACAGGCCCCGGGGCCCCCGTCAGCGGACAGATGGCCCGCGCCGTCTTCGGAAACGCAATCGCGTCGCGGATGCTCTCCATCCCCGTGAGCAACATGACAATGCGGTCCAGACCGAGGGCGATTCCGCCGTGCGGCGGCGGGCCGAACTTCAGTGCCCGCAGCAGGAACCCGAACTTCTGCTGCTGTTCCTGCTCATCCAGCCGCAGGACGCGGAACACCTGTTGCTGCACGTCGGCGCGGTGGATACGGATGCTGCCGCCGCCCAGCTCAATGCCGTTGAGGACCACATCGTACGCCTTCGCCCGGCACCGGCCGGGGTCACTCGCCAGCAGCGGAATGTCCTCGTCGCGCGGCGCCGTGAACGGGTGATGCACCGCCGCGAAGCCCCCTTCCTCGGCGTCGTACGCGAACATCGGGAAATCGACGACCCACAAGAAGTGCCACTGCCCCGCCGGAATCAGATTGCGACGCCTGGCGATCGTCTCCCGCAGCCACGACAGGTAGCGGCAAACCGCGGCCTCGTTGTCGGCGGCGAAGAACAGGATGTCGCCCGGCCCCGCGCCCGTCGCCGCCAGCAGTCTCGCGGTCGTCTCCGGATTGAAGAACTTGGCGATGCCGGTCTGGAGCACCGGCCGGCCGCCCTCCGCCGCCACTTTGACCAGCGGCAGCCCGCCGGCCCCGATGCCCTTCAGGTCCTCGGCGAGCGTGTCCGTCTCCTTGCGCGTCATCGCGGCCCCATCGGGCACGCGGATGCAGCGCACGACGCCGCCGGCGTCCAGCGCGGCGCGGAACACGCCGAACTCGACCTGCCGGGCCACGTCGCTCACGTCGCGGAGGCGCAGGTCGTAGCGCGTGTCCGGCCGGTCGATGCCGTAGTCCCGCAGCGCCTCGTCATAGGTCATCCGCGGGAACGGCGTCGGGATGTCGAGCCCGTGGACGACCTTCATGATCCGCGCGAGGCAACCCTCGATGATGCCGATCACGTCGTCCGGCTGCACGAACGACATCTCCAGGTCGAGCTGCGTGAACTCCGGCTGCCGGTCGGCCCGCAGGTCCTCGTCACGGAAGCACCGAACAATCTGCACGTAGCGGTCAAACCCGCTCATCATCAGCAGTTGCTTGAAAAGCTGCGGCGACTGCGGCAACGCGTAGCAGCGGCCGTGCTGAATCCGCGACGGCACCAGGTAATCGCGGGCCCCCTCCGGCGTGCTCTTGGTAAGAAACGGCGTCTCGATCTCGATGAACCCGTGCT
This sequence comes from uncultured Planctomycetales bacterium, assembly GCA_964462635.1. GTDB lineage: Bacteria > Planctomycetota > Phycisphaerae > UBA1845 > Fen-1342 > JBFMAI01. The sequence goes on from CAYWYJ010000117.1 coordinate 10,987, forward strand.
CGTCGAAGTAATCGCGGAGGGTCTTGCCGATGCGGTGCCGCGTAATCATCGCCTGCTGCATCGGCCGACGCCGCAGGTCGAGGTAGCGGTATTCCATCCGCGTTTCCTCGCTGGTGGCGATCTGGTCGGCGATTTCAAAGACCGGCGTCTCCGACTCGCTGAGCACGTCGATCTCGCGGACCTCGACCTCGATTGCTCCGGTCTTGAGGTCGCGGTTCACGAGGCCCTCCGGCCGCGGGGCGACGGTGCCGCGGACGGCCAGGCAGTATTCCGGCCGGACTTTGTGGGCGATGCCGTGCGCCGCCGGCTCCAGCTTCGGGTCGAACTTGAGCTGCACGAGCCCCTCGCGGTCGCGCAGGTCGATGAAGATCATCCCGCCGAGGTCGCGGCGGGAGTGGACCCAGCCGACGAGGGTGACGGTCTGGCCAATGCGCTCGAGGCTGACCTCGCCGCAGTAGCAGGTGCGTTGGTTGTACGACAGCGGCACGCGTGCGTCTCCGAAAAGCGGGTGGTTGGCGACGATCGGCGTATCGTAGCGTGCGCGGGCCGGGGGGGTAGGGGAACTCACGGCCGACAACCACGGCTGGGGATCGCGGCGCGTGGACGCCCGCGCTCCCGGGTCGCGCCAGGGTCCGGGCTACTTCTTCGCCCGTTTGTAGAACGGTAGCGGAATGACCGTCGCCGGGGTCACGTTGCCGCGGATGTCGATGTCCAGGCGCGTGCCGGGCTGAGACAGCTCGGACCTCAGCAGCCCCATCGCAATGTTCTTGCCCAGCGTCGGACTCTGCGTGCCACTGGTGACGACGCCGACCGCCTCGCCCCGGTGCAGGATCGGGGCGCCCTGCCGGGCGATACGCTTGCCATCAAGCTCGAAGCCCGTGACTTTCCGCCGCGGCCCCGCCTCCTTGATCCGCTTGAGCACCGGCTGGCCAATGAAGTCCTTGGTCAGATCGACGGCCCACTCCTGGCCGGCGGTGAGCGAGTCCCACTCCTCGGTCAGCTCGTGGCCGTACAACGGCATGCCCGCCTCCAGCCGGAGCGTGTCGCGGGCACCCAGGCCGGCGGGGCGGATCGGCCGGCCCATTTCTTCCGACTGCCCGATCAACATGCGCACGGCCATCAGGGCCACCTGGGCGGGCAGGATGATCTCGAAGCCGTCCTCGCCGGTGTAGCCGCTGCGGGCGA
>CAYWYJ010000118.1:0-12154 GCA_964462635.1 uncultured Planctomycetales bacterium
CGGGCGAGACGCCCGCACTCCCCTGTAGCGCCGGACCGGAGCCTGCCCGCCGTGGCGGGAGTCCGGCGTCGCGGATGCGCACGGCCGGCGGGCGTCCGCGACGGCGCGGATGTGTATTGCCCAGCCTCCAAGTCTGGTGGCCGTGTCGGAGCCCCTTGCCAGCGATGGTGCCATCAAGGGTCGGCGGGAGGCACGGCCGCTGGCGTTGTCTCCCGCGCCACTGCGGTCTCCCGCTCCCTCACAGTCGCGGCACGGATCGGACGGCCGGCGGGGCGCCGGCGACTACGGCGGGCGAGACGCCCGCACTCCCCACGGCCGGCAAGGAGCCTGGCCGCGACGGCTTACGACACTCCCGCGGCGACCGCCGTCCGCGACTTCACGCGGTGCAGGGCCTGGTCCAGGTCGCCGATGACGTCGTCGGGGTGTTCACCGCCGACGCACAACCGCACCATGTCGGGCGGGATGTTGGCCAGGCAGCGGCCGGCCTGACCCTGCTGCTGGTGGGTCGAGATGGCCGGGATCGTCGCCACGCTCTTGATCCGCCCCAGGTCGGTGGCCCGCCAGATGCGTTGGAGACCGTCGAAGAACTTGCGGGCCGCGTCCGGGCCGCCCTTCACGCGGAACGACATCAGGTGCCCGTAGCGGTTCACGGGCCGGCGATATAGCTCGTCGTACTCGGCATCCACCAGCCACATGTAGCGGCTGGCCAGCTCGTGCAACGGGTGATTCGGCAGACCGAGGTACTGCACGCTGTCGATCGCCGGGTGGCGCTCCAGGAACTCGGCCACCTTCATGGTGTTGCGGCTCAACATGTCCATTTTGGAGCGCAGCGTTCGCATGTCATTGAGCGTGAGAATGGCCTGCATCGGGTGCAGATTCGGGCCGTAATCGCGGTTGGGCAGGTACTTCACATACAACGCGAAGTCCCGCTTCAGCTCGTCGTTGTCGATGCGGCACACGAGGTCTTTGCGGGCGATCACCGCCCCGCACACGCCGAAGCCGCTCGTCGTCAGGCTCTTGGTGGCCGACTGCACCACGATGTCCGCCCCGTGACAGATCGGCCGCAGCAGCGCCGGCGACGCCACCGTCGAATCGCAGATCAGCGGCAGGTTGTGGCTGTGGGCCAGGTCGGCCACCGCCTGAATGTCGAAGAACCCCTGCCCCGGGTTGCTGGGTAGCTCGCCGTACAGGAACCGCGTGTTCTCGTCGATCTTCGACGCCCATTCGTCGAGGTTGGTCGGATCGGTGATCCAGCGGCACTCGATGTCGCGCTCCTCCGCCATCCGTACGCTGAACTGCTGGAACGTCCCGCCGTAGCACTGCGCGGTGGCCAGGAAGTTCCGCGGCTCGTGGGTGTGGTGCCGCTTGTGGACCAGGAACGGCTGGACGGCGGTCATGATGGCGGCCATGCCGGACGACGTGGAGCAGCAGCTCGTGTCGCCGTCGAAGCCGTAGCCCTCCAACAGGGCCAGCGTCCACTCGTAGTAGTACGTGGACGGGTTGGCGATGCGGGAGTAGCACCATGTCGGAATGAGGTAGGCCAGGGCCGCCGCCATCTCGTCCGAGTCCCGGTAGGCCTGCGAGGCGCTCATGAAGACCGGCTCGATGATCGCCCCCTGGTAGTCCTCGATCGCGTCCTTGACGGTGTAGAGCCCGTGGACGGCGATCGTGTCGAACTTCCACTTCTTGACCACGTCGCGGATGTACCGGTCCCGCTGGGCCAGGTACTCGTTGTTCTGATCGATGTACCGCTGCATCCCCGGGGTGATGATGACCTCGTCGCCGCCAAACATACGCACACTCCCACCATGCTGGCCCCCTTTGCACCGTCCCAGCATACCCGAACGCAACCCCCTTGGGCAACGTGAGTTCGGCCGGTTGACCGCCCCGGCCCGGCGGGATACTATGACAGGTCTGCGGAACGGGCGTCCGCGGCAGTGTCGGCCCGTGGTGGGCCGGCCGGGAAGTGCAGACTCGGAAGCCCCCGGGGGTCGCCCGGCGGGGCTGCACGTTAACTCTCCGCGAGCGCGGAGAGGAGGTGGCGGTTGGCATCGGCCCTGGTCCGCGAGCTCCTCGACGCGGGGATCCACTTCGGTCATCGTTGCAGTCGCTGGAACCCGAAGATGGCCCCGTACCTGTACGGCAAACGCAACGCAATCCACATCATCGACATCCGCGAGACCCTGCGGGGGCTGCTCCGCGGCAAGAAGTTCATCACGCAGGTCGTGGCCCGCGGCGGCGACGTGCTCTTCGTCGGCACCAAACGCCAGGCCCGTGAGATCGTGCAACGCCACGCCACCCGCTGCGGCATGCACTATGTCACCGAGCGCTGGCTGGGCGGCACCCTCACCAACTTCCGCACCATTCGCTCCCGCCTCCAACGCCTCGAGGAACTGGAAGCCCTCGTCGCCAGCCCCGAGTGGGAAACCGACTACTCCAAGAAGATGAAATCCACCCTCTCCCGCGAGCTGGAGAAGATCCGCCGCAACCTCGACGGCATCCGGCGGATGAACCGCCTGCCGGGGGCGCTGGTCGTGGTGGACATCCGCAAGGAGATCAACGCCGTCCGCGAGGCCCGCGCGACCGACGTGCCGACCGTGTGCCTGATCGACACCGACAGCGACCCCGACCTGGCGAACATCGTGATCCCCGGCAACGACGACGCCATGCGGGCCATCGAGCTGATCTTCCGTGAGCTGGCCGACGCGGTCGAGGAGGGCAAGAAGGCCCGCCCGGAGCCGGTCGAGACGCCGGAAGCCCGCGAAGGGCCCGCCGCCGGCCCGCGCCGCCGCCCGCGCCGGGCCCCGGCCGAGGCGCTGGCGGAAGTCTCGGCCGAGCGCCCCGACCAGGGTGCCGCCGAGGCCGTGGACGTCCCGACGGCGGTTGAACCCGATGCCCCGGCGGCCGACCCCGCCTCCCCCTTGTCCTAGTATTGCCCCGAGGGCCGCGCCCCGCCGGCGGGCCGCCGAGCTTGAGAACCGACGACAAACTGGAGGAATCCGGCGATGCAAGTCAATTCCGGCATGGTCAAGACGCTGCGTGACAAGACCGGTTTGCCGATGATGGAGTGCAAGAAGGCCCTGGAGGAGTCCGGCGGCGACGAGCAGAAGGCGATCGAAATCCTGCGGAAGAAGGGCCTGTCGCAGATCGGCAAGCGGGCCGGCCGCGAGACCGCCGAGGGCCGCGTCTGTTTCTTCCGCGACCCCGCCCAGGGCCGGGCCGCGCTGGTCGAGGTGCTGTGCGAGACCGAGCCGGTCACCGGGACGGACGACTTCGTGCGGCTGTCCAAGGCCGCGGCCTGCGCCGCCGCGCGACTGCCGGACCCCACCCCGACGAACATCCTGGAGCAGCCGCTGCCGGACGACCCCGGCCGGAAGATCGGCGACCTGCTCCACGACGCGATCAACCGCATCCGTGAGAACATCCGCATCGGCCGCATTTGCACCGTTGGCGGAAACTTCGGGCACTACCTCCACCACGACGGCCGCAAGGGCGTCTTGGTCGAGTTCAACGCTCCGTGCCCGGCCGAGGTGGCGACAGACGTGTGCATGCACGTGGCGGCCATGCGGCCCATGTACGCCCGGCGTGAGGACGTGGCCGCGACCCTGGTCGAGCAGGAACGCCGCATCGCCGAGGAACAGGTCAAGGGCAAGCCCCCCCAGATCGTGGACAAGATCGTGGCCGGCAAGCTGGACAAGTGGTACGCGGAAATCGTCCTGCTCGAACAGCCGTTCGTGAAAGACGACAAGAAGTCGGTCGGCCAGTACCTGCGGGAAGCAGCCCCCGGCGTCACCGTCAGCCGCTTCAGCCGGATCGAAATCGGGGACGCGTAGAACCCCGGCCCCGTCGTGTCCTGGGCCGCGGGTGCGCCCGCGGACCGGGCAACCTGCGGCGTCACACTATCCGAGGACTCAGAAAATCGGACCCGAAATATCCGTTGAACGGCTTGACAACGCTGTCGGTCTGGGCACCTAAGCTGTTGTCGGAACAACAATTCCGCTTGATCGGCGAAACGCTTTGACGTAACATGACGACCAGTCAACTTCCATGTTCCGGCGTGAGTTTGGGCGTACGTGCCGGCGTGGCTTTCGCATCAGCGGCGTAACGGAGAACGGCAACCGCCCCGTACGGCGGCATGCTGGGGAACGCAATGACCACGATCACCAAAAAGAACCTGGTGGACCGCATTGCCGAGAAGACCGGCGCCAAGCGCGTGTTTGTCAAGCGCATCGTCCAGCACTTCCTCGACGAGATCGTCGCCGAGCTCGGTGAAGGCAATCGCCTGGAGTTTCGGGACTTCGGCGTCTTCGAGATCCGCTCCCGGGCCGCGCGGGTCGCCCAGAACCCCAAGACCATGGAGAAGGTCTTCGTCCCCCCCAAGCGCACCGTCAAGTTCAAGATCGGACGGCTGATGAAGCAGCGCCTGTTCAGCGAGGACGCCCCCGCCGGACGACGCCCGCGGCTGGCCGGCAACCCCGCCCCGCGAACCGCCGGCGACTCTGTTTAGGATGGCCCCGTAAGACGCCTGGAGCAGCCGTCGGTCCGCTTCAAGCAGACCTTCGGAGCGGGTCCGGGGCCCCCGTCGGTTTGGGACGCGGGTTCGAACCATGCACGATTGGATCGCCAAGCATCGGGCCGCGGTGGCTTCGATCTGCCGCCGGTTCCATGTCGCTCGGCTGGAACTCTTCGGCTCGGCGGTGACCGGCGACTTCGACCCCTCCCGTAGCGACCTCGACTTCGTGGTCACCTTCGCCGATGTGCCGCCGGCGGCACGGTTCGATGCGTTCTTCGGGCTGCAGCAAGCGCTGGCGGACCTGTTCCAGCGGCCGGTCGACCTGGTCGAAGCCGGCGCGCCCCGGAACCCATACTTCCTGCGGCGTCTGAACGAGAGCCGGAGGACCGTGTATGCGGCATGATCCGCAGAAGTACCTGTACGATGTGTGCAGCGCGTGCGAGTTCCTGTTGCAGTTCACGGCCGGGCGGACCGTCGACGACTACACCCGGGACCGCGGCTTTCGCTCGGCGGTGGAGCGTGAGTTGCAGGTCATTGGCGAAGCGGTTCTTCAGTTGACGCGCGTGGCGCCCGACATCGCGGGCCGCATTTCCGAGCACCGCAGCATCATCGGCTTTCGGCACGTGCTGGTACATGGGTACGACAGTCTCGAGCCGCCCACGGTCTGGAACGTCATCGAGTTCAAACTCGGCCCCTTGCACGCGGAAGCCACAGCGCTCCTCCAGGAGTTGGGAGAGCCCCAGGGGTAACAGCCGGCCGGGGCGCCCGCACCGCGACGCCGCGGGTTGGCGGCCGGGATAGTCTCCTCGAATACCGAAGCCGCTCCGACACCAGGGATCAGCGCGGAATCAGCGCGGCAGCAGCCCGCGTAGCACCATCGGCAGCACACCACCGTGGCGGTAGTACTCGACCTCGATGGGCGTGTCGATGCGGCAGGTGACCCGGAACTCGATCACCCGGTCGGTGTCCGGGTTGGTGGCCACGACGGTCAGTTCCTGCCGCGGCTTGAGCCCCTCGGACAGGTCCGGGATGTCGTAGAACCCGCGACCCGTCAGCCCCAGCGCTTCGTGCGTCTGGCCGGGCTTGAACTCCAGCGGCAGCACGCCCATGCCCACGAGGTTGCTGCGGTGGATGCGCTCGAAGCTCGCCGCGATCACCGCCCGCACGCCGAGCAACGCTGTCCCCTTCGCCGCCCAGTCGCGCGAGCTGCCCATGCCGTAGTCGCGGCCGGCCAGGACGATCAGCGGGGTTCCCGCCGCCTGGTACTTCATCGCCGCGTCGTAGATGCTCATCTGGTTGCCGGTCGGCAGGTGGACCGTCAGCCCGCCCTCGGTGCCCGGCGCGAGCAGGTTCCGCAGCCGCGGGTTGGCGAACGTGCCCCGCGTCATCACCCGGTCATTCCCCCGCCGCGAGCCGTAGCTGTTGAACTCCGCCGGCTCCACCCCCTCTTCCTGCAAGTACCGTCCGGCCGGGGAGTTCGGGTCAATCGAACCCGCCGGGCTGATGTGGTCGGTCGTCACACTGTCCCCGAGCAGCACCAGGCAGCGCGCCTGGCGCAGGGGGGTGATCGGGCCCGGCTGCGGCGTCAGTGTGAGGAAGAACGGCGGCTCCTGGACATACGTGCTCCCCTCGTCCCACTCGTAGACCTCGTCGTCGCCCGCCGCCAGCCGCTGCCACTCCGGCGGGCCGGCGAATACGTCGGCGTACTGCTGCCGGAACGCCGCGGGGGAGATGAACTCCCGCGCCACGGCCTCGACTTCCTCCGGGCGGGGCCAGACGTCCGCCAGCAACACGGGGCGGCCCTGACCGTCGTGGCCGAGCGGCTCCGTGGCCAAGTCGATGTCCATCGTGCCGGCCAGGGCATAGGCGACGACCAGGGGCGGCGACGCCAGGTAGTTGGCCCGCACGAGCGGGTGAATCCGACCCTCGAAGTTGCGATTGCCGCTGAGCACGCTCGCCGCGATCAGGTCCGATCGCCGCAGCGGCTCGGCGATCTCGGCTGGCAACGGCCCGCTGTTGCCGATGCAGGTCGTGCAGCCGTAGCCGACGGTTTGGAAACCGAGTTTATCCAGAGCGTCCGACAAGCCCGCGCGCGTGAGATAGTCCGTTACCACGCGCGACCCCGGGGCGAGCGAGGTCTTCACCCACGGACGAACCATCAACCCCCGCTCGACCGCCTTCCGCGCCAACAGCCCCGCCGCAATCATCACCGCCGGGTTGCTCGTGTTCGTGCAACTGGTAATCGCGGCGATGACGACGGAGCCGTGCTCCAGGCGCACGCGGCGGCCGCCGAACTCGACATCGGCACCGTCGCCGTCCGCGGTCTTGCCGTAAGCGCGCTGGAGGGTCTCCCGCCAGTGGGTCTTCATCCGCGACAGGGCGACGCGGTCTTGCGGGCGTTTCGGGCCGGCGAGGCTGGGTTCGATGGTGCCCAGATCAAGCTCCAGGGTCTCGCTGTACCGCGGCTCCGGGCTGTCCGGCGTGCGGAACAGTCCCTGCTCCTTGGTGTAGCGCTCGACCAGGTCCACCACGTCCTCATCACGGCCGGTGAGCCGCAGGTATTCCAGCGTCCGGTCATCGACGGGGAAGTAGCCGACCGTGGCGCCGTATTCCGGAGCCATGTTGGCCAGCGTGGCCCGGTCCGGCAGGCTCAGGTTCGACAGGCCCGGACCGAAGAACTCGACGAACTTCCCCACCACCTTCGCGGCCCGCAGCAGTTCCGTCACGCGCAGCACAAGGTCGGTGGCCGTTGCCCCGGCCGGCAACTCGCCGTGGAGCCGCAGGCCGACCACCGCCGGCACCGGCATGTACAGCGGCTGGCCGAGCATGGCCGCCTCGGCCTCGATGCCGCCCACACCCCACCCGAGTACCCCGAGGCCGTTGATCATGGTGGTGTGGCTGTCGGTGCCGACGAGGGTGTCGGGCATCGCGAGGGTCTGGCCACCCGCATCCCGTCGCTGCACGACGGTGGCAAGGTACTCCAGGTTGACCTGGTGGACGATGCCGGTCGCCGGGGGGATGACGCGCAGGTTGGCGAAGGCGTTCTGCCCCCACCGCAGGAACTCGTACCGCTCGCGGTTGCGGTGAAACTCGAGCTTCGCGTTCAGCGCCGACGCGTCGACGCGGCCGTAGTGGTCCACCTGCACCGAGTGGTCGATGACCAGGTCCGCGGGAATCTGCGGGTTGATCCGTGACGGATCGCCGCCCATCCGCTGCATCGCCGAACGCATCGCCGCCAGGTCCACCAGCGCCGGTACGCCGGTGAAATCCTGGAGCAACACCCTTGTCGGTTTGAACGGAACCTCCTCGTCGCCGGCCGGTGCCGGACCCCAGCGCGCCAGGTGCCGGACGTGGTCCTCCAGGACGGCGACGCCGTCCACGTTTCGCAGCACGTTCTCCAGCAGGAGGCGGATCGAATACGGCAGGTCCGCCAGCCGTCCCAGTCCGGCCTGCTCCAGCGCGCTCAGTCGCACGTAGCGGACCTCGCCCCCCCGCGCCGTCAGAACGGCCTGGGCCCCGAACGGGTTCTTCGGCGTCTTGCTCATGGCTCTCATCTCCGGCGGCAACCCCGCGGTACGGGCGGGTGGCGGCGGCCCGATTTCACGTCGCCCGCCGCACGCGTCGCTTGCGATCTATCTTGGAAGCTCGTGCTCCGACGGTCGCTCTTCGGTGCCGTCGGGCGACCCGCCGGAAGGGGGCTCCGGCGGCTCGGGCACCACCCGATCCTCATCCCCGGTGTCCGTCGGCGGCGCCCCCGCGTCCATGGGGGACGGCGTTGCCGTTCTCGGCGTCGGCGTCGCCGCGGCGGGTTCGCGAAGTCGCCAGGCGCGGCGGATTACCGGCGGTTCCACGGGCTGGGACGGCGTGGCGTCGCGCTGCCGCGGGTCGCGTCGCGTGCTGACGCGGGCCATCCGGTCCACAACGTCCATGCCCTGAACTACGCGCCCGAAAACGCAGTAGCCCCACCCGTCGTGACCGGGGTGGTCCAGCTTCGGGTTGTCCGCCAGATTGATGAAGAACTGCGTCGTCGCGCTGTGCGGGTCGCGGCCCCGCGCCATGGCGATGGTGCCCCGCCGGTTCTTCAGCCCGCGCTGCGCTTCGTTGGGGACTGGCGGCCCCACCCCTTCGCGCTTGGGCTGGAGGGCCGTCGTGTAACCGCCGCCCTGAACGAGGAACCCCGGCAGCACCCGGTGAAAGACCGTGCCGTCGTAGAAACCCGCGTCCACGTGGTGCAGGAAGGCATCCGCAGTCCGCGGGGCCCGCTCAAGGTCCAACTCCAGGACCACGCGCCCCCACGTCTCCTCACCCTGGCCGATTTCCAGCACGACCCGCGGGCTGCCGGCCCCAAGCTCGCCCGCCGGCGGCTGCAACGGCGTCACCGGCGTCACCCCGGGCGGCGGTTGTCCCCAGGCCACGCCGGAATGCACTGCCGCCAGCAGCAGCGCGGCAGCCACATTGGTTTGTTTCAGGTTCATGGCCGAGCACTCGACACCGGCGACGCGACCCCGCGGGCCCAAAACCGCCGCCAGCTAGCTTAGTCGATTTTTTCCCCCGCCGCCACGCCCCCGAGTTGCGTGTACAGGTCGTCCGGCAACGGCCGCGGCCGGCCGTCGGCCCCCACGCACACCAGCGTTGAGCCGGCCTCCGCCAACAGCCGGCCGTCCCGCTCCAGGCGGTAGCTGTGTTCCACGCGCACCGGCGTCAGCCGCTCGGTCGTGGTGGTGAGCGTCAGCAGGTCGTCGTAGTGGACCGGGCTGCGGAAGCGGCACTCCAGCCGCGCGACCACGTAAAACACTCCCCGCGCTTCCATGTCACGGTAGCGCACGCCGTTCTGCCGCAGCAGTTCCGTCCGCCCCTGCTCGAAGTACACAAAGTAGTTGGCGTGGTGCAGGTATCCCATCGCGTCCGTCTCGGCGTAGCGGACGCGAAGCTCGATTTGGCAGCTTTGACGCGGCGGGGCCATCGCAGCCCGCTCCCGTGGCCAACGTGGCGTTGTGAACGGCCCCCGTTTGACGCTACCGTCCCTCGTACAGGCGCGAGCCGAGCATGTCCTCGAGGTTCGGCTCGGCCAGAATCTTGCTCACGGTCCGCTCCAGATCGTACTCGACGCGGACGAACTCCACCTGCTCGACGCTGCAACCCAGGGCCGTCGCCACCAAGCTCTCCGTCCCGCTTTCCAGCGCTTCCGGGCGGCGGTGCACCACGACATAGCACGCCCGCGTGTCCCGGTCGCGCGGCTGCCCGACGCTCCCCACGTTCACGATGACCCGCTCGTTGTCCATCTCGTAGAACGGCGAGTCCGGCAGCTCGTGCGGCGGGTCGAAGTACGGGTCGTCCACGAACACGCCCGGCTGGTGCGTGTGCCCGACGAAGCAAATCCGCGCGTCCAGCCGCTCAAAGTTCGCGATCACCTTCTGCGGGTTGGTGAAGACGTCTTCGGGGAAGATGTACTCATTCATCGGCCGGCGCGGCGAGGCGTGGACGAAGAGCACGTCGGTCTCCTTCACGCGCACCGGCAACTCGCCCAGGAACTTCCAGCGCTCGCGCCGCACCGCCGGGTCCGGCTCCTCTTCCAGCAACTGCCGCGTCCAGTAGCAGGCCCGCTCGGCGGGCAGGTTGAAATTGGTCGGCTCGAACAGCACCGCGTGGTCGTGGTTGCCCATGAGCGTCACGCGACACCGGCGACGCACCAGGTCAAGGCATTCCTTCGGGTTGGCCCCGTAGCCCACGATGTCGCCGAGGCAGACGATCTCCTTGACGCCGCGCGCGTCGATGTCGGCGAGCACCGCCTCCAACGCCTCCAGGTTGGAGTGGATGTCGCTGATGATGGCGAAGCTCTTATGGTTCGCGGGACCGCCTTTCACTCACGCCTCCTCGGGTTGCTCGGCCTCCTCCGGAATCAGGACCGGCCAGCGGTCCTCGATCCGGTAGCGCCGCCTGCAACGTACACACACCAGCCGGTCCTCCCGCGGTTCCAACGCCCCGTGGCACGTTGGCACCGGGCAGGCGAGTATCGCCAACAGCTCGGGATCCAGCGTCAGCATCGCAACTTCCGTGCCCACCGTCACCTGCGAGCACGGCCAGCATAGTCGCGCTCGCGGGACGAATCAACGGCCCGTCCGCACGCGGCCCCGGCCGCGTTCCGTGTTTCATCGGATTATACGTGGCCCGGGCTCAAGTCGGCGCCGACGCCGCCTCACCATTCCCGCCAATTGGGCACATAATACGGGTCGTTGTGCTCCCCGACCGAGCCGACGCCGAACCGCGGCGCGGGCGGTCGCACCGGCCCCGGTCGGAAGCGCTCCGCGTGCCCGTCCGCCAGCACCAGCACGGCCCGATCGCGGTGCCGAAAACACGTCGTCGGGCAGGGGTTCAAGACCCATCGCCGGCTGCTATACAGGTAAGGCGGGTCGAGCAGGGCGTTGTTGTAGGGCAGCGCCGCCCCCAGGTCGATCGCGGTATCTCCAAATACGAAAACACGTTGCGGCTGGTGTAGCGTGTCCAGGTTCTGCCACGGCCGCCGGCCGATGGTGAAGGCCCAGCCGGGGGTGTGGGGCGGGCACAGGTAATAACCGTTGTACCCGTACGTGCTGGTCACCTGTCGGGCGGCGCCCTGGGGGAGGTAAGTCCCCCAGGGTTGCTGTGGACACTCATACACCCCGTTGTGCCGCAGGTCGGATTGCAGGTACGGCCAGACGAACCCGCGCGTGTGGTCCACGCCGTGCTCGTCGTTGGTGCCCCACCAATATACGTCGGGACCGTTCCCGGGACTTGTCGCGGTGTAGGCGAGGGGCATGGAGCGGCCGAGGTAATCGCCAGCATACATGTGGTAGGCATATCCGAGCTGCCGGAGGTTGCTGGCGCACCGGGCCGCCCGGCCCTCGGCCGCCGCCGCCCCCAGACTCGGCAGCAGTAGCGAGAGCAGCACGGCGATGATCGCCACGCACACCAGCAGCTCGATGAGCGTGAAGCCGCGGGGGGACATGTCGGCACCTCCGGCTACGGGTTCGTCAGCAGGGCCACGAACGGGTTGATGTCGCCGAAGTCGAAGCGTCCGTCGCCGTCGATGTCGCCGTTGAGCAGCCGGCAGTTCGGGAACTCCAGGACATAGCCGGCGGGGTTGCTCAGCCCGAGCACAAAGGGGTTGATGTCGCCGAAATCGACCCGGCCGTCGCAGTTGAGGTCGCCGGCGACGTGCAGCGGCGTGACCGGCTCGCTGTCGGGGTCGTAGCCGGGCTTGGCGAGCCAGCCGTCGGTCTCGCCGTCGTGAAGAAGGCGCCCGGCGGGCCCGACCGGTGCATACTCCCACGTCTGCCCCCAGTCGGTGCTGAGCCAGTAGCTCCAGTAAGCCTGCGGCCACTGGTAGCCGGTGTGGTACATGTGGCCGTTCTTGAGATACCAGAAGTCGGTGACGAATCCGGAGGCGTGCGCGTACGCGAACCCGATGTTGGCGGCTTGCACGGCGTCCAGCAGGTCCATTCCGGTGATCTGCGCGGCCGCGAACCGGCACCCGAAGGCGAAGCTGTCGGCGGCTCCGTTGTACGGCCAGAAGTCCACCACCAGCAGGGCCCGGTGCGGCCCCTGCCCGACCCAGGCTTCGACGCGCACCTGCTCCAACTCATACGCCGCGGCCACGCCGAC
>CAYWYJ010000119.1:0-12131 GCA_964462635.1 uncultured Planctomycetales bacterium
GATTTCTCGCACCGCCGGCTGCGCGTGCGCGTGTTTGAGTGCACAGTCCCGACACCGCCGCGGGCCCCGGGCCACGTCGGGCGCGCTCGCTGGGTGACTCCGGCGAAACTGCGTCGCCTGCCCTTGTCCATGTTGGATCGAAAGCTGCTGGCGGCCGTCGGTGAGCTGCCCGCCCCGCATCCCGCGAAGACCCGACGCCCGCGACGCCGACTCGCCGCCCGGCGCGCCGACGGCTATCCTAACGCTGCTCACAGAACCCGCCACGCGAGTGGCGGGCCATTCGGCCTCGCACTGGCGTGCGGGGTTCTGATAGGCGTTCGAAGGCAATGAACCGGATGGGCCGCGCGGCACTCGTCTTGGCCGTTGGGGGGTTGGCGCTGGCCCAGGCGCCCCCCACACCTCCCACGACCCATCCGGCGACGCAGCCGACCCGCGACTGGCCCATGTGGGGCGGCTCGCCGAGCCGCAACGCCGTCTCCGCCGCGCGCGGCATCCCGCACGAGTGGAACCTCGACACGAAGCACAACATCAAGTGGGCGGTGCCGCTGGGGTCGTACAGCTACGGCGGGCCGGTAGTGGCCGGCGGCCGCATCTTCGTGGGCACGAACAACGCCGGCGGATTCCGCCCGCACAGCACGGGTGACAAGGGCTGCCTGCTGAGTCTCGATGCGGCGACCGGGGAATTGCTCTGGCAGGCGACGCACGACAAGCTGCCGACCGGCCCGGCCAACGACTGGCCGGAGCAGGGCGTCGCGTCCACGCCGTACGTCGATGGCGACCGCGTGTATTACGTCAGCAACCGCTGCGAGCTGGTGTGCGCCGATGTGCAGGGGTTTCACGAAGACGAGAACGACGGCCCGTACCGCGAGGAGAAGTTCACCGAGCGACAGGACGCCGATTTCGTGTGGATTCTCGACATGATCGGCGAACTGGGCGTGTGCCCGCACAATCTGGCGGCGTGTTCGCCCGTCGGCGACGCCGAGCGGATCTATGTCTGCACGAGCAACGGCGTCGACGAAGAGCACGACAAGCCGCCGGCGCCGCAGGCCCCGTCGTTCATCGCGGTGGACAAGCGGACGGGGCGTGTCGTCTGGAAGCGGAACGACCCCGGGACCGACATCCTGCACGGGCAGTGGTCGTCGCCGGCGCTCGGCATCATCGCGGGCCGGCCGCAGGTCATCTTCGGCGGCGGGGACGGCTGGTGTTACGCGTTCGACCCGGCCACGGGCACGCCGCTGTGGAAGTTCAATCTGAACCCGCCCGACGCGGTGTGGAAGCCCGGCGGCACGGGCACCAAGTCCAGCATCGTCGCGACGCCGGTGATCGCCGGCGACCGTGTGTACCTGGCGGTGGGCGACGACCCGGAGCAGTGCCGCGGACCGGGACACTTGTACGCGATCGACGCGACGAAATCGGGCGACGTCACGGAGCGCGGCCGCGTCTGGCACGTGGGCGGGGCCGACTTCGGCTGCACGATTGCCAGCGTCGTCGTCGCCGACGGGCTGTTGTATGCCGCCGACCTCGCGGGCTATCTGTCGTGCTTCGATGCCGCCACGGGACAACGACACTGGCGGCACGACATGCAGGCGGGCGTGTGGGCCTCGCCGTGCGTCATCGACGGCAAGGTCTACCTCGGCAACACCGACGGCGAGATGGTCATCTTGCACCACGGCACGCGGAAAGAGGAGCTCGCCCGCATCGACATGCGCCACGCCATCTACACACCCCCCGCGGTTGCCGAGGGCGTGCTGTATGTCATGACCCAGCGGTTCCTGTACGCGATCGAGACCGCCGACAAGAAGCGACAATGACGGACAGCGCCAGGGTTCGGCGTGGTCAGCGCGACCCGTACAATGCCCGCGAAGAGACGTTCACCACAGAGGCACAGGGACACCGAGAATGATGCAAACGAAGTTGGCCCCGCGCTCGCCGGCGCTTCGCGTTCTGACCTCTGTCGTAGGACTTGATACGGCCGTCCTGCTGACGGTGGCCCTCGCGGGAGGGCTGTCTGCCGAGGCGCAGTGGCCCCAGTGGGGCGGCCCCGGCCGCGACTTCGCCTGCGACAGCAAGGGTCTGGCCGACCAGTGGCCCGCGGGCGGCCCGCGGAAGCTGTGGTCCGCCGACATCGGCCCCGGGCACTCCAGCATCGTCGTCGATGCCGGCTGCCTATACACCATGTGCCGCCGCGACGACCAGGACGCGGTACTCGCCTTCAAGGCTGATACCGGCGAGAAGCTGTGGGAGACGACGTACGCCGCGCCGCCGAGGGAGGACATGCAGCTTGAGTTCGGGGCCGGGCCGCACTCGACGCCGCTGGTCGTCGGCGACCGCGTGTTCACCATCGGCGGGCTGGCCCACTTCCACTGCCTCAACAAGCGTACCGGCGCGGTCCTCTGGTCGCACAACCTCATGGAGGAGTACGAGACCAGCCACCTCGGCCGCGGCTACGGCTCCAGTCCGCTGGCGTACCGTGATATGGTGATCGTGAGCGTCGGCCCGCGTCGCGCCGACGACAACAAGCCGGGGATCGCCGCGTTCAAACAGGACACCGGCGAGCTGGTGTGGGGCTGTCCCGGCTTCGGCGGCGGCTACTCCTCCCCGATCCTCGTGCGGATCAACGATGAAGACCACCTGGTCGTGGCCCTGGGCGCCGATCGCGCCGGCCTCGACCCGGCGACCGGCAAGGTCCGCTGGCGCACCAAGGTGGATACGCAATCCTACGGAATCATGGCCACGCCGGTGTTCGTGCCGCCGGACAAGGTCTTCTACTCGGCCGGCTACGGCGGTGGGAGCCGGCTGCTGAAGGTGACGTTCGCGGACGGGCAGTACGCGACGGAAGAACTCTGGTATTACCGCAAGATGCAGGTTTTTCACGGCGTGATGGCCCGCGTCGGCGACGTGGTGTACGGGTCGAGCCACGGGAGCTTCGATCCCGCGTTCATGATGGCGATGGACCTGAACACGGGCAAACCGCTGTGGCGGGAGCGCGGGCTGGCGAAGGCCAACGTGCTGGCCGCCGACGGCAAGCTGATTATTCTCGACGAAACGGGCGTGCTGGCCTTGGCGACGGCGACGGGCGAGGGTTTGAAGATTCACTCGCAAGCCCAGGTGCTGGAGGAGAAGTCGTGGACGTGTCCGACACTGGTGGGCACGCGGCTGTACCTGCGGGACCATCATCACATCATGGCCCTGGACCTCAGCGCGGAGGGCAACCGATGACGGCACGGAAAACCCGCCGCTGCGCACGGGTTCGTACCTCCCTCCGTCGCGGCGCGCGGCCTTGTACCCCCCTCCCTTTCAGGTCGCCCCGGGCGACTCGCTGTGGCGAGGAGGGGTTGGGGGAGGGTCGGGGCCAGCGCCCTCCAGCGACCGCCGGCATGTCGTTCCCACGTTCCCACGTTTCCACGTTCCCACACCTGCGCCGTAATAGGGAACGGTCGGTGGATGGTCCCGCGCGTCGCACCCTGTACCCCCTCCCTGCCCTCCGCCTGAGAGGGGGAGGGGCGGTCGCCCTGACGCTGCTCTCCTTGGTGGGGCTCACCGTTCCGGCCATGGCTGACGCCGTGCCGCCGCGAGCCGAGAGCGGGCAGACGCTGGTCGTCCCGGCGGAGCAGGTCGAACGGGGCGAGGTGTATCACGTCGCACCGGGCACGGGGACGCAGCTCCTGTGGACCAGCGACGCCCCGCTCCTGCGTATCACCAGCTCGTGCAGCCGCGTCGTCGGTTACATCGTCGCCCCGTTCGAGCTGGAAGAGGACCGCCCGCCGCTGTTGGCCGGCGCGTTCCGCGTGCCGGTCGCCTCGCTGCGCAGCGGCGTGCGCGAACAGGACGACGTGCTGCACGGACCCACCGCGCTGAACGTCGCCGAGCACCCGGAAATCACGCTCCGCATCACGGGCGTGTCCGACGTGAAGTTCACCGGCGAAGAGCGGCAGCGTAAGAGCTACACGCTGACCGCGACCGCGGAGCTCGCCGTCAAGGACAAGAGGGTCCCCGTCGAGTTGCCCCTGCGAATGACCTTCGTCCCGTTCACCTGGGCGACCATGCCGGTGAACCTCGGCGATTTCGTTATCCTGCGGACGCGCTTCGACGTGAAGCTGGCGGACCTCGGCGTGCAGCTCTCACCCCGCCCGAACCCGGACTTCCAAACCGGGGCCGTCACTCTGGACTGGTTTCTGCTGTGCAGCCTCGCGCCGCCGGACAAGAACATCGACCCCGGCATCAAGCACGAGCACTACCGCGGGCAGTTGCGCTTGCTGACGCTGCTGCGCGACTTCGACGATCCGGAAAAGGGCTACGCGTTCGGCCGCGAGCTGGCGCGGGCCCTGTGGGACGAACCGTCCGGGCCGGGCCGCGACCGTGAGGGGGGGCGTGCGGGCGTCTCGCCCGCGGACCCGAGCCGCGACCGTGAGGGAACGGTCGTCCGAGCGAAGGCCCTGGACCGCCTGGCGTCCGCGGTGCTCACCGAGGATGGCATCCGTACCCGCGACTTTGGCTTCGTGCTGGAACTGTCCCGCCGCGCCAATGAGCTGACCGCCCACCAAGACCCCGCGTTGCTGCACACCCTGGCGCGGGCCTACTGGGACCGCGGTGAACCCGGGCCGGCGCTGAAGTGGATTCGCCAGGCGGCCGAACACCTCGACGGCGCCCCGCCGGACGTGGCCGAGCAGGTCCGCGCGACGTTGCGGCGCTTTGAGCAGGCGGCGCCGGAGGCCCCTTGAGGGCACCGCCGCGGTCAAGGAGCTGTGTAGCGGCCGCGGGATTCGCAGCGGCCGGCGGCTCGCTTCATGGTTTCACGGCCGCGTCTTCGCAGCGGGGTGGCATGGGCGCGTCTTCGCGGCCGTGCCGCGACCCGCGAATAGAGCATGTCCGCTCAAGGCCGCGGACATGCCACCCACCACAGCCGCGGACGCCTGGGCCACCCGACATAGCGGCTGCGCTCCGCACCGGCCGTGGGAACAGAGGCGCGGACGCCTGGGCCACCCTGGACAGCGGCGGGACTCCGCACCGGCCATCGGCCGGTGCCACACTGGGCGCTGGTGCGCCGGCGGGCAGCGCGACCTCGCCCGCTACCTCGGCGGCGGGGCCGACGGCGTGAGCTCCTCGAACTGGATGCCGAAGTCGCCGTCGCGCGGCGGCGTCGGCGAGTACCCCGCGATCAGCCGGTACGTCGTCTCGCACGGCGCGTGCACCGGGTTGGCGTGCCAGCCCGCGTAGCGGTTCCACAACTGCGGCGTGATCCGCAGGTCCACGTGCGCGCCGCCGGGAATGTGGGCCTTGTCGATGTAGAAGCCGCGCCACTGGCCACCGGGATCACAGTCGATCCCGTCCTCGACCAGCCACCCCAGCCCCTCACAGCCCTGGATCGTAACCCACGGCGTCAGCGCGATCTCCGCGTTCAGCACGACGACCAGATACCGGTTCTCGCCGGGCGGAATGTCGAACCGGTACCAGTCTTCGTCGGTTTCCTCGGGCTGAAGGAGGTTGTACGTCGTGCCGCAGATGACCGACTGGTTCGGCCAGTACGGATCGGGAATCGGCATTGCCGCCGGGCCGCAGGCGTCGTTGACGTGCTGGCCGCAGGCCTCGTTCTCGCGAGTGTCGCTCGGCTGGCACGCGAGGTCGCACGGCTCGCACGCCAAGAACTCCTCAATTCCAATCTCGTATTGTCTCCCGCAGGGGACTCCTGGTTTGGGGATGACACGCATCCAATACCAGCCAGGCGCGAGGCACGGGAACTTCACGCTCAGCGTGTCGTAGGATGCTATTCCCCAGCGCGCCGTCGGCGGCACATAGCACCCCTCCGCCTGCGAATAGACTTCCAATGTTGCCTGGAACCCACTCACGAAGAACAGGCTTGTGGTCTTC
Organism: uncultured Planctomycetales bacterium; assembly: GCA_964462635.1. Taxonomy (GTDB): domain Bacteria; phylum Planctomycetota; class Phycisphaerae; order UBA1845; family Fen-1342; genus JBFMAI01. Next base: position 5,869 of record CAYWYJ010000119.1, read on the forward strand.
GGCCCGTCCACAATCCGGAACCGGAACCAATCGTAGTCCGGCGTCGGGACGGGATCGTGCGAGCAGGGAATCGGCTGCCCGACGCCGCCCGCCAGCAGCCGGACGAACGGATTGATGTCGCCGAAGCCGCGCGGACCCCCGTACGCCCCGTCGCCGTTGATGTCGGCGTTCTTCGGCGGGCAGTTCGGGTGCTGCGCCAGCCACACGGACCAATTGGCCAACGCCGAAACGAACGGGTTGATATCGCCGAAGTCGATCACGCCGTCGCAGTTGAGGTCGCCGGGGCAGATCACCGCCGGCAAGTTGTACCAACCCGACGTGGCGCACAGGATCTCAAAGCTGTCCGAGATGTAGTAGCTCGGCCCGGGCGGCGTGAGGAACTGGTCACACCCGGCATTGAACGTATCCGGCTGTGGGCTCGTGCAGTAGTCGGGCTCGTTTTCCCAACTGAACCACCACGGTAGCCAGCACAGTGGATAAGGCTCATAGTCGACGACGACCTCAAACTGGTAGTCATTCGACGTGCCGCACGGATAGCCGTGCAGGATCGGTCCCGTCTGGTCCTCGGGCGCCACACGAATCCAGTACCGACCGCACACTAGGTACGAATTCCACTGCGGCGACGCCACCAACTCAAGGGTGCCAGGTACGCCCGGCTGGCACAGGACCGACACCGAGTCGGGGAGGTCTTCACAAGTTATCGGCGGCCGCGAGTAGAGCCTGACGCGCAGCGGAAGTTCGACGTCAATGTTCTGAAGCCGGATTCGCTTGGCACCTCCGGTCAACCAGACCTCGTACCAATCCTCGTCGCGCTGCCCGCCGTCCGCCCAGGCGGTACCGCACACCACACCCCCGTCGGCGATCGTCTCCAACGCCGGCGGCTCGACCCCACAGCCCGGATTCGTGTTGGTGCCGCAAGGCTCCGCCTCCAGGTAGGCCCCCGGGGGGCACTCGATCCGCGCCCCGTCCGCCGCCGCAGCGGGGAGTGCCAGGATGCTCGCCGCCAGCAGTAACCGGCACAAAGTGTTCCGCGTGATGCCCGCCATGTCCCTTCCTCCCGGCGCGGCCGTACCGCCCACGTGTGCCGGCAAGCCAGAACTTGCCTGAACGGTCCGTCTCCCGCGACGCACGACACATCCCCGCTCAGGCGCGTCATCCCACCCGGCACCGTGAATTGTCCCGTGCGCCGGCCAGCATGGCAAGAACTTCCCGCGATTTCGGGGCGCGCCGCACGCGCGCGGATGCCACCCGCGTGGCCGACTGCCGCGCTCCGCGACGCCGGACTCCCACCACGGCGGGCAGGTCGCCACGTCCGTCGCAGGCGAGACTCGCCGAGGCGCGGGCGACGCGCCGTGGCGAGCTTCGGTCCGGCGCTACAGGGGAGTGCGGGCGTCCCGCCCGCCGACCCGCACCCGCCATTGGCCGGGGCCACACCGGCCGTCGCGGCCATGCTGAACGTGGCGGCCACCGCCCACTACGGGTTGGTCAGCAACCGCACAAACGGGTTGATGTCGCCGAAGTCGCACCGCCCGTCGCCGTTGATGTCACGGTTCTCGAACGGGCAGTTGGGGTACTGCTGTTCGTACCCGGCCGGATTCGTCAGCGCCAGCACGAACGGGTTGATGTCGCCGAAATCGACCAGACCGTCGCAGTTGATGTCACCGACGAGCACCTGAACCGGAACGGTGGCCCAGACTTCGATGTCGTCGATGTTCCACCCGCAATAGCGGTCGCCGCTGTCCGTGGTGCCCATCGTCCAGCGCAGGTACACCGTCGGCTTGTTGTTGGCATACGCGGCGATGTTGAACTCCTGGTAAACCCACGAGCTGTCGGTGATGTCGCTGTCGGGGTTGGACCAGATCGTCGTCCAGTTGGTGCCGTTGGTGCTGATCCGCACGTAGGCATGGTCGTACGTCGAGCGCTCGACGCCCAGCCAGCGCCAGAACTTGAGCAACACGTCTGTCTTGCCGGTCAGATCGAGCGCCGTGCTCGTCAGGTGGTACTCCGGTATGTTGTTGGCGTAATCGCCGTTGAGGTTGTAGCCGTAAACGTTCTGGCCGGTGTAGCCCGCGGTCGGGTCCGGCCCGCCCGCGCTGCCGCCCTGGCCGGTCGGCTTGCCCCACGCCCACTGCCCGCCGGAGATCGTCCAGCCGGGGTTGGTGTCGAGCGGGAAGACGTGGACGGCCTGCGGGCCGCGCAGGGTCTTGAAGGTGTAGCACGAGCCGCCGTTGTCGTCGTACGCGGGGTTGCCCGCCTCGTCTTCGGCGCGGACGGCGAAGTAGTAGCGGGTGTTCTGCGCCAGGCCGGACAGCGTGACGACCGGCGCGGTGCTGTAGCCGGCGCTGGTGGCCTCGCCGGTGAGCTGACCGCAGGCCAGGCCGTAGTACACGGTGGCCTTGACCGGCTCATTCGACGTGAACTGCACCTTCGCGCCGCTGGAGGTGATGTCGCTGACCGCGACGCCGACGATCGCCGGCGACTGGCAGTCGACGGCCGCCGTGGCGACGACCGGGACGTTGTACCCGCCCTGGCCGTTGTTGGCATCGATGTAGGTGACGGTGATCGTGTCGCCGTGGGCCACCAGCAGGACGCCGGCGCTGTTGGTCGCGCTGGTGGCGATGCTACCGCGGAACTCGGCGGTGTTGGGACCGGTCTCGGTCAGGACGGCGTGCTCGACGCCGGTCTCCGAGGTCGAGTCGACCGCCACGGCGATCTGCTCAACCGCGTTGGGATTGGCGTTGGGGCCGCAGTCCAGCACCGTGATGGCCACGAGGTCTTCGCAGGCGTACAGGGCGGCATCGAGCCGGACCTGACCGGCGTCGGAGCACTTGCTCGGGTAGCGCAGGCTCGGGTCGCCCATCAGGTTGTACATCTCGAAGTACCGCCGCGTGGTCGAGTTGTTGCCCATCTGCGCCAGGTAGCGGAGCTGGGTGTCGAGCCACACCGGCCCGAGCTCCGCGGGCACGGGGTCGTTCTCATCGTAGATGGAGTCGAACAGCCGCCTCTCGAGCACGTCGTCCTCGGTCCAGTAGCTGTTGACCGACGAGCCCCAGATGGCGACGGCGGCCTTGTTCGCCTGCCGAATCCACGTCTCGGTGAAGCACTCACTGACCGTGTAGGTCCCCGTCACGCACGCGAAGCTGTACACGATCGGGTACATGTTCAGGTTCGTCAGCCCCTGCACGTCGCTCTGGCTGAACGGCGGCCCGTCGGCCCACGACGTCTCGCCGCCGTGGCCGCTGTAGACGCCGAAGATGCGGCCGGCGTTGAAGGCGTTGCGCACCTGCTGCGTCGTCGCGCTGTAGGTGTGGCAGTAGAGCTTGTCGGACACGATCTCGTTCGGGATCATGTGGTTGGTGATGACCCAGTTGTGCGTGCCCTCGCTCACCGTGTAGTTGTCGTTGGACGCCATGAACACGGCCCGCTTCAGGTAGCCCGGGTCCGCCAAGGCGCCGTTCTCGTAGTACAGCGTCTTATTGACAATGTTCTGCACGTGCTCCGGCGAGCGCACCGAGAAGCGCCCGTACGCGATGTCCGGGAACCAGTCGCTCGTGCCGTCCATGCAGGCATAGGGCAGGTCGGTCGCCGGCGTGCCCTCCCCGCCGCCCGTCCAGTGCGGGATCGTGTCGGTGTCACCCACCAGCAGCAGGTACTTCGGCGCGTTGGCCGTGCCCCACAGGCTCTGGATGTAGTTCTTGATGGCGGTGTTGCTGGCCGAGGTGGCCACCCACGTCGTGACCGTGAAACCCTGGGCCTGCTTGGCCGCGGCAAACGAGGCGATTGCCGACTGATACGCCGGCGCCACGACGATCAGGTAATTGCCGCCGCGCTCCGGTCCGACGTCGGGAATCAAGCGCGGGTTGAGCACCACGCTCCGCAAGCGCGACGGAGGTTCGACGACCGTGGCGGGCGGGTGGCCGCCGGCAAACTCGATGTCGATGCTGATCTCGGGCCAGAACGTCAGCGTGCCGGCGACGGGGTTGTACGCCACGGGCCGGACTTCCAGCAGCCACAGGTGCTGTCCGCGGACGATGCCAACCTGTTGGAGACTTACGCGCTCGGCCGGAAGATCCGCGTCCGCCGCGTACGCCAGCTCATCCAGCATGAACGCCGCCCGCTCGCGCGCGCCGGGGAGCTTCTCGATCGGCGGCTGGACCGGCAGCACGCGGCCCGTCACGTTCAGTTCGCCGAGCCCGACCGGGACCGCCGTCCCCGCGTCCCAGCGCAGCGACAGCGTCGCCCCGGGAGGGGCCACGAACAGGTGGCGGATCACCGGCAAGGCCGGGGCGCCGATCTCGCCGGCGACGGCCGCGTCGGGCCAGGTCAGTTCGATGAATTCGCCGCTCGGCAGCGCCCGCCCCTGCAACAAGACCCCGCGCGTCTCGGCCGTCACCCGCAGCGCAGCCAGGTCCGCCCGCTGCACGGCGACGTGCGGCCGGGTCGCCGCCGCACCGTCGGTCAGCGCGACCACTCCGGCTTGATCGATCTCCAGCCACGTGTCGGCCGTGGCCGCGGTACCGGCCAGGACGAGGGCGGCGAGTGTGACGGCGATGCGCCAAGAGAACTTGCGACCTGACATTCGTCTGCTCCTTTCACGGGGGGCGAATGGGTTTAGAGGCCGCCGGCGCGGGCCCAGGGCCCACGTTCAAGATCGGCGACCCGCCGCCCGGCAATCGACTCCTGCCCCCGAATATCCCATTTGACGGACAGAAAAAAGGCGGGCCGGCGAAACGCCTCCTCACGAGGATTGCGGATGCTGACGGGCCGCCTTCCCAAACCAGCGCTCTTCGCCCCATCCACGTACGCCACCACTAGCTGCCCGCATCATACCGCGCGGGGGGTATCCCCACGCAAGCGCCGCGCCGGATTATTGAGAACTGCACCTGCCCACGCCGGGCTTCTGGCCACGCGCTCGCTGTCCGGCGAGAATGGGGATACGCACGCCGACGTTGTGGTCAGCGACCGGCGGGGGACGAGGCGACAAGCATGAACGCGCGTGAACTACAGCGGATTCTCGATTTCGCGGTCGACGCCGCCCACCAGGCCGGCACGTTCACCCTGGGGCACTTCCAATCCGGGATCGGGCATGAGCTAAAGGCCGATAACACGCCCGTCACGCTCGCCGACCGGGGCGCCGAGAAGCTGCTGCGCGAGCGCATCGCCGCCGCCTATCCCGATCACGGCATTGTCGGGGAGGAGTTCGGCGAGCAGCGGGGCCGGTCGCCGGCCCGCTGGATCCTCGACCCGATCGACGGGACCGTGTCGTTCCTGAGCGGCGTGCCGCTGTACAGCGTGCTCATCGGCTTTGAATGGAACGGGGAGATGTTGGCCGGCGTGCTGCACCTGCCCGCGCTGAAGGAAACCGTGTACGCCGCGCGCGGGCTGGGGTGCCGCTGGAACGGGCGGCCGGCGCGGGTGTCCGACGTGAGCGAGCTGTCGCGGGCCCGCCTGGTCCTCACGTCCGTCAAGCTGATGTACAAGCACGGGCGCGGGGCCGAGTATGAGCGGCTCCGCGACGCCTGCGGCCTGGACCGCGGCTGGTCCGACGCCTACGGCTACGCCCTGCTCGCCACCGGGCGGGCCGAATTGCTGGTGGACCCCATCATGAGCCTGTGGGACACGGCGGCCTTGGTGCCGATCGTCACGGAAGCGGGCGGCACCGTCACGGATTGGACCGGCCGGCCGACGCACACCGCGCCCGAGATCCTCGCCACCAATGGACACCTGCTGGCCGAGACCCTGGCCGTGCTCCGCGCCGAGCGCGTGATGGGTGACTGGTAACGAGAAGGTGCGCCTTGACCCCCCTCCCTCCCAGGGAGGGGTTGGGGGAGGGTCGAAATCCTCGGCACGGACCGCTGTCTCGATTCACCAGTCCATATTGGATCCAGGTTTCGGGATAGCTTCAAGTGACAAGTGGCAGGTGACAAGTGACACGTGGCGGGTGACCGGTGACGAGTGACACACGGCAGGTGACCGGTGGCGAGCCACACGCGGCGGGTGACTGGTGGCGAGTGACACGTGGCGGGTCACGAGAAGGTGTCTGTTGCCCCCCTCCCTCTCAGGTCGTCACGTCCGCCGCGGGTCCGCCTGCGGCGAGATTCGCTGTGGCGAACGAGACTCACCGAGGCGAGGGCGATTCGCAGTGGCGAGGAGGGGTTGGGGGAGGGTCGCGGCGCAGGGGCCGAGGGGTCAAGGGGGCGAGAATCCAAGGGGTGGGGAGCGTCGGCCTCTGGCCGGCGTCAAGGAACCAGGGGAGCGTCGGC
>CAYWYJ010000120.1:0-11853 GCA_964462635.1 uncultured Planctomycetales bacterium
GGGCGAGCCTCCTGGGGACCCGCGGCTCGGCAGGAGCCTCGCCCTCCCGCGCCGCGTGATTGCGAATGCCCATGCGGACGCCGAGGGCCCCGTCTCGCCGCTGATCGCCCGGTCCTCTGCCCTGTTCCCTGTTCCCTGTTCCCCGTTCCCCGTTCCCTGTTCCCTGATCCCTACCTCGCCGACACCGGTTGGCTCGGCCGCAGCGCGAGCATGCGGTCGAGGGCGACGCGGGACCAGTGGCGGGTTTCATCGTCCACGACGACGCGGTTGACGACGGTGCCGGCGAGCAGGTTTTCGAGCGTCCAGCAGAGGTGCTTGAGGTCGATCCGGTACATGGTGCTGCACAGGCACTGCATCCCCGCCAGCGAGCGCACGCGCTTGTCGGTCAGCCGCTGCGCGAGCCGGTTTACCAAGTGCAGCTCGGTGCCGACGGCCCAGTATGAACCCGCCGGCGCGTCCGTCACCGTGCGGATGATGTACTCCGTGCTGCCCACGTCGTCGGCGAGCTCGCACACCTCCCACGTACACTCCGGGTGGACGATGATCCGCCACGGCTCCGGCGCGGCCCGCAACGCCCGCGCCTGCTCCGGCTTGAAAAGCTGATGGACCGAGCAGTGTCCCTTCCAGAGGATGAACCGCGCCGCCGCCAGCCGCTCCAGGTTCAGCCCGCCCATCGGCTGGTGCGGGTCGTAAACCACCATACTCTCCAGCGGCCAACCCAGGGCGTATGCCGTGTTGCGGCCGAGGTGCTGATCGGGCAGGAACAGGACGCGCGGGCTGCCTTCGTTGGCCGCACCGGCGGGCGGGACGCCCGCACTCCCCTGTGGCGCCGGACCGGAGCCTGCCCGCGGCGGCGGGAGTCCGCCGTCGCGGATGCGCACGGTCGACGTGCCATTGGCCGCGTCGTCCGGCCGGGCCCCGCGCAGCGCCCACTCCAACACCAACTTCGCGTTCGAGCTGGTGCAGCACGCCCCGTCGTGTCGGCCGACGAACGCCTTCACCGCCGCCGATGAATTGACGTATGTGACCGGCGTGATCGGCCCCGGCACGTGCCGCGTCAGCGTCTCCCACGCTGCCTCCACCTGGTCGATGTGCGCCATGTCGGCCATGCTGCAACCGGCGGTCAGGTCCGGCAGAATCACCGCTTGCCGCGGGTCGGTCAGGATGTCCGCCGACTCGGCCATGAAGTGGACGCCGCAGAAGACAATGAAGTCCGCGTCGGTCTGCTGGGCGGCGAGCTGGGCGAGTTTGAGGCTGTCGCCGGTGAAGTCGGCGAACTGGATGACCTCGTCCTGTTGGTAGTGGTGGCCCAGGATGACGAGCCGGCGGCCAAGCTGGTCGCGCGCGGCACGAATGCGACGGCACAACTCGCCGTCGCTCGCCTCGGCGTACGTGGAGGGAAGCGGCGCCTGTAAGAGCATTCTCGTCGAATCCGTCAAACCACGGCGGCGCCCAGTGGGGCCGGTCTCACGTTCCCACTCTATCGTAGCGCCGCCGAGGGCCCTGATCTAGGTGACCGGACGTGGGCGATCGCGCGTGCCTCGCGCGCCGCACGTCGTCGCCGGCGGTATTCCAACACGGCCAGCACGATCGCGATGCCGGTCAGATTGCAGAGCCAGTCGATGAGGTCGGTCTCGCGGCCGACGAACTGCTGGAGCCATTCGTCCAGCGAGGCGTAGGCCCCCAGCCACGCCGCCGCATACCAAACAAACCGGCCGGACAGGTATCGGTACATCGCTTCCGCGAATCGCCAGAACAGAAACGCCAGCAGGGCAAACGCGACGACGTGGGCCACCTTGTCCGAGGGCCGCACGCCCAGGTCCACTTCCAGACGCGGGAAGTGCGTCAGGCAGAACAGGAATATCCAGTACGCTGGCAACACCCGCTGGTACCAGTGGTCCCACCGCGACGTTCCCGGTCCCGCCACTTGCGCGGTCACGGCCGGTCACCCGTGGTGCCCGCCCCGCGACTCCCCGCACTCGGGGCGCGACCCGCTCGGAGGCCGGTCCCGCTCGGTGCGGAGGCCGCCGCGCGACTCCCCTCCCTCTCGGGGAGGGGTTGGGGGAGGGTCAGGGCAATCGCCCCGTCCGCGACGGCCTCGCCACGGCGACTCGGCTGTGGGTTCCCGCCCCCCGGCCCGGCGGCGGGCGCCAACTCCCGAGCATCCTGCATTACGGGCCCGGCCACAATCGCGGAATCACCCTCGACTGGGTCTCTTGGGGGCCCAGCCGACTCCGCCCCGTCCCGGACCATCTCGCGCGCCAGCGCAAGGTAGTCCTCCGCCCCGTGACTGCCCGGCGCGTAGTCGAAGATCGTCCGGCCGAAACTGGGGCACTCCGCGAGCTTGATGTTGCGACGAATCACGGTGGCGAACACGCGCGCGCCGTGCCACGGCGTGTCGGGCGCGGCGGCGGCGAAGAACCGCACCACATCGTCGCGGACCTCCTGGGCCAGCCGCGTGCCCGACTCGAACATGCACAGCACGACGCCGCACACCCGCAGCTTGGGATTCACGCGCTGCCGGACCAGCGCCACCGTCTCCAGCAGCCGGCCGAGCCCCTGAAGCGCGAGGAAGTGCGGCTGTAATGGAATGATGACCTCTTCGACCGCGGCGAGGGCGTTGATCGTGAGCAATCCCAGCGAGGGGGCGCAGTCCACCAGGCAGCAATCGAACGCGGAGCGACAGGACGCCACCGTGCGGGCCAGCACGGTCTCGCGGCCGGCCTGTCCCGCAAGCGACAGCTCCGCTTCGACGAGATCGATCGTGGCGGGAGCCAGCGCGAGGTTCTCGACCACGTTCCGCGTGACCGCCGCCAGCGGCCGCCCCTGCACGAGCACGTCGTGGAGCGTCGGCTCCTCCGGCCCGACCTCGACGCCGAGGTGCAGCGTGGCGTGCGACTGCGGGTCGAGGTCCACCAGCAGCACCCGCCGGCCGTCGCGCGCCAGGGCCGCCGCCACGTTCACCGCGGTGGTCGTCTTGCCCACGCCGCCCTTCTGATTGAGGATGGCGATCGACCGCATAGGGGCAGTATACGCGGACAGCGTGCCAGAGGGGTATTCAGTGGCACGGGACATCACGCGCGAGGGCAAGCCCCCGGGCGAGCCGCAGCTCGGCAGGCCGGCAGGGTCGCCGCGGGAGACAGCCTCGCCCTCCCATGTCACACGATCGCAAGCACCGGCTCAGAGCACGAGGGCTTGCATCCGCTCGCGGGGTGCGTCCGGCACGTCCAGCAACGCCTGTTGCAGGCCCTCCGTGCCCAGCGCGCTCCGTAGTGCCCCGGCCACTTCGCGCAGCAGCCGGTCTCGTCGCCGGCAGAACTCCCCGAACGCCGCGCGCAGCTCATCCCGCGTCCAATGTGCCAAGGGGTCGGCCACCCCCGTCTGACTGCGGGCCCAACGCAGCAGGCTCGCCGCGTCTTCCGGCCACTCGTACAGCCGCGCCAACACAATCAACCGTTGCGACGAGGTGCCCAGGAACTCCCGCACGTCGGCCGGCAGTTCCACCAGTCGGTCGTCGAGCGTCCGCCGCGCGGCCTGATCGAGCCAGTCCGCGGCGCGCTGCGGCTCGGGCGCGGCGGCGACGAGCCGTCCGGGAGGTAGCATCAGCGTACGATGCCCCGTGGCGAACTGCACCGATACCCGGTGGGCCGGCCGCCCGTCCGTGGTGACCGCCTGCACGCGCAGCACGGTGCCGTCGCCCCACTCGGGCCGCGCCGGGTTCCGGACCCGCTGCCCGACGAGGTCGTCGTTGATCTCCAGCTCGGACATGCGACGCTCCGCCCGCGTCTCCGCCGCGGGTGCTCAGCGTGCCCGAGCACCCGTCGGGACGGCGGGCCCACAACCTCTTGGAATGTGGCCTGACCGCTCGTTGGTCCTGGCGACCCGCATTATACGCGATGTGGAACCGCGACCGCCGGTTGCTCCCAACGCGACGGATCTCGCTCATTAGCGGAGGCCCCCGTCACACGTTCGTCGCGGGTCCGCTCGCCGGGCCGGGCGGAAACGGAAACGGCCGCGCGACGGGCGGCGCGTCGGGTAATCCACCTAGCCCGGCGGCTGGGCGCGGAGCCGGACGCCCCTCGCCTTCCGCCGCCGTCATCCCCCGCCGACTCGATTCCCATGCGGCAAACCAGCGATCGAGCTCAGCCCACGCGGCGGCGACGGCCTGCTCGCGGGCTACGGTCTCCTCCAGTCGCCGGTTGGCCTCCGCCAAGGCTTGCTCGACCTGGTTTTCGCGCTTGGCCAGTTCGGTCTTCTGTCGTTCGAGTTGCTCGGACTGGAGCTTGAGCAGGGCGGCGAGCGTGTCCAGTTCGGCCTGCCGTTTGTCTGCCTCGGCCGCCCGCTCGTCCAGCCGCGCTCGGGCCGCGGTCAGGTCCCCCAGGACCGCCTGCATCAACTCGTCAACCGCGTTCGCGTCCGGGATGGACGGCTTGGGCGGATAGGCGATCGGCACGTGCGGCGCGGCCGCGGCGACGGGGACGTGCATCGTCGCGGGCGCCGTGGCCGCCGCGCCGTCGTCGCAACAAACCCGCAGCGTGCGCCCGCCGATGTTCAACTCGTCGCCGCTGCCCAGCCAGGCCATCTGGACCCGCTGCCCGTTCAGCAGGGTGCCCGACCGGCTGCCCAGGTCGGCAACCACCGGCCGCCCGTGATACGCGAAGATGAGGGCGTGAACCAGCGACACGTCCGGCGTGTCCGCGACGACATCGCAGGTGCTGCGGCGGCCGATCAGCGCGGCACTGGTCGTCAGATCGACCATGCCCGTGCCGATGGCCTCGGCCTCGCGGACCAGGTGCAACGTGTGCCCGTCGGCGCGCAGGGCCAGGTGGTGGGCCGCCCCCGCCCCTGAGCGTGCCTGGGTCGTGGGTTGTCCGGCGCCGGGGCTGCGGCTTGACACTTGGACGTCGATCGGACCGACGCGCAGTCGATCTCCCGCGCGCAACGGCGTCACGCGCACCGCGGCCCCGTTCACGGTGGTTCCGGCGCGGCTGCACAAATCGCACGCCAGGAACCCGCTGCCCGTGTGCACCACGGCGCAGTGCAGCTTGGATACGTCCGGGTCGTTGATGGGCAGGTGGCAATCACGCCGGCTGCCGATCAATGTGACCGCTTGGGCCGTTTCGCAGGCCTTCCGCCCCTCGGACCCGATAACCGCCAGTTCGAGGCGGGGTTCGGCGGGCGTCAGGACCGGCTGACCGCGATCAATTTCGTGGGGGTTTTGGGACATAGGCGATCCTGCCTTGGCACCGCGAATGCTGGCGCGTCGCCCTTATCCTAAGTATGCGATTTGATTTCAAGCTGGGCAAAAACAACAAGCTGGGAAGAGATTGGGTTCGGTCCTGGCACTTTGGCAGGGGTTCGTGTAAGCCTCTGCAAGTCAAGGCACCTATCGGGACCCCGCACGCCGGAGGGCTTTGCATCAACGAGGCTCTTCCCGTGTGCGGGCCCGAGCGGCGTGCTACCTGCGTGGCGGGTCCGGTTAGCGGACCCGGCACGCCAGTGCGGGGCCCGCCGGCCCACCGTTCGGATGGCGGGTTCGGTTAGCGGGCCGGGGTTCGGCGCACGTACTTGTCCGTAGGCGTGCAGCTCGGACGCAAACAAAGACGGTTGCAAGTCGGTGGACTGCGGCAGCCGCCAGTCCGTTCGTCTGCGGGTTAGGGGGCACTGCGAACACGCCGAGTTGCGACCCTTGCACGGGCTCGGCCAACGGGTTGACAGTTTCCCCTGCGGGCGACAACATGACGGGCGCGATGGAGGCTGGCCGACGGGTGCCCCGCCGCGCGCGGACGTCGGTCGTCCGTGACGCCGCCGGCGCCGCGGGCGGGCCCGCTTTGGGCGATTAGCTCAGTTGGCTAGAGCGCGTGCTCGACATGCACGAGGTCACTGGTTCGAGCCCAGTATCGCCCAGTTGAGACAACTCACGCCGAACGCGAAGTTTAGCGTACCTGCCCATCGGGGTTCAGTGCGGCAAATCAGAGGTTTTAGCGCGGAGCGCGCTCCGCGCTACGTCTGGAGGACCACACCATGCCCCGCACACCTGGAGTGCCGACCTACCGCAGGCGAACCGTCCGCGGCCGCGAAATCGCGGTCGTCACCCTCTATGACGCGACAACGGGGAAGCGCCGCGATTGCTGGCTTGGGGAATACGGCACGCCCGAGAGTCGAGCCTGATACGCCCGGGTGCTGACCCGTTGGGAATCAGACGGGCGCAGGCTGCTGGGGCGCCAGCCACGACTGAGGCCAGCAGCTGGAGCGACGATCACCGAGATCATCGCGCACTACTGGCCCGCTGTGAGTGGCGTCAAGAGCCGCGGGCACTGGCTGATGCTCAAACGTGCCCTGCGCTCGTGGCGTGAGCACTACGGCCGCCATCCGGCTGCGGAGATCACGCCGTCCCTGTTGCGCGAATGGCGGGCGACGGTGATGCGTGAGGTGTCGGCCGATGCCGCCCGCCGGGCGACGGCGGTCGTGCTGGGCTTGTTCCGCTGGGCCGTGAGCCACGACCTGCTGCCCGTCGAGGTTTACCAGCGGTTGCGGACAATCGAACGCTTGCGGCTGCCCGCCAGAAAGCGCATCGGTCCGGCCCCTGAAACGGCTGTGACGGCGGTGTGTCCCCTCGTGAGCGCCTGGGTGCGGGCGATGATCGACCTCCAGCTGGCCACCGGCATGCGTCCGGGCGAGGTCTGCGCCCTGCGGCCGTGCGACATCAGCATGGGCAGGAAGGTGTGGACCTACCGGCCGCCGAGCCACAAGACGGCTCATCGCGGCCATGAGCGGATCGTTTACCTTGGTCCGCGGGCCCAGAAGATCATCCGGCCGTTTCTGAAGCGCCGCGCGACCACGGCGCCCGTGTTCAGCCCGGCCGAGGCCGTGGCGAGCTGGCGGGCGGCCAAGACAGCGGCGCGCAAGACGCCACTGTCGTGTGGCAATCGGCCGGGCACGAACCGCAAAGACCAGCCGCGGCGTCAGGCTGGCGAGCGATACACGACGACGGCGTACTGCCGGGCGATCGGCCGGGCGTGCGACCGGGCCGGTGTCGCCCGTTGGCACCCGCACCAGCTCCGGCACAACTACGCGACGGCGATCCGAGCCAAGTACGGTCTGGAGGCCGCCCGCATCTTGTTGGGGCACTGCTCGGCGCTCGTGACCGAAGCGGTCTACGCCGAGCGCGACCAGCAGGCCGCGATGCGGATCGCGGCGGAGGTGGGGTAGGCGACCCGTGGCGCCGCGCGCCGGCTCGGGCTAGTACCCGGGTCGACCGCACCGCGCCACACGCCGCTAATCGCGTCGCGCAACGGGGTGGGAAAGACGAGAAGCCGGCCTTGACGCGCGGGGCGGGGCGCGTAGTGGCCGGCGCTATGAACCTCGCGCTACCGATTCACGATGCCTTCCGGCGCGCGCCTGCGCGCTACCTGAACAACCCCACGTTGACCTGCGGGTACCGGCGACACCCCGACCGCTTCACTGGAGCGGACAGTCAGATCAGCGTGGGGCTGTTCATTTGGAGGGCCCCCTGCCTACCCTCGACGAGTACAACCACCTCTCGCGGCCTGAATTAGCCCGACTGCTGAGCGACGCTGGCGAACAGCCGGTGACGGTCGCCATGCTGCGCGCCGACGTGACCGCCGGCGCTCCCACGAACCCCGACGGCACGATCGACTTGGTCCGATATGTAGCATGGCTGCTGGCCCGGCGGGCCGAGAAAAAAGCTCGATTCGGATGAGACCAAACATTATCCTAACAGTGGATCGCCCGCCGCGTGGGCAAGCGAGACGGCGGGGTTCGCGATTCAGGCCGCTGGCTCCGGCGGCTGACACGGAATCGCCGGTCACGGAGGGCCGTCGCCGGAGCACTTGTGAGTTCGTGGGGTGGATCGCATGTCAGGCGCGATCCGTCATTCATCGTCCAAAGAGGCGGCCGGCACGCGTGCAGCAACACGCGCGTCGGCCTGACCGCCTGGACCCTTACCGGAGGTTCCAGTGGCTGGCCCTATTGCATCGCAATCCGGCGGTGAGATTCCCCGTCACCGCGCTGAGATTGATGTCGTCTGGGCCATGACGGCTGACGGGCTACCGTGGCCGGTCCCGGCCACCGTCGCCGACCTCTTTATAGCGCGTGGCCTCAACGAACTCCAGCCGCCGAAGCTCTACTTGCGCCCTTCTCCTCCTGCCACCGAGGAGCCGGAAGGGCTGACCGTCACTCAGGCCGCCCGGCAGCACCTCATCGACCTCCCGCCCGCAGTCGATGCCGAGGATGCGGAGCGGCAGTTCATCGCGGCCAAGGTGAAGATCAGTCGTGCCTGCAAGGCGGAACACATCAGAACTATCACCGTCAACGGGGTGCGCCGTATTGAGCCGGGCAGCTTCGCCGAGTGGCGCATTCAGCAGCGCGAGAAACTCCTGCGCGAAGACGGGATGTAACACGGGATGTAACAGTTACACTTCGCTGTTACAAATGCGCCGCGATTTGGGGGTTTTCTCCGAGGATTACGGCATGTTGCGCGTTACACGCGCGTAACGTCCGCGCCGGCCGGCCGTACAACCGCCTGCGATGGACGCGAGGCGTGCTAATCCGGCCAACGACGTGAAGGCGGACGCCGTCGGGCTCGCCAGCAAGATCGCCGCGGCCTACGTCAACCCCGGCTGGCGGCCGCGGGACTGGGCCGCGCGGCTCCGCCAGCTCGCCGAACGCTGCGCACCACTCCACCCCCAACACGCCGCCGACCTGCGGGCCTGGGCCGAGGCCGTCGAGACGGCGCACCCCGAACGAGGAGGGCTCGATCCGTGAACAGTCACCGCACCGCGCGCTGCGTGAGCACCACGCTGTGGGCCCTGGCGGCCACGCTCCTCGCCGGCACCTGGGCCTGGGCCCTGGGCTGCCCACCGTGGGCGGTGGTCGTCGCGGCCGTCATCGCCCCGATCGTGAACATCGCGCTGCACCAACTGTTCCAGGAGGGCAACCCGTGAGCGCCAGCAAGTTCCTGACCATGACCCAGGCGGCCCAGGCGGTCCGCCACCTGCCGCGCCGATTCGCGCCGACCACCATCTGGCGCTGGGTGCGCTACGGGTTGAAGACGCCGTCGGGGCGCATCCTACACCTGCGCCACATCAAGCTCGGGGGCGGCCTCCACACGACCGCGAAGTGGCTCGACGAGTTCTTTCTGGCCGTCACGGCCGAGGACCAGACCGGCTGGCGCCGTGGACCGCGGCGCCGCGCGGCGCGCCGGGGCGGCCCGCGGCCGAGAGGGGTGTGTGCCCATGCCTGAACCCCGCGAACGTCGTTCGGACTATCTCACCCTGGCCGAAGCCGCCCAGCTCACGCCCCGCCGGCCCACGGCCGGGACGCTGTGGCGGTGGGCGCGCCGCGGCGTGCGGGCCCGCGACGGCCGCAGCATCCACCTGCGTCACGTGCGCGTCGGGGGCCGCGTCTACACCACCGAACAGTGGCTGCACCAGTTCTTCGACGAACTCGCGGCGGCGGACCTCGCCAACACGCGCTGGCAGCACCCCAACCGCACGCCGCCGCCGCAGGCGTCCGCGACCCATGACGCCGCCGACGCCGAGCTACGGGAGGCCGGACTGTGATGCGACGAATTGCCATTGCGGACGTGGTCGTGGGCGAACGGCCGCGCCAGGATCTCGGCGACCTGAAGTCGTTGGCCGACAGCATCGCCGCGCTTGGGCTGCTCCAGCCGATCGGGGTCACGTCCGCGAAACGGCTCGTCTGGGGCGAACGGCGGCTGCGGGCGTGCGAGCGGCTCGGATGGACCGAGATCGACGCCATCGTCGATCCGACGCTGGACGACATCCTGCAGGCGGCCCGTGCCGAGCACGATGAGAACACCTGCCGCAAGCCGTTCACGCACACCGAGGCGGTCGCGAAGGCGAGGCAGATTGAAGCGTTGGAGAGAGAGCGGGCGAAGGAGCGGCAGGCGCAGGCGGGGCCGGCGAAAGGCCGAGGGGCCAAGGCGATCGGTTCCGCTAGTTTGGCGGAAGCGGTCAAAGGGGACACCCGCACGAAAGTCGCCGCGGCCGTTGGCATGAGCCACGGCACGCTGGCCAAGGCCCGGCACGTCGTCGAGACCGGCGCGCCCGAGCTCATCGACGCGATGGACAACGGCACGGCTTCCGTGGATGCCGCCGCTGAACTCGCCACGCTTCCGCCCGAGCGGCAGCGCGCGGTCGTCGCCCGCGGTCCGGCTGCGATCGTCGCGGCCGCGGCCGAACTCAAACAACAACGCCGTGTGCAGCGCGACCAACAAGACCCCTGCGACGTTGTCGCGGCGCGCTGGATCAAGTCCATCCACGACGCCCTCGTGCCGGTGAACTCCGTACGCCGCGACATGGGCGGCGGACGCGAGTGGGCCCGCACCTGGGACCGCAAGAACCTCACGAAGATGGCCAAGGAGCTGCGGTTTGTCATCGGACTGTACCAACAGTGGCTCACCGAGATTGAAGAGGTGGTGAATGAAACGGCTAAGTGACACGTTGTTTGAGCGCTTCGTGGACGTGGTCCGCAACGTGAAGGGCTGGATGAACATCGACGGGTTCGCGACCCTGTGTGACCAACACGGCGTCTTCGATGACGACGCCCAGGCTGCGATGGTGGCCCAGTACAAGAAGGCGGAGATCCGCAAAATGCTCCGCCGGATGGGGCGCGAACCTGCCGCCGGCGAACTCAGCGAGCAGCTTGAGTGGGTGAATCTCATCGTCCGAACGCCCGAGGGCAACCGTCAACAGGTGTACAAGCAGCTCCGCCTGTTCGACGAGGGGGATTTCGTACAGGTCATTCGCGAGCGCATGAACCGCGTGCAGTATTGGCGTGCCGAGGTTGACCGCCTTGTGCTTCTCGCTGTCGCGCGATTCGGGCCGCGCATCAAAGACCTGCTCTTGTTCGATGACGACGAACCGGAGATGCGTGAGGCGATCCCGTGAACGCACCCGTCGTACTGCTCGGCCAAGGCGTCTACGCGAAGGCGTGGCCGCCGGACAGCACGCCCCGTCAGGACCGGGAGACATTGCGCGAACTGGCCGCCCGCGTGCTGGATCGCTGCCGGCAAGGGGCACCTGTCAGCGATCGTGACGCGGAACAGCTGGCGCGGGCCATTCTTCAAGGAGCACACTGATGGACCTCGACACCGCTCGCCGTGCGCTGGAGGCGCTGCTGGCTGCGAACGACCGCCTCGCCAGCGAGGCCGCCCGGGCCGCCAAGGCCGAGGCCCGCGCGAAGCATGAGGCGCGTCAGTTCGCGGCCGAACTCAACCGCACGCGCGATATCGCCCGCACACAACAGGCCGCACTCTCCGAGGCGCGCGACACCGTCGTGCGCCTGCAAACCCTGACAGACGAGCAACTCGAGATCATTCGCGGGCTGCGGGCCGCGATCCGCAATGAGATCGCCGCGGGGGCCAAGACATGACTACCTCGAGCTTGCACCTTCACCGCTCGAACGATAACGACCTGCACGGCTCCGTCACCGAACGTCTGGCCCACGCGCGTAACTCGTCGGCGATGATGATCGAGTATCTGGACGAATTCGCCGGCGAACTCCACCCTGACTTCGTCGCTTACTTTTGGCAACGCATTGACGAGCACGTTCAAAGGAGACTGAGAGATGACATGCAAGGATGATTACGGGATTAGCGTTCAGTGTCGTTTTGGCAATCTCAGCATCGGAGCCGAAAAGGCCACGATCAGCGTCACCGTCGATCGCGCCGCGATCGAGGTAGAACGACTCGAACCAGTGGTCGTTGGTGGCCGGCTTAACGTGCGGCTGCGGTACGACCGCAACGGGCAGGGCGAGGACGCTGCCCAGCAGAAGCTCCTTGATACGGCGAACGAGTTGCAAAGCGTC
>CAYWYJ010000121.1:0-11745 GCA_964462635.1 uncultured Planctomycetales bacterium
CCGGGAGGGCGAGCCTCCCGGCGAGCCGCGGCTCGGCAGGAGCCTCGCCCTCCCGGGCTGGGCGCTCGAGTGCAGGGAACCGGTTTGGCTCGCGGTCGCCACGCTCGCGGGCCTGTTGACGCACTATCACTTCGTGTTGCTCGTAGCGGCGGCCGGGGCGTGGCTGGTGGTCACACTGCGCCGGGAGCCACGCCGCTTGCTGCTCCCGGCGATGGCCGTCCTGGCGGGCGGCGTGGCGTTTGTCGCGGTCCACCCCCACTTCCTCGCCTCCGTCCTGCGTGCCCGCGAGCAAGCCCAGGGTTTCGACCTCGGCGACTTCGTGCCGCGTCTGGAAGCGACGTTGCTGACGTACTCCACGTTCTTCATCAGCACCACGCGCAACGCGTGGTTGGTCCACAGGTACCTGCTGCCGCTCGGCGGCGGCGTGCTGGCCATTGTCGCTCTCGTCGTGTGGCTCCCGTGGTGCCGCCGCTCGACCGAGGTCTCCGCCCCGTCCGAGCGCGCCATCCTGTACCTGTTCCTGATGATGGCGATCACCAACACCCTGCTCTACCTGGTCGGTGCGAGTCCCAAACACGCGATGGGCCCGCAGTACCTGGCCCTGGTCTGGCCCTTCCTCGCGTTTGGGCCCGTTCTGCTCCTCGTGCGCCTGCGGCCGCGCGCGGCACCGGCGCTCGTGGTGCTCTGTGCGGCGGCTACGGTGGCCGGGGCCGCCGGCGTGCAGCGCCAAGTCACCCGCTCCGCGCGGACGCCCGACCCACACCGTTTCCTGGGCGCGGCCCCCGCGGTCGTGGTCGACAACGTGGCCCGCGGCGTGCTGCCGTGTGTCGTCTGGCACCTGGTCGATGACCAGCCGGTCTTTGCGGCGCCGGAAACCTGGCTGCTGGAGCACACTGAACACTGGACCACCCGCCTCGCCCCCGGGGCGGTCTACGTCGGCGTCACCAGCTACGGCAACACGCCCGCCGGCCGACAGCGCCTCCTGCAAACCTTGTCCGCGAGCTACGACGTCACCCCACTGGACAACGGTGTCTTCGGCGTCGGCCGCCTGCACATCCTGGCCGCCGCCCGTGCCCGTGCGCCCGGCCGGCCGGGGGACCGCCCCGGGGCTTTCAAATCCGCCCCCCGCGGGGGATAATGTGCCATCATGGCCGAATCACCGCTAGCCGTGTTCGAAGACCCGGGCCGGCACCGCACGGTCTCGCAGATCATCCGGCAGTACTCAACGAATCCCACCGACGTGCGCGAGGCGGTCCTGGCGGGGCTGGACCTGTCGTCGGCCCGCCGCGTCCTCGACCTGGGCTGCGGTTTCGGCTTCATGACGGAAGCCGTGGCCCGGCGGGTGGCATCGGACGCCGAGATCATCGGTCTCGACACCTGCGCGACGAACGGGCCGCCGTTTCTCCAACACGTGACCACGGCCGGGCGACGGGGGCGGTTCGTGTGTCAACGTGTGGAGCGTCGGCTTGATTGGGCGGACGGCTATTTCGACCTGGTGGTGGCCAGCTACTCGCTGTACTTCTTCCCGGACGCGGTGGCCGAGGTGGCGCGGGTGCTGTCCCCCGGCGGGCTGTTCGTCGCGGTGACGCACACCGAGTCGTCCTGCCGCGACCTGCTGCGCGTGGCCGGACTGCCGCTGTCGGACGATCGCCTGCTGGGCAACGTGCAGCACTTCAGCGCCGAGAACGGGCAGCGCCTGTTGCAGCCGCACTTCACGTCGATCGAGCGCGTGGACTATGGCAACCGCCTGGTCTTTGAAGCCGACGCCCTCGACGATTTCCTGACCTACCTGCGGTTCAAACTGCCGCTGATCCTTCCGGCCACGGAGCCCGGCGACGAGGTCCCCAAGCCGATGTCCGACGCCATTCGCCGCGCCCTGGCCGATCGGCCGCGGATTGTCTTCGAGAAGAACGACGCGGCCTTCCGCTGCCGGGGGCCGCGATGCCGCTGACGCCCCGGTACTGCTCGCAGTGCGCGCAGCCGGTGACCACCCGGGAAATCCAGGGCCGCCCGCGCCTGGTTTGTCCCGCGTGCGACACCGTCTTCTACGCCAACCCGTTGCCCGTCGCCGCCGCCATCGTCCTGAACGCACGGCGTGAGGTGTTGCTCGTCAAGCGTCGCCGGCCGCCGCACCAGGGTCACTGGTGTCTGCCGATGGGCTTCGCGGAACTGGGCGAGACCATCGCCGAGGCCGCGCTGCGTGAGCTACAGGAAGAGGCCGGCATCCAGGGCCGCGTGCTCGGCCTGGTCGATAGCGACTCGCTGCCCAGCGAGCACTACGGCGACCTGCTCATCGTCACGTTCGAGGTCGAGAAGATCGGCGGCCGCGAGCAACCCGGTGACGACGCCGACGACGTGCGCTACTGGCCCCTCGGCCAGCACCCCCCACTGGCCTTCAGCTCGAACGACAAAGCCCTGCGGCAGTGCATCGCCGCCCGCCTCGAAACCTGGGCCATGCAGGATTCGTTCGACGCCCTCCAGCGCGGCGACGACCGCGTCATGCTCTCCGACGACCTGATCGCCCTGGTTCAGGACCGTGCGGCGGAAGTGGCGCAACAGTGGCTGGCGGACGTGCGGACCAACCCGACGACGCCCACGTACCACACGCACGCCGAGGCCCCCCTCCTGGAGCGGGCCACGCAGGCCGTTTCGCAGTTCGGCCGCTGGCTCCGCGGCGACGAGGCCCGCGAGGAGGTGCGGGCCTTCTACCGCGCGCTGGGCCAGGAGCGCCAGCGGCAGGGCTTTCGCCTGCACGAAGTCCTCAGCTCCCTCACGCTGCTGAAGAAACACACCTGGATGACGGCGTGGGTCCACCGCCCGTCAACCCGCCCCATCGACCTGTACCGCCTCCTCGAACTCAACCGGCGCACCGCCGTCTTCTTCGACAAGGCGCTCTACCACACCGCCCGCGGCTTCGAGCCTGATTGACCGCCCCAAGTGTCAACCCCGCGTTGTGGGCTCGCAGAAGGTCGGGAAACGCGGACACAGGGCGCGGCGGGCCCGCCCGATAAGCGCGGCGGGCACCCCGGCGTCGCCGGCGTCACGCAGGAGGCGCTGCACGAAGGCCGCCAGCTCGTCCGTCCGCGCGACCGCCTCTCCGAGCGCGGCTTCCAACGCCGCGAGCCCGTCGTCCACGTGCTCGCCGACGAGCAGGCACAGCGCCAGCCGAATCCGCAACGGCCGGGCCAGCTCGTCGTATTGCTGCCGCTGGATTACGGGCAGGCTGGCGAGGGCTCGCCGCAGTAACGCGATGGCCGGCTCGGCCCCGCCCCCGGCCGAGCGCAGTGTGTAGTCCGCTTGCTCAGAAAGGGCCGCGGCCTGGAGCGAAGGAAAGCGGGCCCGCAGGGGTTCGTACAGCGCGGCGGCCCGGGCCGCCAGCGCCGCCGCCCGTTCATGGTCTTCCCGCAGACCGCAGACCGCCGCGGCCAGCCGGTACGCCTCCGGGGCCATTGACGCCACGATCGCATCGACGTCGGTCTGCGGCGTAATCGGACCGGCCGCGGCCAGAAAGTCGCCCAGCACGTTGTCGAAGCCGGGAACGCCCGCGAATTGCTCCAGCGTCGCCCGCCACGGCCCGTACGGGTCGCCGAAGCGGAGCGCGTCGCGCAGCAGGGCGACGTGATCGGGCAATGCCGCGGGATAGCGCGTGAGGGCCAGCAACGTCTCGACGTCGTAGGGCGTCCGTTGGCGCTGCCAGCGCCACGCGCGCTCGGCCTGCTCCATCCATGTTCGCGCCGTTGACGGATCGACCTCCGCCGTCAGGTGGGCCAGCCACTCGGCGGCCCGCGCGGCGTATACGTCGGTGTACTCGAAGGCCGGGACGCGGTTGCGCAGCTCCACCGCCGCTTCGTACGCCCGCGTGGCCCGGGCGATCGCGGCGGCGCGGGTTTCGGGGCGGGACTCGGTCGCGGCGTACCACGCTTGCACGGCCTGCCGGGCCGCGCCGAACAGGCACTGGACCTCCAGCCGCCGGGCCGCCATCACGCGGACGGGATCGAGCAGTCGTCGTCGCGCCGCGGCGGCTTCGTTCAGGGCCGCGTCGTAGTCCTCGCGGCCGTACGTCGCCTGGGCCGCGAACTCGTGTTGCACGCCGGTCCAGTTTCGCGCGGCCAGCCAGCCGCACCCGACGGTGGCGACCAGGACCACGAACGCCGCAAGTTGTGCCGCCGCGGCGGCCTTCCGAGCCGACGAGTCGCTCTTGGCCGCGGCCGCCGCCGGTGGCCCGCCCGCTTGCGCCGGTGCCCCATTCCGACAGGCGGCCCACAACGTCCCCAACAGAGTGAAGAAGATGGCCGGGACGCCCGGCAGGCGCAGCGCGCTGCCGAACGCGGCGTCACCGAGAATCGCCACGACGGCCGCCAACAGACTCCGCAGCGGCCACGGCGACTCGTCCGCCGGTGGGGACCCGCGCGCGGGTCGCTCGCCCGGGGCGCGGGGGCCGGCGCGGGCCCGCATGGCCGCCACCGCGGCCGCGATCGTCGCGATCATCCCGCCGACCCACGTTACCCCGCCCACCAGCCCGATTTCGGCCAGAATCTCGAACAGCTCGTTGTGGGCGTGCTCGACGATCTCGCCCATGAACGCCGCCGGATCGAGTGCTCGATCGCGCACCGCGTAGGCGCCGGCCAGGCGCGGATAGGCGGCGGCCCCCTGGCCGGCGACGCGCGTCCACGAGTCCGCGTTCCACAGCTCGGCCGCGTACCGCCAGGCATACAGCCGAAATCGCATCGTCGCCCCGCGCGCCATCGTCACGTCGAGGTGCGAGGTGGACAGCCACCACGCCCCCCCGACGACCACGGCGATCCCCACAGCGGCGGCGAGGACGCGCCGCCAGCGCGCCGACACGACGCTCACCCCGAACGCGACCAGCCCCGCCCCCAAGCCGAGCAGCGCTCCGCGGCTGTAGGTCAGCCACAGACACCATATCAGGGGCACGAGCGCCAGCGCCGCGGCCACGGCCGCGATGTTGGCCCCACGGCGCCGCTTGTCCCTCGAACTCAGGGCTTCTCCGATGGTCCCCAGCGCGATCAACACGCCGGGCAGCAACGCCGCGGCCAGTGTCGCCGGATTGCCCAGCGGGAAGCCAGGTCGATGGTACGGGTTGCGCTCGTGGAAGTACCAGACGCACAGCGCGCCCGCCAGCGCCGACAACAGCATGGTCCCGTGCAGCAGCGGGCGCACGAGCCGGGCCGGCAGGGCGACCGCCAGCGCCACGGCCCACGCCATGCTGATCGCATACAGAAGCGCCTGGCCGCGCGCCAGGTCCGCATCGCCGGCCCACAGGCCGCTCAGCAGCGACAGCGCGACCCACAGCCCCAGCAACAACTGGGCGTGGCGCACCGGCCCGCGCGCCGAGGCCGTCGCGCCGCCCCCGCGCCGCGCCAAACTCACCGCCGCCAGCAGGAGCCCCGCCGCCGCCGCGAGGTGCAACGCGAAGTCCTTGATTTCTACTCCGCGCACGCTCACCAGGCGGCCCCCCAGCGACATGGCGTCAACTACCCCGTGCAGCCACGAGCCGGCGCGCCACGGTATCGCCCCCGGGTACGTCTCGCCCGTCGGCGGGCTGATCAGGAAGAACGTCGCCGCCACCAGCGCCAGCGCGACCCCCAACGCCAGTCCCGCGCCCACATCGCGGCGTGCGGCCCCCCCGGCGGCCGGGGCGACTGCGGTCGGCTCGTTCATCGACGCTCCCGTGTTGCTCCGGCCGCGCCGCCGGTACAATGCCACGCGCGGCCGTGATCTCTCGGTGTGCCACGGACGGCCGGCTACCGCGCCCGGAGACGGTCAGTATAGCCGAGGGTCGGCCGGCGCATGAGCGCCGCGCCGCCCGCGCTCGTCGCCGGGCCAAACAGGGATGGCATTCGACGGCGGTGACGATGAGCCCGACAGCCGTAGCTCCCAAACCCCTTCACACGGGGCCGCGCGTGATTCCCCCCGACCTCGAACGACGGCACCTTCACCTGGTGGGCATCGGCGGGTGCGGCATGTCCGCGCTGGCCGCCTTGCTGCTGCGCCGCGGCACGCGCCTCAGCGGCTCCGACGCCCAAGTCTCCATCGAGTTGGAGCGCCTCGGTGCGGCGGGCGCCCGGATCATTCGGCACGGCGCGGCGGGGGAGATTCCGCCGGAGACCGAATTGGTCGTCGCCTCCGCCGCCATTCCCGCGGATCACGCGGAACTGGCCGAAGCGCGGCGCCGCGGCGTGCCGGTGGTGAAGTACGCCGAGCTGCTCGGCGCGGTCATGGACCGCTACGACGGGATCGCCATCAGCGGCACGCACGGCAAGAGCACAACCACCGCGTGGCTGGCCTTCGTGCTGCGCGCGGCGGGGCTCGATCCCAGCTTCGTCGTGGGGGCCACCGTGCCCCAGCTCGGGGGCGGCAGCGGCGTCGGCCAGGGTCGCCACTTCGTCGCGGAGGCGTGCGAGTACGACCGCTCGTTCCTGCACCTGCACCCGCGCCGCGCCGCGATCCTCAACATCGAGGAAGATCACCTGGATTGCTACCGCGACTTGGCCGAGATCCGCGACGCGTTCGCCACGTTCAGCCGGGGCGTCGCGCCCGACGGCCTGATGGTGCTCAACGCCGACGACGCCCGCTGCCAATCCCTCGTGGCGGAATTGCGCTGCGCGGTGCAGACCGTGGGCACCTCCGCGGCGGCGGATTGGCAGCCGGCCAACGTCGCCCTCAGCGACGGCCGGTACGCCTTCGAGGTGGTGCACTGCGGCGCCCCCCTCGGCCGGGTCCATCCCCGTCTGGCCGGACGTCATACCGTAGGCAACGCGCTCGTCGTCGCCGCGCTGGCCCATGATTGCGGCGTGCCGTGGGACACCGCGCGGGCCGGGATCGAGGCGTTCGAGGGGGCGCGGCGGCGGCTGGAGCTGCGCGGCGAGCTCGGCGGCCTCCGCGTCCTGGACGACTACGCCCATCATCCGACCGAGATCCGCGCCACGCTCCAGGCCGCGCGCGAACGCTACAATCCCAAGCGGTTGTGGTGCGTCTTCCAGCCGCACCAACACTCGCGGACCCGCTTCCTGCTGGCCGACTTCGCCCGGAGCTTCGCCTTGGCCGACCACGTCCTCGTCCCGGACATCTACTTCGTCCGCGACAGCGAGCGCGAACGCGAACGCGTCCGCGCCGAGGACTTGGTCGCCCGCATCCGCGCCGGCGGCGGCGACGCGGCTTACCTCCCCGCGTTCGACGCCATCGTCGAGCGGCTGGCGTGCGATGCCCGCCCGGGCGACGTGGTCCTCACGATGGGCGCCGGCAACATCTGGAAGGTCGCCGATGGACTGGTTCAGTGGCTTCGAGCCCATCTGCCAGACTGACGTCCCGCTGGCCGAGCTGACGTGGTATCGCCTCGGCGGACCAGCCCGCTGGCTCCTGGCCCCGCGCGACGAGGACGAGCTGGCCGCCGTCCTCCGTCGCTGCCACGAGCACGGCGTCCGCTGGCGCGTGCTCGGCCGCGGGGCCAACCTCCTCGTCCGCGACACGGGGTTCGACGGCGCCGTCATCGCCCTGTCGCACGTCTATTGGGAGCACGTGGACTTTGAGCCGCCGCTCGTCCACGCCCGCGCCGGGGTGGACCTGCCGCGCCTCGTCCGCAGCACGCTCGACCGCGGGCTGCTCGGCCTCGAAGGTCTCGCGGGCATTCCGGGCACGGTCGGCGGGGCGACGCGCATGAACGCGGGTGGCCGCCACGGGGCCTTGGCCGACCGTCTCCGCGACGTCCGCCTCGCTCAGTCGGACGGCACGCTGGTGACCCGGCCCGCCGCCGAACTGGCCTTCGGCTACCGTACCAGCGGCCTGGGTGACGCCGTGGTGGTGCAGATCACGGTTGAGCTTCAACCGGGGGACCGTGAGCCGGCGATGGAGCGCTTTCGGGCCATCTGGAACGAGAAGTACTCGACGCAGCCCCCCGTCGCCGCCCGCTCGGCCGGCTGCATCTTCAAGAACCCCCCCGGCCACGCCGCCGGCCGCTTGCTCGACGAGGCCGGCCTCAAGGGGCAGCGTCACGGCGGCGCCGAGATCAGTTCGCGGCACGCCAACTTCATCATCGCCCACCCCGGCGCGACGTCGCAGGACGTGTTGGACCTGATCGCGCTGGCCAAGGAGCGCGTCTACAGTGCGACCGGCATCGAACTCGAACTCGAAGTCGAAGTCTGGTGAGCGGAAACGCCCCGGGCCCACCCGTGCGTCCGCGCTCGTCGCGGCCGGGACGGCGGAACGGCAAACGCTGCGCGTCACCGTGCTGGCCGGCGGCCCCAGCGCCGAGCGCGCCGTCAGCCTGGAGTCCGGCCGGGCTGTCGCCGACGCGCTGCGCCGTCGCGGGCACCAGGTCCACCTCTCCGACATCGGACCGGAGCAGCTCGACGCTCTGGATCACCCGGCGGACGTCGTGTTCCCGGCGCTGCACGGCACGTTCGGCGAGGACGGCACGGTCCAACGGCTCCTGGCGGCGCGTGGGCTCCACTTTGTCGGTTCCGATGCCCAGGCCTCCGCCGTTGCCATCGACAAAGCCGCGACGAAGGCCCGCGTGGCCGCGGCCGGCATCCTGACGCCGCGCTACGAAGTGTGGAGCACGGGCGATGTCGCCGCGAAGGCGGCGCCGGGGCTGCCGCTGCCGGTCATCGTCAAGCCGGTGGACCAGGGTAGCAGCGTCGGGACGACGATCGTGCGCGACGCGGCTGATTTCCTCCCCGCGGTCCGACTCACAACGACCACATTCGGACGGGCGCTGGTCGAGGAGTTCATCGTCGGTCGGGAATTGACGGTCGGCATCATCGGCGGGCAGGCCCTGCCGCCGATCTGCGTCCGCCCCAAGCGGGCGTTCTACGACTACGAAGCGAAATACCTCGACGACCAGACGGAATACTTGTTCGAGACGGGCTACGAGCCGGCCCTGTTGGAGCAGGCCCAGGCGCTGAGCCGCCGTGTGTTCGACCTGCTGGGCTGCCGGCACTTGGCCCGCGTGGACTGGATGGTCGATGCGGACAATCGATTGTGGTTTCTCGAAATCAACACGCTCCCGGGCTTCACGGGCCACTCCCTCGTGCCCAAAGCCGCCGCCAGAATCGGCATCGCTTTCGACGACCTCGTTGAGCGCCTCGTTCGTATGGCTCTGGAGGATCCGGCATGAGGAGGGTGAAGCGCGGACGAGCAGCGCGCACGGCTTCCTCCACCGGCAATCGACGGACCGGTCTGCGGCTGTCGCGGGCCACGTGGATCCTGCTGTGGCGCCTGATCGGTTGGTCCGCCACCGTCACGGCGATCGTGTGGGGCCTGCGTGAGATGGAGCAGTCGGTACGACAGCGTGACCCGGCAGCCCACTGCGGCATCGAGTGGGTGGCTTTGCCCACCTGGATGACCGCGGCCGGCGGCGACCAGGCGCTGGCGGATGTCGCCGCCGCCGCCGACCTGCGCCCCGACGATGACATCCACGATCCGGAGCTGTGCCGCCGGGTGGCGACCGGCCTGCAAGCGTCCGCGTGGGTCGGCGAGGTTTACCGGGTCAGCAAGCGTCCCGATGGCGTTGTCCGCATCGCGGCGCGATACCGCGAACCGTTCGCGTACGTCGAGCATCGCGGTGCGGTGTACCGCGTTGACCGGGAGGGCGTGCGTCTGCCTCTGCCCGCTGTTTACCGGATCGACTACATTCAGGACAGGTTTTGGAACGATTGGTTTCGGATTGTTGGTGTTTCGGGAGCGGTCCCGGACGAAGGCGCCCCGTGGCCCGGCGAAGACTTGGCCGCCGGACTGCGACTCGTCCAGTTCCTCCGCGAGGCCACATCACGCGGCGAAGTGCCGTTCAGATCGTCACTTAGGGCAATCGACGTGGCCAATTTCGGGCTCCGTCAGAATCCCGACGACGGCCAGCTCCGAATTCGCACGATCCACCCGCGAAGCTACATTCGTTGGGGCGAGCCGCCCGGCGAGGAATACGAGGTCGAAAGCCCCGCCCGCCGTAAGCTCGACATGTTGCGCTCGGTTTACGCTAGGCGGGGATTTCTCCCCGAAGGCATTCTCGATGTCCGGGACGTCGAACGGGCCCAGATCATCACGCCCCCCGGCGGCTAGCACCGCTGCGGGGCCGCTTGGAGAGCAGCCATGCCAGCCAGCAACTTGCCCACCTTGATGTTGGACGCGGCGGCCCGGCACCTGCCGGACGGCGCCGCGTGGGTCCCCATCGCCGCCGGTGCCGTCGTGGGGGGCATTGGCCTGCTGTTCATGGTCAAGGGCGCCCGGCTGGCCCCCGTGCTGGCGGCCCTGGTCTTCGCGGCGCTGGGGGCCGGGGCGGGGCCGGTGGTATCGAGCCTGACGCACGCTCCCCTGTGGCCGGTGGTCGCAGGTTGCGGCGTGGTGGGCCTGGTGCTGGGGGTGCTGCTGTTTCGAGTCTGGCTGGCGATCCTCGTCGGACTATGCCTGGCGGGCGCCGGGCTCAGCATCTACACCGGGCAAGTCCTGCGCGATCCGCTCAACGCCTACCTGACGTCGGGGCTGGACCGCGAGCAGCAGTTGGTGACGCTGCCGACGCCGGGCGACGCCGGTGGTTCCCCCACGTGGACGGCCGAAGCGACGCAGTTGTGGAACCACTTGACTGCGAACGTGCCGAACTTCCAGGCGAGTTTCTTCGCGCTTGTCCTGTCCACCGTCGTCGGCGGTTTCATCCTGGGGCTGGCGTTCCCCCGGGTCGCTCGGGCGTTCTGGGCCGCCTCGTTTGGGACGGGGCTGCTCCTGAGCGGCGTGTACGGCGTGCTGCACGCGGGCTGGCCCGCGGGGTTGCCGTGGGTCAACCAGTGGGGGCCGATCGTGCTGGCGGTGCTGTGGGGTATCGCTATCGTTTACAACTTGGCCGATCTCGGCGCGTTTGGAGCCAAGAAGCCCGCGCCGCCGGCCGCCGAACCCGCGAAAGCCGGGGCCTGAGTGGGCCTCTGAAATCGCGCAAGCTGGGAGGGCGAGGCTGTCTGCCGAGTCGCGGCTCGCCGGGCCGGCAGGGTCGCCGAAGGAGACAGGCCCGCCCTCCCCAGGGCTGTCCTGCATCCCCTGCTACCCGTGGAGTCGGAGACTGCCCGCGGCGTAGTCCCTGTGCGGCCGGGGGTCTGTTTGCTCGATAAGTAGATGGGTGGGGGGCGGTTGGAGTGCGCCCGTGACGCATTACCAGCAACTCCTGTTCGACTGGATTACCGCCCAGTCCATTGCCACGGGGTTGGTGGTCATGGCCGCCGGCCTGCTGGCCGCGTCGCACGGGTTCCGGATGGTCCGTTTCCTGCTGGCCGTCTGCGGTTTCGGCGTGGGGTACGGCGCGGCGTGGGCCCTGGGTTCGTTCGTTCCCCTGCCGCCGTCGGTGGCGGGACTGGCGGCCGGGAGTATGTGCGCGGTGGCCGGGGTGGCCTGGCCGCGGCCCGCACGCGTGGTGGTCAGCGCGGCGACGTGGGCCGTCGGCGGGGCCTACCTGGCCGAGCAGTTTGGTGCCCGCGGCCTGGGGTGGTGGATTCCCACCGGGCTGTTGGGGGCCGCCGGCGGGGTGCTGATGCTCGTCTCGCCGCGCTCCATGACGATCCTGATGACGAGCCTGCACGGGGCCGCCCTCTTCATCCTCGGCTTTGCCGGCGTGGCCGACGCCGTCCTGCCCGTCCTCGGCGGCACGCTCCGCGGCTGGGCCCGCCACCGCTCGGCGATTCTGCCGGTCCTGCTGGGGATGCTGACGCTTACCGCGTACTCGTGCCAGGCCAACGCACGGCGCGGCGA
>CAYWYJ010000122.1:0-11680 GCA_964462635.1 uncultured Planctomycetales bacterium
CTGTGCCACTTGTCGCGGCTCGCCACAGCGAGTCGCCTTTGGCGACCGGGCTCCGCATCGGCCGTGGGTGGCGGACCACTGCTCAAGAGCAGTGGCACACGCCGATCCGTACCGCGACCGTCAGGGAGCGGTGGTCGGCGTAGCGGCGCTCAATCAGAACCCACCACGCCAGTGGTGGGACACTTGGCCCCGCACTGGCGTGCGGGGTTCGGATCGGCCCTGCGGGGCGTCCCCGCACTGGCGTGCGGGGTTCGGATTGGCCGTCGGGCGTGTGGCCCGGCGGGTGGTGACGGGTGTCCGATCCGTACCGCGACCGTCAGGGAGCGGCCAAGCACCGCCAGGACGCCGGACTCCCGCCACGGCGGGCAGGTCGCCACGTCCGCCGCAGGCGAGACTCGCCGAGGCGAGCGCGACTCGCTGTGGCGAGCTCCGGTCCGGCGCTACTGCCGCCTCGCGTGAGCTCCGCCCTGCGCACGGGCGCGTGCGTGCGGCGAATTTCATGTGAGACCCGCATCGACGCCGGGCGCGTGGCCCGGCGGCGGTGACGGGGGCGTCAGCGGCGCTGTGTCCGGGGGTGTTCCGTGATGAACGCGCACGTTGGTTGGCGTCCACCTGCGGACTCCGCGGCCTTGGCCGCCCGCGCGCAGAGGGAACCCTCTCCCGAGGCACGTCGCGGGCTTGACTGAGGCTGGGTTCGACGTATACTATGGTAGACATAGTATGCGTGACACGGACCCGGAGAACTGGCCATGCGGATAGAACGCGAGCTGATGCGGGGGGCCGGCCCGGTGGCCGTGCTTAAGTTGTTGCAGCGACGCGAGATGTATGGATACGAGCTGGTCGAAGCCCTCGCGCGGCAATCGGGCGGCGTCCTGGCGATGGGTCAGTCCACCCTCTACCCCATGCTCTACAACCTGGAAGCCAAGGGCTGGATCGAGGCCACCACCCGAACCGCCCCCTCCGGACGCGAGCGGAAGTACTACCGACTATCGGAGCGCGGCCACGGCCAGCTCATCGAGCAGACGCAGCGCTGGCAGGCGCTGGTCCGGGCGATGCAGGCGCTCGGCATCGTGCCCGGGCCGGCCGTCGAAGTGGAGGGGGTGTCATGAGCGGCACGGCCCCGCTACCGCAACCGCCGACCACCTCGCTGGCTTGGCGTGTTCTGCGGACTCCCGTGTCTGACCTGGTGTGCGGGCGGATCGAACCGCTCGTGGACGCCGAGCGCGTGATCGCCGCGGCCGCGCTGCCGGCCGCGCTGGCCGATCTTGCCCAGCGTGTGGTCCGCCGGGCGCGGCTGTGGCGTCACGAGCGCATCGAGGTGGCCCGCGACTTGGTCGCCCACTTCGAGGACGGCTTGGCCGCCGGCGTCAGCGCGGACGAGCTGGCGGCCTCATTCGGCGACCCCGTCCAAGCGGCGAAACTGTTCCGCCGCGCCGTGCGCCGCAACCGCCCCTGGACCTGGCGGGCCATGAAGTTCACCGAGCGGGCCATCCTGACGCTCGTGTTCGGGACGGTCGCGCTGGCCCTGCTCGTCTACGGCATTCAGGCCGCCCGGATTTACGGCGGCCGCGTCAACGTGGCGCGGAACTACGCCGCGGAGTGGAACGCCCCGATCCTGGCAGTACCGGAAGCGGAGCGGGCCTGGCCGGTATACCGGGCGGCCACACTGAAAATGAGTCCGTGGCCCATCCAGTGGGATCCCTACGACGTGCGACCCGGCAGACCCGGGTGGGCGGAGTACGTCGCGTTCCTGGAGGCCAACCGTGACGCCGTGGACCTCTACCGCCGTGCGGCGCGGATGCCGCGACTGGCGTGGCTGTTCTCCGCCGGCGTCCGTGCCGAGGACGCCGCGCTATACCGCCGTGGGGTTGCGCAGAGTGCGACGACGGATGACTCGGAGGAACCGCCCGGCCCGGAGAACCCGGAGCTCATCTCCATGCTACTGACACCGGCGGCGACGTTGCGAGAGGCGGCCCGCACATTGGCCTTGGGCGCGTACCGGGCGGCGGAAACCGGAGACGCGGCGTCGGTGTACGAAGACGTGGCCGGAATCGTGCGGGTCGCGGACCACGCGCGCGAACTGCGCTTCATCATCGGTGACCTGTTGGGCGCCGCCGTCGCGCACCGGGCCTGCGAACTGCTCGGGACTTTGCTGCACGTGCATCCCACCCTCCTTACCGATGACCAGCTCGTGTCTCTCGCCCATCGGCTATCTGCCGTCGGCGCGGGTTCACTGCAAGTCCGCCTGGACGCCGAACGGGCGACGTTTGAGGACGTGCTGCAACGGTACTACACCGACGACGGCCGCGGTGGCGGGCTGCCGCGGCCGGCGCTGCTGCGGCTGGTCGCGGATTCCGCGGGCCAGGGCACGGCGAGTGAGTCGTGGCGACGGTCGGTCCTCTCGGCCGCCGTGCCCGCGCTGAGTGTTGTGGTGGTTGGCCGTCATGAGCTTCGGGCCAGGTACGAGTACTTGTTCGGCCGCTACGAGGAGCGGCTGCGAACACCGTTGTGGCTGCGCCGGGGCAATGGTGTCGAGCCCGAGATTGAGGCGTTGCAGGCCACCCCCTGGCTTCGTGTGCGCTACGCGCCTTTGCACATGTTGCTGCCGGCCTTGGACCGGGCTTTTGTCCACGGCGACCTGGCCGAGCAGGCGCGCGATGCGACGCTGGCGGCCATCGCATTGCAGCTTTATCACCGCCGGCACGGCGTGTGGCCCGCGACGCTGGACGAGCTCACGCCGCAGTGGTTGCCACAAGTACCCGTTGATCGTTTCGACGGACAGCCCCTGCGGTACCGGCTCGTGGACGGACAGCCGCTGCTGTACTCCGTCGGGGCCGATCGGGACGATGATGGCGGGCGTCTGCCGGAGCTGCCGAAGCTGGGGCTGGACGCGCCGCGCCGCCGCTGGCAGTGCAACCGGGCCGCGATGCAATGGCAACCGCTGCCCGATCCCAACCAACCGACCCCCGCCGGCTGCCCCGACGGCGATTGGCTCCTCTGGCCGCCGGTGCTCGATTGATGGTCCGCGGGACCGCCGCGGTCACGCTCCGGCGTGGTCAGCGACACACAACTCCGGACGGCGGCTCATTGGCTCGTCGCGTGTGGCCGTCACGCCCCGTCTGATCACAAACAGTGATTCCCGCGCCAGTCGAGCAGCCGCCGGCACCAGCGCGCCGGGCGGCGTTCAGACCGTTGGGCCGCCAGCACGAGGCCGAACCCGGCACACAGGATGCCCGCGTTGACCGCCAGAAGGGCCGTGGCGAGCATGCCGTCCTTGTTCTGGTCCGCGTAAGTGACTAGGCAGAAGTATGGCAGCGCCCCCGCCAACCCAAGACCGACAGCCCTCCACCGGCGGTATGAAGCCCCCCGGTTGCGCATCAGCGCATCGAGGCGGACGAACAAAGCGACTTCAAGAACGAGGGCAGCCAGCGAAGTAACGAACAATCCCATCGTCAGCGTGCGATTCTCGCCAGGGATCGGCGACATCCCCGCGACCTGCCCTGCACCGCCCGGGTCGCGGGCTCACGTGGGGTCCGGCACCTTGTGCAGCCAGCCGTACTTGTCCGGCGCGTCGCCGAGCTGGATCGCGCGGAGCCGCTGGTACAGCTCCGTCGAGTACCGCCCGGCGCGGCCGTCCTTGGCGTACACGACCTTGCGGTCGCGGTAGGTGATCGAGCCGACGGGGGTGATGACGGCGGCGGTGCCGCAGCAGCCGGCTTCCTTGAACGTGAAGATCTCCTCGACGTCCACGGGCCGCCGCTGCGGCCGCAGCCCGATTTCCTCCGCCAGCGTAATCAGCGACTTGTTCGTGATCGACGGCAGGATCGAAGGGCTGTCGGGGGTCACGTACTGGTCGTCGGGCGTGATGCCGAAGAAGTTCGCCGGGCCGGACTCGTCGATCCAGCGCTTCTCTTTCGCGTCGAGGTAAAGGACCTCGGTGAAGCCGCGTTTCTTGGCGGCCATGGTGGCGCGGATGCCGGCGGCGTAGTTGCCGCCGACCTTCACGTCGCCCACGCCGTGGGGCGCCGCCCGGTCCACCTCTTCCTCGACGACCAGATCGACGGGCTTGAAGCCGGTCTTGAAGTACGGGCCGACGGGAGTGACCAGCACGATGAACATGTACTCGGTGGCGGGCTTCACGCCGACCTGCGGGCCGGTCCCGATCACCAGCGGGCGGATGTACAGGCTGGCCCCGGTGCCGTAGGGCGGGACAAAGCGGCGATTGGCGTTGATGACGCGGTCGACCGCTTCCACGAACATCTGCTCCGGCACGGGCTCCATCAGGATCTTGCGGCACGAGCGCACCAGCCGCTGGGCATTTTCGTCGATGCGGAAGACGACCACCTCGCCGCGGCGCGTCTCAAACGCCTTGAGCCCCTCGAAACACTCCTGTCCGTAATGCAGGCACGTGGCCGCGATGTGCATCGGGATCGTCTCGTCCGCCGTGAGCGTCCCCTCACTCCAGGCCCCGTCACGCCACGTGTAGCGGATGTTGAAATCCGTCGGGTGGTAGCCGAAGTCCAGGTTCGGCCAGTCGAGATCGGCCTTCGTCACACGCGCCTCCACCGGGTCTCCGTGCCGCTTGCCCGTTATGATACTCATCGCGGACCTCCCTGGGGGTGCGTCGCTGGGACGCCACGTTCCGCCGGCCACTCGGCCAAGCACCAGACCACGGTCCGCAGCGTACGGCGTGCCGTCCCCGGCGAATGCACACCGACCAAGCTCTCCTATTCGAGCATAGGCCCGCGCGGGTTGGGTTGCAAGCGCAAGGCCAGGAATCGGCGCGGGCCTCGTGGGCGTGCGGCGGGCCGCGGCGCGTTATACTACGGAGTTTGCGATGCGCGTCGCCTCGGCGCGCCGACTTACCGGACGCGCGGGCCGCTGGCGGACAGCCGCGGCGCGGCGACGAGGAACCCCGATGGATCTCCCTGTGGCCCAAACGGGCACGGGGTCAGGCGCCCCGACCCCCGACCGCGTACACCTGCTCGGCCTGACGTTGCCGCAACTCGAGGCGTGGGTCGAGTCACTCGGGCAGCCGAAGTATCGGGCCTCCCAGCTCGCCGACTGGATCTACGCCAAGGGGGCCGAGTCCTTCGACGCGCTGAGCAACCTGCCCAAGGCCTTGCGCGGCCAACTGCACGAGCAGGCCGACCTGTACCGCGGCCGGCTGAGCGCCGACTCCGTCTCGACCGACGGCACGTGCAAGCTCCTATTGACGTGGCCGGACGACCGGTCCGTGGAGACTGTTTGGATTCCCGAGGCCGAGCGGCACACCGCGTGCATCTCGTCCCAGGTCGGTTGTCCGATCGGCTGCCGGTTCTGTGCCAGCGGACTCGGTGGCCTGGAGCGGCAACTCACCGCGGGCGAGATCGTGGAGCAGGCGCTCCGTGTGCGGCAGCGCATCGCGGCCGCCGGCGCGGGGCGTCTGTCCAACATCGTCCTGATGGGCATGGGGGAGCCGTTGTCGAACTACGACGCGGTCGTGGGGGCGATCCGCATCATCAATGCCCCGTGGGGCCTGGGGATCGGGGCCCGCAAGATCACCCTCAGCACCGTCGGCCTGCCGCGGGGGATTCACCGGCTCGCCGACGAGGGCCTGCCGATCAACCTGGCCCTGTCGCTGCACGCCCCGGACGACAAATTGCGACGCGAGCTGATACCGGCGGCGCGGTTCCCGATCAGCGAACTTCTGGCCGCGTGTACGTACTACTTCGAGAAGACCGGGCGTGAGATCACCCTGGAGTACGTGTTGCTGGACGGGGTCAACATGCTCGAACGGCACGCGACGGAGCTGGTGCAACTTGCCCGCCGTTTGCGCTGTAACGTCAACCTGCTGCGGTACAATCCGGTGCCGGGATTGCCGTATCGGCGGCCAAGCGGGCCGGCGGCGTATGAGTTCCAGGCCCTGCTGCGGCGCGGCGGGGTCAACGCGCACCTGCGAACCTCGCGCGGCCCGGACATTGCCGCCGCCTGCGGGCAATTGCGCCGCCACGTGTCCGAGACCGCTCCCGCGCCGCCGGACGCGAAATCTGAGGACGGGACATGATGGACTTGCTATCATGTTCACAATGGGCGAGATCGGCCCGGCCGGTTGCTCGCCGTGGAGGATATGTACCATGAGGCGTCGTTCAATAGCTGCACTGGTGATCGTGGCGGGAATACTTGGGGGCGCGGGATGGGCGTGGGGCCAGGCGGAACCGACCGCGTCGGCCCCGGTCGTCGTCTCCGGCGAGGGCCCGAAGCTCGAGCTGACGCCGATGGAGTTCAACTTCGGCGAGGTCTGGCAAGGGCAGCCGGCGCGGGGCGAGTTCACCGTGAAGAACGTCGGGACCGCCCCGCTGACGGTGGACGTGCGGAGCGGGTGCGGCTGTACGCTGGCCACGCGGCCGAAGAGCCCGCTGGCGCCGGGTGAATCAAGCACATTCTCGGCCACGTACGACACGCAGAAGTACCTCGGTGGGGCCAACAAGACCGTCACCGTGACCACCAACGACCCGGCCCATGCTTCGGTCACGGTCCCCATCCGCGGAAACGTCCGGCCGCTGTACCTGGCCAGCCCGACGAACAACGTCAACCTTCAGATGATCGGGACCGACAAGCCGGCCTCGCAGACGCTCCGTCTGGAAAACCGCTACGAAAAGCCGATGCACCTGAAGCTGAAGCCCGAGCAGGACTTC
The DNA here is from genome assembly GCA_964462635.1 of uncultured Planctomycetales bacterium. GTDB lineage: Bacteria > Planctomycetota > Phycisphaerae > UBA1845 > Fen-1342 > JBFMAI01. The sequence goes on from CAYWYJ010000122.1 coordinate 6,678, forward strand.
GGCCTGTTCGATGTCAAGCTGGCCGAGGTCGAGCCCGGCAAGGCCTACGATCTGACCGTCACCACCCGCCCGCCGCTGCCCGTCGGGTTCAGTCGCACGGTCGTTCACCTGGAGACGGGCCTGGAGATTTCGCCCGAGGTGCTCATTCAGGTGTCGGCCAACGCCCAGCCGTTGTTGTTCGCGTCGCCGCCGCGGCTGTACGTTGCCGCCGGCCGCGACCGGCCGGCCCAGCAGATTATCCGCCTGCAATCCCGGACGGAGGAGCCGGTGGAGATCTCGAAGATCGAGGCGGTCCCGGAATCGGTGAAGTTCGAGCTTCTGCCGGCCGAGCCGCAGACCGCCGGGCAGGTCAGCTACCGGCAGATCCGCGTGACCCTGCCGCCGCTGGAAGAGATCCCGGAGACCGGCGGCAAGCTGGTCATTCACGTGGAGAAGGTCGAGCCGCAGTATCAGACGATCGAGGTGCCGATCCTGCGGTATACGACGGCGGCGCGCAAGGGCCTCCCCGAGCGGACGCCCGGCCGACCGACGCCGGTGCCGGCGGAGCCGACCGTGCGTCCTTCGGACCAACCGGTGCCCCCGGAAAAGGCTGGCGGCGACTCCTGAATGGGCTCTCAGGATCATGGGATGCCGACCGGGAGGGCGAGCCTCCCGGCGAGCCGCGGCTCGGCAGTCCCGGCGCGCCGGGATCACCCTCCCATGTCACACGACTGTGAACACCCATTTGGGATGCGCTACGGCGGGACGACGTCTTTCTGGCCGTTGCAGCGCGATCTGAGACTTGGTGCCCCGCACGTCTCTTGATCGTCCCGGGATCTTCGTCCGCCGCGCCGCGGCCGTGCGGGACCGTCCAAGCGCGCGAATGAGGCCACGCGGGGTTGCCATGCACCGCATCTTGCTGGTTGGCCGGCTGGAACCTGACGCGGAGCAGCGCCTGGAGGCGGCGGCCCGGGTCATCCGGGCGCCAACGTCCGACGAGGCCGCGCTAACTCGCCTGATCGCGGATTGCGACGCGCTGATCGTCCGCACGCACACCCGAGTGAATCGAGAACTGCTCGCCGCGGGCCGGCGTCTGCGCGTCGTCGGGGTGGCCGGCGTCGGGACCGACCTTGTGGATACCGCGGCCGCCGCGGCCCTCGGCATTCGCGTTGTGAACACCCCCGGCGCCGCCACCGAGGCCGTCGCCGACCTCACCCTTGCGTTGATCCTGCTTCTGCTGCGACCCGTTCCGCGGCTGGCGGCGGCCTACCAACGCGGCGAGTTCTGGGCCGCGCGGGCCCAACCTCACGGCCCCGAGCTCAATGAGCTGACGGTCGGCATCGTGGGCATGGGGCGGATTGGGTCGCGGGTGGGGCGAATCTGTGCGGCGGGCTTCGGGGCGCGGGTGCTGTACAACGACATCGTGCCCGTGGGCCCGTTCGACTTCCCCGCGGAGTCGGTGGACAAGCCCACGCTTTGGGCCCGGAGCGACGTGGTGTCGCTCCATGTGCCGCTGACCGAACTGACACGCGGCCTGATCAACGCCGACGTGCTGGCGCGGATGCGCCCCGCGGCCCGGCTCATCAACACCGCCCGCGGCGCCGTCGTCGATACGATGGCCCTCACCGCCGCCCTCCAGGAAGGCCGGCTCGCCGGCGCCGCGCTGGACGTCACCGACCCCGAGCCACTGCCGCCGGACCACCCGCTCTTCACCTGTGACCGCTGCCTGTTGACGCCGCACGTCGCGGCCCGGACCCCCGGCGGCCTGCGGCGGATGAGCGGCGTGGTCGATGACGTGTTGGCGGTGCTGGCGGGGACGGCGGGCAATTCACCGGCCGAACGCTGAATGAGCATTCGCAATCGCGCCACGTGCCATGCTGATGCAGGCGTGCACATGGCCCCTGGCCCTGTTCACACAGCCAACCAGCGGCCGGCGCCCGCGCGTCGTCTGGGATTCCGCGTTCGCATACAATCCGGGGGCGAATGCCGCCGCCGCCATCCGCGCGGGCGGGTGGCGGGCCGCGTCCGCCACCCGGGGCGATGCAGGCCCGGCTCAGGGCAGACGATGAACCAGCCGGCCGGAGCAAACACGTATCAGGTCATCCTCGACTCCGTGGCCGACGGGGTGTTCACGGTCGATTTGGACTGGCGGATCACGTCGTTCAACGCGGCGGCCGAGCGAATCACCGGGGTCACACGAGGGGAAGCGCTGGGCCGGCGCTGTTGCGACGTGTTCCGGGCGAGTATCTGCGAGACGGAATGCGCCTTGAAGGGTGCGCACCGTACCGGCCGCCCGGTGGTGAGCAAGGCCGTCTACATCGTGCGGGCCGATGGCGAGCGGATTCCGATCAGCGTCTCCGCGGCCCTGCTCAAGGACGAGCGCGGGCGTGTGATCGGCGGCGTCGAGACGTTCCGCGACCTGAGCCAGGTCGAGGAGCTGCGCAAGGAGCTGGAGGGACGCTACACGTTCGCCGACCTCGTCGGGCGCAGTGCCGCGATGCAACGGCTCTTCGAGTTGCTGCCGCAGGTGGCGGACAGCGCCGCCACCGTGCTCATTGAAGGCGAGAGCGGGACGGGCAAGGAGTTGGTCGCGCGGGCGATTCACAACCTGTCGCCGCGCGGCAAGCGCCGCTTCGTGGCCCTCAACTGTGGGGCCCTGCCCGACACGCTGCTCGAATCCGAGCTGTTCGGCTACAAGGCCGGGGCGTTCACGGACGCCAAGCGGGACAAACCGGGGCGGCTGGCGGTCGCGGACCGCGGCACACTGTTTCTCGACGAAATCGGCGATGTGTCGCCCGCCATGCAGACGCGGCTGCTGCGGGTGTTGCAGGAGCGCGTTTATGAACCGCTGGGCTCGGTCGAGCCCGTGCCGGTGGACGTGCGGATCGTGGCCGCGACGCACCGCGACCTGGACGAGCTGGTACGCGCCGGGAAGTTCCGCGACGACCTGTACTACCGCATCAACGTCGTGCGCCTGCGACTGCCGCCGCTGCGCGAACGCCGCGAGGACATTCCGCTGCTCGTCGACCGGTTCGTCACGCGCTTCAGCCGTGTGCAAAACAAGGACATCGCCGGGGTTTCCGATGCCGCCCTGGCGATCCTGATGGCCCACGACTACCCGGGCAACGTCCGCGAGCTGGAGAACATCATCGAGCACGCGTTCGTGCTGTGTCGCGGCGGCCTGATCGAGCCGCAGCACCTGCCGCCGGCGCTGCACGGCGCGGCGGGCCAGGTCCCGCGGCGACTGAAGACGGCGCTGACGCTGGCGGAGCTGGAGGCGATTCACATCAGCGATGCCCTGCGGCGGCACGAGGGCAACCGTGCCGCCGCCGCGCGCGAACTGGGCATCAACCCGAGCACGCTGTTTCGCAAGCTGAAGACGCTGGGTATTTGCGCTGCGGTCCCGGCGAAGGGGGACACCCGCGGCCGGTGAGGCGGTTGAGGCCGGCCCAGACCTGCGCGCGGGCAACCTCAATATGGCCGGTTCGTGCCGAACGACCTTCGTCCGCGCTGCTGGGCCTCCTGCTCGTCCACGGCCTCTAACCAGCCGGTGCGCGCGTCGGCGCGGTAGTCGAAGCGCGGCACATAGGGCTTGATGTCGAGCAGCGGCGTGCCGTCGAGAGTGTCCACGTCCTCAAGGTGCAGCACACAGCCTTCACGGCGAACCAGCCGGACAAGGCTTAGACCGATCGGGTTGGGCCGCGTCGGCGCCCGTGTGGCGAACACGCCGTGCTCGGCGTCCTGAAGGTACGGCCGTACGGTCAGCCGCGCCGGGCCGGCCCGGTGAAGCCAGTACAGCAACCAAATGTGTGAGAAGCCGTCCAGGTCCGCCAGGCCCGCTGCATATTGCGGCAGAATCTCAACCCGACCGGGAATGCCCTGCGCGAACACGGGTTGGATCGGCGTCTGGTCGGCGACGGTGTGTGGGCTACGAATGACGCCGATGGGGTGCAGGGGCAGGGCGGGGTTGTTGGTGTGTTGCCCAGACATCGGTGGACTCCGGCGTGGATCGGCCAAGCGGGGCGTCAGCGAACCACGAGCGGAATGGCGGCGTCAACCCGCGAGCCGGCGATGGTCGTTCGGGTTGCGCGCCGCTCCCGCGTAATCACAAAGCACCGCCTACGCGACCGTGAGGCACCGGTTCTCCAGCCGGTGAACCACAGGCTGAGAGCCCGTGCCCCAGGGTCTTGTTACATGCTTTAAGCCAACATGCCGCGAGTGTCACGCCCGCGGAGTGTCCATAGAGTGCAAGTTGCAATTGTCAACCGTCCCGACAATTGCATATTGCAACTCCCGCCGGGGCTTCCGTTCCGACTGTGGGACAACCATAAATATTGTCCTGCAAAGCTCTTGCGACCCACGAACCCTTCTGGTTCCCGCTGCGGCACGGCCCATGCCATAATCTCGGACGATGAAACTCGCCGTCCCCACACTCGACGACCGCGTCTCGCCCGTATTCGACGTGGCGCAGGCGATCGTCCTCGTGGACCTCGACAGCGACCGCGAACGAAGCCGCCAAACGGTGCCCTTGCGCTCCCAAGACCTCGGTCAGCGGGTGGCCGAACTGACGCGGCACGGCGTGGACGTGCTGATCTGTGGGGCCATCTCGCGGCCGCTGGAAGCGCTGCTGCACGCGGCGGCGATCCAGGTAATACCCCAGACCTGCGGCGCAGTGGAGGAGGTTCTCCGGGCTTTTGTGGCCGGCCGTCTGGACGAGCCCCAGTTTCTCATGCCCGGCTGCTGCGGGCGAAGGCGGCAAGGCCGGTGCGGCGTTGGCCGGGGACGGCGTCGGCATGGCGGCCACGCGCACGGCGGTACGCCGCAGGGATCGCGCGGCCCGGGCCGGCGACACGGGCCGGCATGAGCCAGCACGTTCGTGCAGAAAGGAGATGTGAAATGGCTGGTGGAGATCACACGGGGCCGCTCGGACAAGGCCCTCGGACCGGCCGCGCAGCCGGTTTCTGCGCAGGTTATGACATGCCCGGTTACATGAACCCGATCCCCGGTCAAGGTTACTGGGGCAT
>CAYWYJ010000123.1:0-11637 GCA_964462635.1 uncultured Planctomycetales bacterium
CCCCGGTCCAGCAGCGGCTGTCCACAGGCCCGCGTTCCCGCCTTCCCACGTTCTCACGTTCCCACGCACTCCGTCGGCGGTGTGGTTTCTGTGGCACTTTCCCGCGGCTCACGCCGGGTGGCCGTTAGCCACCACCACGCCCTGTCCAGCTCGGACTTTCCTCCCTTGGCACGCCGCCCCACGCTCCGGGTCCCGGTCGACGCAAGGCAACCCGAAGCCCGCGGCGGCGTGCCAAGAGCGACCGCCAGGCCCACTCCGCCAACCGGATTGTACCACGGCCGGGTCGGCCGCGGACGTGGTTTCGCGGCGTCCGCGTCCGATGGCACGTTTTGACCGGCGACAGTGGACGCGGTACGCTGACGCCGCGATCGGAGACGGGGCGTCGGGTTGGCTGCCGGCGTCCCGCGGGTTGATGTCGCCCTCAACTCACAGGTGCCCCATGCCCGGTCCGCCTGAGCGACACGAACGACTTCGGAATCTCGCCACCGCCGTCCTGGTGCTCGCGTGTGTGGGCGGCGTCGTGGCCATCGTGTCGGGGATCAGTCTCTGGTTTGCCCACGGGGCGTGGACCGCCGGGGCCCCGCTGATCGTCGCGGGTCTGGCCGTCATCCTCGTGGCGGTCCTGCTCTACTGCCAGGTAGTGCTCATCCAGCGGTTCACGAATTACGCCTATCGCGCCTACGACGTGCTGTTGGAGGCGGCCGACCTGCTGCGACGGCAGGAGGAGCATTCGCGCACCATCGCGGAAAACAGCAACCTCTCGGACTGGGCCAAGCGCGTGGTCTACCGCGAGAAGGACTACGAGTTCCTCCGCGACGCGATTCAGGGGGCCATCGTGCGCCAGGACTGGGAATCGGCCGAGCACCTGATCCGCGACATGGAAACCGTCTTTGGGTACCGCGACGAGGCGGCCAAACTGCGCGAGACGCTGGAGCAGGCCCGGCGTTCGACGACCGAGGAGCGTATCGCCGCCGCCCTGGCCCGCTTCGAATCGCTGTGCGGCCAGCGCAAGTGGGAGCAGGCCCGCACCGAGTGCGAGCGGCTGGCCGCGCTGTTCCCCGGTTACACCGCGATCGCCGAGCTGCCGCGGCAGATCGAGCGCCGCCGGCAGGAGATCAAGCAGCAGTTGCTGAAGGACTACGATCAGGCGGTGCGCGGCGAGGACGTGGACCGGGCGCACCGGCTGCTCTTCGAGCTCGATCAGTACCTCGTGCCGAAGGAGGCGGAGGCGCTCAAGGAATCGGCCCGCGGCGTCTTTCGCGCCCGGCTCGAACAGCTCAAGACGCGGTTTACGCTGGCGGTGTCGTACAAGCAGTTCCCCAGCGCCATCGAGGCGGGCGAACAGCTCATCCGCGAGTTCCCCAACAGCGGCTACGCGCAGGAGATCTCGAAGCTGTTGCCGGTCCTGCGGCAACGCGCCGGCCAGGTGGAAGCCGGAACGCCGACCTCTTCGACCGCTTCTTAGATTCTCCGAGCGCGCCGCGCGACCCGCCACGAGATGCCTTCATCGAAGTGCCGGCCGATCGTCGAACGTGCGGCTCCGTCTTCCAGAGGCTGTTGCAAGCACTCGTGAATCCTTCATGCACGACTGAAGCACAGAGAATCCGTCACGGATCGATGGCACCCGCCTTCCCCCACCCCGCCTTGAAACGGGGTGGCAGTGTGCCTGCCCCCGCGGACTAACCGGGCTGGCCGGCCCGCGGCGGCCGTGCCACACAGCGTCGGGCTCGTCGCTACCGAGATATGGGAACTCGCCCGTCCACGCTTTCGGATCCGGCCCCGCCGGCGACGGCAGCCGTCGAGCCCCTGCGCTGTTCCGCCGTCCTGACGCACCATTGGCTGGTCCGGGTGCGCGGCGGCGAGAAGGTGCTGGAGGCGATCGGCGAGCTGCTCCCGGATTGTCCTGTCTACACGCTGGTCTGCGACCGGGCCGGGATGGCGGGCTCACCCCTGATGCGGCGTCCGGTCCGTACGTCGCCGCTGCAATGGCTCCCGGGGGCGACGCGGCATTACCCCAAACTGCTACCACTGCTGCCGTGGGCCGCGCGGCGCGTTCGACTGCCGCCGGCGGACCTGGTCGTCTGCTCGGATGCGGCCATCGCCAAGGCGATGCGGCCCGACCCGCGCAGCAAGGTCGTCTGTTACTGCCACTCGCCGATGCGGTACGTGTGGGACCTGGCCGACGAATATCGGCGGGAGGTGCCGCGGGCGCTGCGGCCGTTGTGGGGGCCGCTGGGCGCGCGCGTCCGTCGGGCCGACCGCGAAGCGGCGCAGCGGGTGGATGTGTTCGTCGCCAACTCGCGGCACGTCGCGGAACGGATTCGGCGGCACTACGGCCGTGACGCGGTCGTCGTCCATCCGCCGGTGGACATCCCCGCCACACCGGCGAAGGGCCCGCGCGACGAGTACTACCTGTGTGTGGGGTATCACACGGCGTACAAGCGGTTGGACCTGGCGGTGGCGGCGTGCGTGCGGCTCGGGCGTCGGCTGGTGGTCATCGGCGACGGGCCGGACGTGACGCGGCTGCGGGCCACGCGACCTCAAGGCGTCGAGTGGCTTGGCTGGCAGGCTGCCGACGTCATCAACGAGCACTATCGCCGGGCCGCGGCGCTGCTGTTTCCCGGCGAAGAGGACTTCGGCATCGTGCCGGTTGAGGCCATTGCCCACGGCTGCCCCGTCGTCGCGTACGGCGTGGGCGGGGCGACGGAGACCGTGTTACCCGAGCAGACCGGCGTGTGGTTCGAGCAACCGTCTGTAGAGGCGGTCGCCGCGGCGATGCAGCGGTTCGAATCGTTGCGGTTCGACCCGGCGATGATGCACCGCCACGCGCAGCAGTTCACGAAGGAGCGGTTTCTGCGGCAGATGCGGGAAGTTCTGGCGGCGACGCTCGCGGGCGTGCCAGCAGGTAACCCAATCCGAACGCCACCGTGAACCCGATCGGGACGTTCCACGGCCACGCGACGGTGAGCGCGTGGCCCGTAGCCGGGTCACGGTAACCGCAGAGGAACACCGCCAGCGCGCCGGCGGTCGCCACGAGGGCGGTTGCGGGTCCGTCGCGCTGGGGGTCGGGATGCCGGCCGCCGGGCCGGATGAAGACGCCAATGAGCCAACCGGCCAGCGTCAGGGCCGCCAGGACCGCGGTCGTGTAGACGGCCCAGAGCTGGTGCCACGAGATGGCGAGGACGGTGATGACGGAGAGCGGGGCTGAGGCGAGGATTCCCCGGGCATCGACATTGAGCCGGAACAGGGCGAGCAGGAACGCCGCCAGCATGGCTCCGCCGGTGTAGGTGGCCATCGCCAGCGCGAGATTGAGGATGTCGCCGTAGCGTTCCAGGGCCAGCACGGTGACCTGGGCCATGGCACACAGTAGGATGGCCCAGAATATGACCAGGACGCGGGCGGCACGGACATAGTGGCGCTCGTCGGGCTGCAAAGCCGCTCCGGCAGGTCTCTCGGCGGCCGTTTGGCCCTCGGGAAGCGCGCGCATTGAGGGCACCAAGGGCGGGGGCGCGCCGCCCTCCCCCAACCCCTCCCTGGAAGGGAGGGGAGTCGTGGGGTAGCCTCTTGTTTCCCGCCATGGGCGATAGAAGGTCGAGACGACCGTCTGGCTCAGCGCGGCCAGCACGGAATCGAGGCTTGAAATCGCCGCCGCGAACACGCCCGCGATGATCAGCCCCGTCAGGCCCGGCGGAATCTCCTGGAGGATGAATAGCGGGAAGATGCGGTCCACGCGCTCGGCCACCAAGGCCGCGGCCTCGCCGGTCAGGGGGCGGTGTTGGTAGAACGCGTAGAGACCGAGGCCGACGGCCAGGGCCACGACCGTCACGACTTGGCCGACACTGCTGACGATGATGGCCGCGCGGGCCTCACGCGGTCCGCGGCAACAGAACATCCGCTGGGCGATGAGCTGGTCGGTGCCGTAGGCGTTGAGGCACAGGACCGTGTTGGCGAGTAGCGCGGCCCAGATCGTGAAGGCGACGTTGGGGTCGAGGCTGAAGTTCCAGAACCGGAGCTTGCCGGCCTCCGCCGCCACGCTCAGCACCTCGCCCGCGCCGCCGGGCAATTCGTGGATGACGTACAGCAGGGCGGCGACGAGGCCCAGCACGAAGACTCCGAACTGGATCACGTCGGTCCAGATCACTGTGGTGATGCCGCCCAGCAGCGTCCACAGCACGGCGACGGCGCCGATGGTCCAGATCGACGTCCCCAGCGGCAGGCCGGTCATCAGTTGCAGGATAAATGCGGTGAGCAGGACGCGGACACTTTGCCCCAGCACGGCCCCGAGCATGAACAGCCCCGTCGTGACCGTGCGGACCGACGGGCCCAGGCGGGCCCCCATGTAATCGTACGGGCTGTAGATCTCGCGCTCGTAGAACGCCGGCACGAACCAGATGCCGATGATGAGGCGGGCCAGGATCGCCCCCAGCGCCAGTTGCAGGTACGTCAGGTCGCCGCGCTCGGCGAACACGATCGCGGGGACGCTGACGAACGTCACGGCGCTGATTTCGGTGGCGATGATCGAGCCGCTGACCGCGTACCAGGGGAGCTTGCGGCCGCCGAGGAAGAAATCGCGGAGCGTGGCCTGTCGCCCGGCGAGGCGGGCGCCCAGGAGCGTAGTCAGCAGGAGGTGGCCGATGAGGACGGCCCAGTCGGCGGCGAGGAAGTGACCTGCCAGCGGTGATCCTCCAAACCGTCCGCCCGTGCTGCGCGTGTCCCGGTGCTTCGACCGGGGCGGAGCGGTCCACAGGGCTTTGTACAGCGCTGTCGCGGCCGTGTCACCGGCCGGCGCGGCCGTGCCCCGATGTGGGTCAGCGTCACCACGGGCGGCCAACAGCGCCCGCCGCCATTGTCTTGACGCCCACCCCCGCCGACGGTGCGCGCGGCGCTTTCGCCGGTCTCTGTGCGCTGCCACCACATCGGCACGTCGGCGACACCAGGACCGTCGCGCGGCTTCGTCGGGCCCGTTGGACACCTGGGGCGCGTTGCCACGCGGGCTTATACTTGGCGCGACGAGCGGCCGAAGCCGTCGTCACCAACGTCACGCGGCACGGGAACTTCAAGGAGGCGCAAGCTATGAATCGACTTGGGGTAACGAGCAACAGGCCGGCGGGTGGATTGCGCGGCGGCGAGTGGATCGGGGTCTTGGGCCTGGCGACGATCCTGGTCTTCGGTGGCGGCGGCTGCCCGCCCATATCGAGCGCCCTGCTGGGCCCGTATGCGGACTACCTGCCGTCGGTTGAGGACTTGCAGCGTTACGAGCAGGAGTGGAACGAGTTCAACGCGCAGTTGGAGAACCTGCCGCAGGTCAGCGTGCGGATCATCAACAACACCGCCGCCCCCGCCCGCGTGGTCCTGGCGTACGGGCTCGAAGGACCGGAGTACCCGGGCGAGGAGTTCCCGTTCAGCTTCGTGGGTTCCTCGTCCCCGTACCTTGAGTACACCCAGGAGCATTCCGTCCTCGTCGCGCCCAATGGCACGGCCAGCGGCAAGATCGGCTGCGGCGACGTCATCGGCATCGCGGCGTTCGTCCCGGTCGATTCGTACGCGAGCTTCGACTCCTACGACACGTACGACCCCTTCGGGCTGTACCTGACGGGCGGCAACGTGGCCCTCGCCGGCGTGGGGCAGCCCGTCGAGGAAGCCGTCTTCACCGGCGACGTGGTGTACACCGTACGCTTCGTCCGACCGGCGGAGGACGGCCTCGACTGCGCCGCCGAGCGGCTGGTCATCACGATTGACACGGCGGCCACCGAGAGCGTTTACGACGGCCAGGGGAAGTTGGTCACCGGGGCGGTGCCGGGGACCGGGACGGTCGCCATCGAAGCCAAGTAACAACTTGCCGGAAACCACCACCCAACCGACGCCGCACGCTTCGCGGCGGGGTCAGACCGGGTCAGGACGCGAAGCTCCGGCGAGCGCCGCCGACCGGCGCGCTCGCTGGCGCTTCGTGTCCTGATGCTCGTCGCAGTATCACAGGCGGCTGTGCCCGAGTGGCCCGGCGGGCCACCACGCAGCGCAAGAGAAACCCCGGCCGCGGGGCCGGGGTTTCGTTTGAGACCAGAGAACGAGCGACAAGCTCTGTCGAACTAGCGGCGGCGAAGCAGCAGACCGCCGACCGCCAACAGCGCCAGAGCGCTGGGCTCTGGGGTGTACAGGATCTTCGAGATCGAGAAGCTTGCACTCGAACCCGTCGTGGCCGTGTAACTCGTCGCACTCAACGCCTGCACGTCGGTGCCGCTGGCAACCGAATCCAGGAATCGGTTCGTGCCCGTGTCGTTGCCGGTGTGTCGGACCGTGAACAGCAGCGTGTCACCGGCGTGATACGTGTACGGGTTGGCGAACATGATCTCGTAGCCGAAGTCGTTCACGTTCGGCGGCCAGACCGCTCCGCCGGGGAACGAATTGGCCGGGATCGTGAGCGGGCCGTTGCGGCCCATGACCACGTCGGGGCCGATGTTGTCGGCGAACGTGGTGCTCAGCGAACCCGCCGGGAAGTTCGACTTGCTGATCTGGATGTCATAGTTGGCCCAGTTGGCGTCGGTGGCGGGCCACGTCGTGTAGGACGACACGGCGCGAATCCGCCAGGTGATCCCTGTGATCAGCCCGCCATCGGGAATGTCGCCCAACTGGGACGGGGCGATCGCCATTTGGTAGGTGCGCTCGTTGGGGGCATCGCGCAGCAGGGTATTCAACCCGCTCGCTCCGCCCTGCGCGGCGTACGCGTTCGGCGCGACCACGTGCTGGCCGAACGCGAGCCCGCAGACGGCCAGGGCACACAACACAACAACGATTCTCATAGCCTCCTCCTTCCGGGGTCCTCCCGAACCCCGCTGTTTCCGTGACGATCGGCGCCCGCACACACAGGCGGAACATCTCCCGTCGTGACGAAATCCTGCCTCCATCCATATCGTGGGCACAACGCGCCGCAGTTCGAACCTCGGCGCTGGCGCCGCCGCGACTCCTCGCGGAAACCGCGCGCCGGCTGGTTGCGCCCGCTCACTACCTGCAATGTAACCAGACGCGGGCCGCGCCACAACAAAAAACCTCTGAATCGGCCCTGCCAGCCGCGGCATCCGCGGCGAAGTGGTCGCCATTAGCCGGTTCGTGCAGATCGAGCGACTTGTAAGGCGCGTGTAACCTGCCTGTATTACAAGTCTTACGGCTACTTCGGTCAGCACGGCCCCATGGGCTGCTGTCCCGACGGAACGCGCTTGCCTGTCGCGGCCACGGGTTTCGTCGGTGACGCGCAGTGAGGCTCTCGCAGTGCGCTGGCTGCGGCCGGCGGAGGACGGCCTCGACTGCGCCACCGAGCGGCTGGCCATCACGATTGACACGGCGGCCACCGAGAGCGTTTACGACGGCCAGGGGAAGTTGGTCACCGGGGCGGTGCCGGGGACCGGGACGGTCGCCATCGAAGCCAAGTAACAACTTGCCGGAAACCACCACCCAACCGACGCCGCACGCTTCGCGGCGGGGTCAGACCGGGTCAGGACGCGAAGCTCCGGCGAGCGCCGCCGACCGGCGCGCTCGCTGGCGCTTCGCGTTCTGATTGGCGGCTTTCACGGGGCACCCGGTCTTTCGGCAAGTTCACCCAAGTCGGATTTCCGAACCTGCCATTGACTTGTGACTGCTATAGTGTACTATAACAGTATGAGACTGCGTCTGGTTCCGTCGTCCGGGTTGCCGATCTACCGGCAGATCGTCGAGCAGGTGGCCGAGCAGATAGCGTGCGGCCGCCTGCGGGTGGGTGATCGGCTCCCCAGCGTCCGCGAGCTGGCCCGGGCCCTGCCCGCCAACCAGAACACCGTTCTCAAAGCCTACGAGCTACTCGAACGCGACGGGCTCATCGCCCGCCGGCACGGCGACGGGACCTTTGTCGCCCGCGACGCGGCGACCGTCAGCGCGGCGGAGCGGCGGCGTGTCCTCGCAGACCTGCTGGCGCAGGCGGCGGCGAAGGCCCAGCTCTACGGCGTCGATTCGAGAGAGTTGCACAATCTGCTCGATCAGGAGCTCGATCGGCTTTCGCAGGAACGAGGGACGTTCACGAAGGCCCGGGGACGGGGGGATGAACCTCGCGCTGAGGCGCGGGAGGGCGAAGCTCCGGCTGGGTCGCAGGAGGGCAAAGCGCCGGCTGAGCCGTGCCTTGGTGCCGAAGGGGCGGCTCGGCAGGAGCCTCGCCCTCCCCACGTGGACGATGGTTCCAGTGGAACCCGTGAAGAGCCAGGAAAGAGAGGGCCGGCATGAGTGAACCCATGATCGAAATCCGTGGGTTGTCCAAGTCGTTTGGCCGCCGCCGGGTGCTGGACGGCGTGGACCTGGCCGTGCCCCGCGGCGCGGTGTTCGGGTTCCTCGGGCTCAACGGGGCCGGCAAGTCCACCACCATCCGCATCCTGCTGGGGTTGCTGCGGCCCGACGGCGGAGCGTGCCGCGTCGCGGGGACCGACCCACTGACCGAGCCTATCGAAACCCGCCGGCGCGTCGGCTACATGGCCGAGAACCAGACGATGTACGCGTGGATGAAGGTGGGGGAGATCATCGCCTGGTGCGGGCGGTTCCACCCGAGTTGGGACGCGGGATTGGCGGAGGAGCTGCGTGGGCAGATGGGCCTCGCGGCCGACGCCAGGGTCGGCACGTTGTCGAAGGGGCAAACCAGCAAGCTGGCCTTGCTGCTGGCCCTGGCACATCGGCCGGAGCTGGTCATTCTCGACGACCCGGTGCTGGGGCTGGACCCGCTGGCCCGGCGGGACTTCCTGCGCGATGTCATCGGCCAGCTTCAGGCCCGCGACGTGACCGTCTTCTTCTCGTCGCACCTGTTGTACGAGATCGAGCCGATCTGCGACCACGTGGCGATTCTCCACGGCGGCCGGATCGTGGTCAGTGAGCCGGTGGAGACCTTGCGGGCGCGCGTGAAGCGCGTGGAGCTGCGGCCGCGCGACGCCGCCCGCATAACGGCCGTGCCCGGCGTGCTGGATGTCCAGCGCGACGGCGACCATTGGGCGGTCATTACCGCCGACATCGAGGCGGCCCGGCAGCCGCTGCAAGAGGTCAGCGCCAACGGCCTGGTGACCGTGGACCTCAACCTCGACGAGGTTTTTGAGGCGTACGTGGCGGGGCGGAAGGGGCCGACGCCATGAGGGCCGCCTTGTTGTGGAAGGAGTGGCGTGAGCAGCGCTGGCGGTGCGTGCTGGGCACGCTGGTGCTGGCCGTCATCGCGGCCAGTCTCGTGCGGGCGCAGCTCATTCCGCTGCCGGAATCGCTGGTTATCGTCTTCGGGCCGCTGGGGCTGTTGCTGGCGATCTTCCTGGCGATGGGCTCGGTGGCGACGGAGCGCGAGGACGGGACGTGGGACTTCCTGCGGGCCCGCCCGGTGGGGATCGCTACCCTGCTGCGGGCCAAGTGGCTGATCGGGGCGCTCAATCTCGTCGTGGCATTCGTCGTCGCCGGCGTGGCCGCGTATTGGGCGGCGCACAGTCGGCGGCTGTTCGCGCTGCCACCGCCGCCGGCGGGGGTCGAGCTGGGGCCGCGGCTGCTGGCCTCACTGGGGCAGACCGTGCCGTCGCTCGGGTTGCTGGTGTCCGTGTCGCTCGTGGCGATGCTGGCGTGGTACACGGTGCTGTTCTTCATTCTGACGTGGGCGCGCAACGAGCTGCACGCGGGGCTCGGCGGCGTGTTGCTGACGCTGGCGGCGTTGGCGTGGATGCTCCAGTACCCGGCCTCGCGTGCCGTGTGGTTTTCGGACCCGGCGGTGCGCACGGTGCTCTGGACTTCGGCGCTGCTCAACCCGTGGAGCCCGGCGGTCTTCATCCTTGAGAGCCCGGTCTGGCAAGCAATGGCGGTTGGGGTGGCCCTCGTCTTGTGGATTGCGGTGCCGCTGTGGCTGGTGGGTCGCCTGGAACGGGCGGGGAGGCTGTCGTGACAAGACTCGCGGAGTGCGACTTGGAGCGCTCGGCACGTCGGGCGCTGCTGTACAAGGAGCTGGCCGAGAGCCGGCCGGCGCTGATCGCCGGCGCGATCATCTTCCTGGGCCTGCCCTTGTTCTGGATGGGTCTCTACGCCGCCATCGACCGGCACCACGAGGTGTTCCCGGGAGTGGCCAGCACGCTGCTGACACTGGCCGGCTGGCTCTTCAGCGCCGTCGTCGCCGCGCAGTCCGTCGGCCGCGACTTCGGCCGTCGGCAGGGTGACTTTCTGCTCGCGCGCCCGGTCAGTGTCGCGCAGGTGTTGTGGGCGAAGATCGCGGTGGGTTTCGGGGTCGTGCTCGCGTTGCTCGCGGTGGTCGGCCTCTTGGAGTTGGTGCTCGCGGCCGGGGCGCGCGACCTGCGCGTCCGCGACGCCGACGACTGGCACGTTTGGCCCTACGCGGCGGCGGCCTGTGTCATCGCGTACTGGGTGGCGCTGGCCGGGGCCGCCATTACACGGCAGATGCTCAGCGGCGTCATGCTGGCCGGGCTGGCGCTGGCTCTGCTGCTAACGGTGCCGTTCACGAGCAGCGTGCCCACGCGCGCCGCGGAATGGTGGTGGAGGCAGACACAGCCGGACCGGCCGCTTTTCGTGCTGACCGACGTGGTCCCGCTGCTCTGCGGATTGTTGCTCTTGATGTGCGGGCTCTATCCGATTCTGTCGCGGCTTCTCGCCCCGCGCGGCCGGCAACCCTCCCTTTGGAAAGCGGCCCTCGTGGGTGGACTCGCGCTCGCCGCTTTGCTGGCCGCGCGCGTCGGCGGTACCAACTGGGCCCTTTGGCCGGCGGGTCTCGCTCTGGGGGCGGTCGTGTTACACCGTCTGGCTGCCGTGGCGTGCCGTGCGGAGCGGGCTTGGCGCCTCGGTACCAAGTCCATCGCCTGGACCGTCGGCCTGACGATGGTGCTTGTTTGCACGCTGGCCATGTCGGAGGTGGGAAGCAACGCGAGCATCAGCGACACGTACTGGGTTCCGCCGCCGCGCCCGGCAGCGGACTCGCGCTGGGCCATCGGCCGGGGGCGAATTGCAGAAGGCATCGGCGGCCAGCACTTGATCCTATTCGACGTTTCTTCCCGCGGCGAAATCCACCGTCATCCGCGCGACGTAGCGACCTACGATTGGATGACCGTGGGGTCGCCAACGCCGGTGGCTGCCGTGCCGATGTTCGATGTGAACGATCAACTCTACGTCGTGGTGACGTGCGTGCCGCGTCGCGACCCCGCTGTTGCCGGTTCCGCTCCCGACGCGGTCCCGCCGGACTTCGTCAGCTCCGTGGACTGGAAGACGGACCGCACCGGCCCGGCGCGGAAGCTTGAACGGCCGGCGCTGATCCCCCCCGAGGCCTTCGTCAAGATATGCGACGCCGCCATTCAACCGCCGTACCTGTTTGTTCTCTATGGCTGTTCGCAGCCGCCGGAGCCCGGCACGCGGTACCTCGTGAACTTTATGGCCGTGGCCTGCTACGGTTGGGAAGACGGCCCGACGGGGCTGATTGACGCGCGGAAGCTGGGCGGCGGCGTGCCGCCGTTTCGGGACTGCGTCAACCACTCGTGGCACGGGTATCAGCTTCGCCGAGGTGTTGACGGCCGGCTGCAAACGCTGGGGGTGCCCTTCCCGCCTGACCGGGAGCCCTGGCGGTCGAGCGGCCTCGGGCGCGTGTACGACTTCAGCACCGAATCG
>CAYWYJ010000124.1:0-11584 GCA_964462635.1 uncultured Planctomycetales bacterium
CATGTTTCTGAACACCCATCTAGAACTGGGGTGGGCGGCCCTCCAGTAGCCGAGGGCAGCAAGCGCCCCCCACACGCGTCCAGCGCAGCAACAGCGCGCCCCGCACTCGCCCAGGACAGCACACACCCGGCCCCGCACTTGCGTGCGGGGTTCGGATGGGCGCCAATCCCACGAACAGAACCCGCCACGCCAGTGGTGGAAAGCCCGACTTGGCACCGGCACAGCCCCTAACGGCACGGGCCGCACGCGGCGGGCGTCGCCGGGTACGGCCCGATCGGCAGCTTGGCGTGGCGCGGCCGCGGAGTGCGGCCCGGCGGCTATGGGTTCGTCAGCAAAGCGACGAACGGGTTGATGTCGCCGAAGTCGAACCGGCCGTCCTCATTGATGTCACGGTTCTCGAACGGGCAGCCGGGGTACGTGGCCTCGTACAGCCCCGGGTTGCTGATCGCCATCACAAACGGGTTGATGTCGCCGAAGTCAACGTGCCCGTCGCAGTTGAGGTCGCCCTTGAGCGAGTCGGGGATCACCGTCAAGCGGGCCGCGTTGCTGATGCGGTCCCCGCAGAGGTTGCTCACGACGCAATCGTACATGCCGTTCCATAGCGGCGAGGCGTAGAGGATGACCAGGCGGTTGGTGTCGGCGAAGTAGACGTTGCCGCCGTTCTGAAGCGGCACGCCGTCCTTCCGCCAGCGGTACGACAGGGGCTCACCGCCGCTCGCGGTCACGGTGAACAGGACGTTCTCGCCCTGGTGGATGGTGAGGTCTTGCGGGTCCGCGACGATGGTGACCGGGTCCTTGACGGTCAGGGCCGCGTAGTTGGAAGCGTTGGTGCAGCCGTCCAGCGTGTTGGTCACAAAGCAGTTGATGGCGTTGGAGGCATCGGCGGGCGTGACGTTGACGATGCGGAGCGTGGCGGTCTGCGCGCCGAAGATGTGTACGCCGTCATCCACGAGGGGCGTCGCGCCCACGCGCCACTGATAGGCCGGGGCGGTGATGTCCACTTGCACCGAGTACTCCGCCTGGCCGCCGACACAGACCGTCTGAGCGACCGGCTGCTGGAGGAACTGCGGCACGTCGCAGGGCGGGTAATCCCAGCCGATGGCGTCGAACATGTTGATGTCGGCCATCGTGAAGTAGTTGGGGTAGTGCGTCTCGCCGTTGGCGAAGGCCGGGTCCATCAGCCCGATCCAGTTGGCGCTCTGCTCGCGGAAGTGGCTGGCCTGATACGGGTCGCCGTCGGACATCCGGTACTCGTTCGTGATGATGTCCGAGATGTGGGCATCGTCGGGAGTATTGTAGTCCACCAGCCGCGGGAAGGTCTGGAACTGAGCGTAGGTGCCCGGGTTGTAGGTCGTCCCGGTGCGCTGGAAGCGATAGAGGTCCAACGAGGTCACGGCCGTGCTGGTCGTCCAGTCCGCCGCGGACACGAAGCCCAGGGCGTGGCCGATTTCGTGGATCAGCACGTCCACAAAGGACATCTGACCGGAGCTGATCCCGTTGGACGGGTCATAGTCGAAGGGGAACTGCGTGTTGAAGGTGATGCTCGCCGCCGACCCGCTGACCGTGCCGATCGCGGCCTTGTAGTTCGCCTTGGTCCATTGGATGACGTTTTCGTTGGTCACGGTGCTGGAGGCGCCGTCGTAGCGGACCGGGACGGTGCTGCCCGTCGGCAGCCAGGTCTGGATCACGTCGTCGTCGTCCATGCCGTTAATCAGGCTGCTGCGCGACGTGGAGTACGCCACGTTGTTCACGTAAGCCGACGATGTGGCCCCGATGACCCCCCCACCGCCCATGTCCTGAAAACTGATGCTGAGCGTCGCGGTGACCGCGTCCCCGAACAGGCCCTCAAGGTACTGCTCGGCCAGCGTGATCGCCGGCCGGGCCGCCGTCGGGACGGAACTGCCGATGTTGAACACCAGGTCCAGGCCCGCGTCGCGCCCGCTGTCGAGCACGACCACCGAGCCCGCCGCCATCTCGGCGTGGTGGCGGTCCGCCCAGAACCGCAGGTCCAACTCGCTGACGCCGGAGAGGTTGGAGCCGCACACCAGCTTCCACCGCTCGGAGGTTTCCACGATGACGTGAGAACCGTCGGCATAGATCGTGCTGACCTGCGGCTCGCCCGGGACCACGAAGGTCGGGCCGCGCACGGGGGCCTGCACGGCCGGCTGGGCCGCCACCGACCCCACCAACCCCAGCACGAGGATCACCGCCACCATTCCCCCGGGGAACACCTGCGCTCGTCGCGCCACGCTGCCGTTCCAAAGGCTCATCGACTGGCTCCTGGGCATGCGCGGAGTCACTCCGCGAAACCGGCGGGCTAGTAGGCGGACATGGGCGGCGGTCGCCGCGTGACTTCCTGCGTCGGGTCAAACAACGGGTGAACGGACCATCCAGCGCATCCGGCCGTCCCATGCGGGTCGCGGCGGCCCCGCCAGGCCGCCACACCCACCTGTCTTCACTACTGAGACTAGGCAACCCCCAGCGTCAAGTCAATGTTATCTGAGAGTGGGCCCCAGGAAGCAGCCCGTGGGGCGCTTATGGGGCGTGCTCTGCGTCTTGCGCCGCGTCGCCGGGCGGGCCGTCCGGCGGCAGTTCAGCGCGAACCCGAGCCAGCTCCTGTTCCAGTCGGGATAGCTCGATCTCGGCGGCGATCACGGCCATCCGGCGGTCCAGCAAGGCCCGCTCGTTGTCCCAATGGGCCTCAAGGATGGCGTGCTTCTTCCGCTCGGCCTCGAGTTCGCGTTCCATCTGCTCCAGCGGCAGCAGGACTTCCCGAAGGATCCGGAGTTCCTCACGCTGCAAGTCGCGCTCGCGTTGGGCCTGCGCGAGCCGGCGCCGGGCTTGGCCGGCGGCCGCTTCCCGCAGGGCGTCGTCCGTCGGCGCTGAGGTGACGGGCGTATCGAGACGGGCCAGCTCTTCCTCGGCGGCACGACAATCCGCTCCGACCCGATCGAGTTCGAGCTCGGCGCGGGCGATTCGCAAGGGAGCCGTCAGCTCGACGAAGATCTCCAGTCGCCGTTTGGCAAACTCGAACTCCTTCTCCAGGCGAGCGATGGTCTGGCGGTGCCGCAGGTCGCCGTGCTCTATTTCGATCTGGGCCTGGGCGAGCTTCAGTTCCGCCGACTCCACGCGGCGCTCCAGCTCGGCGAGATGGTGCCGGCGTTGGTCGAGGCGGCGCACGCCGTCTGATGGGTCCCCCAGCCCCGGCGCCTGTGAGGACTGCTCCCGGGCGACCGCCTGCCCGGACTCGGGCGACGTCGCGCGGGGCGCGGAGTGGCCAGGTGCGGCAGCACAGGCCCCCAGGCCGAGAAGCCACGTGGCAACGAACGCCCACCCGGCCGCCGAATAACCGGCCTGCCTCATCGGCCGACCTCCACGAGTCCGCATCCCGCCGCTGTCGCTGTCCGCGTCAGAGCGTCCGGCCGGCAGCGTCGCCGGTCAAGCCGCAGTGCATGAAAAAAGCGACGGGGCGAAAAGCCGTCGAGCGGCACGTCCCGTCGCAAGGTCGGAGCCAACCTCCGCGATTGCCGGTGGAAGAGGTTTGCTGGAACCCTGTAGCAAGGTGGGTGGCCCGCGCTGCCCCGACCTAGCGCTCGACGGCGCCGCCGACGGGGTGAAGTCGTCCAGGGCCTCCCAGGGTTCAGCGCAACGGTTCTCGCAAACGAGTTCTTCCTTGTCGCACAACGCAGGGGCTGTTCCGTTGAGCCCACTGTTCTCAAACAAGTATACCCATTGAATCGGCCGCGCGGCGCGGAAAATCGAGGGATTCATCGCGGATTTGCCCCGCCCACATGTCGGCCCAATCCGACCGGTCACGCGGCCCAGCCTCAAGCGGCGTCCACGAGAGAGTTTATGAGTCGCGCGCACCTCGGCGGCACAGCCGTCGCGGCCGGCCGTGTGGCGCTCCCGGATTTCACCCTGCGGCGATCCAGCGCTCCAACTGCTCGCGGGCCTCGGAGTCGCGGAGCTGCTGCGGCGGGTGCTTCATCGTGAACGCGGAGATCTCGTGCAGCGGGCCGCCGATGCCGCGGTCCAGGGCCAGCTTGGCGCAGCGGATGGCGTCGATGGCCATGCCGCCGCTGTTGGGCGAGTCCTCGACGCTCAGGCGCAGCTCGATGTTCATCGGGATGTCGCCGAAGCCGCGGTACTCGAGCCGCATGAAGCAGACCTTGTTGTCCTTCTGCCACGGGACGTAGTCCGACGGGCCGATGTGGATGTTGCCCTCCTCCAGCGGCACGTCGAGCTGCGATTGCACCGATTCGGTCTTGCTGATCCGCTTCGAGCGCAACCGCGATTGCTCCAGCATGTTC
Source organism: uncultured Planctomycetales bacterium (assembly GCA_964462635.1). Classification (GTDB taxonomy): domain Bacteria; phylum Planctomycetota; class Phycisphaerae; order UBA1845; family Fen-1342; genus JBFMAI01. The sequence goes on from CAYWYJ010000124.1 coordinate 4,311, forward strand.
AGGAAGTCGGTGTTACCGCCCGTGTTGAGCTGGTAGGTCCGGTCCAGCTTCACGCCGCGGTCGCCCATCAGCCGCGCCAGCACCCGATGGACGATCGTCGCCCCGAGCTGGCTCTTGATGTCGTCCCCGACGACCGGCACGTTGCGGCGACGGAACTCGGCGGCCCATTCCGGGTGCGAAGCGATGAAGACCGGGATGCAGTTGACCATCGCCACGCCCGCCTCCAGGCAGGCCCGCGCGTAGTACTTGACCGCGTCCTCCGCCCCCACGGGCATGTAGCACACCAGGACCTCGGCCCCCGACTCCCGCAGGATCGCCGTCACGTCGCAGGGCGGCGCGTCCGCGACGCGAAACGCCCGGTCGTCCGGGTAGTCCTGCATGTGCTCGGCCACCCCGTCGAGCACCGGGGCCATCCGCACCGTCACGCCGTACCTCGGCAGCTCCCGCTGAAAAACGGTCGTGCAGTTCGGCGGCGCGAAGACTGCTTCTTCGAGCGGGCGCCCGACCTTCCGGCGGTCCACGTCGAAAGCGGCGACGACCTGGATGTCGCTGATCCGATACCCCCCGAGGACCGGGTGGACCAGCCCCGCGGTCTCGGTCGAAGCCTTCCGCTGGTAGTACTCGATGCCCTGGAGAAGCGAACTCGCACAGTTGCCGACGCCGGCGATGGCTAGCTTGATGGTTGCCAATCCACGCCTCCCTTCGTGAGCCGATCCCCGGGCCCCGGGCCCGTGTCGCTTGCACCCGGCTCCACGGCGGGCCGCAGCCCCGCGCGGCCGCTAACGCGGCCCCAGGGGGTCCCGCCGACGATGGCCCGGCGATCGGCGTCTCTCACACATGCGCGAGCCAAATACGACGTTCACAGGCGGCAAATCGCCACCGCGCCACGCCGCTAATATGCGCGCTGGCCGCCCCCCTGTCTACGGGGATTGCTCCGCTCGCCCGCGGGGCGCGCCGGCCCCCGCCGCGGCCGGTGCCGCGCCCTCACGGCGGGCCGCGATCTCCGCCAGCGCCTCGGCAGCGAAGGCCACGTCCTCGCGGGTGAGAAACGGCCCCAGCGAAAGCCGCGTCGTCCCCCCGCGGTTGAGGGTGCCGATTGTCCGGTGAGCAAAGGGAGCACAGTGCAGGCCGCTGCGCGTAAGAACCCGGTAGCGAGTTTCCAGAATCGCGGACAGACCGGGGGGTGGCAGGCCCTCGATCCGAACACTGAACACGCCCACCCGCTGGGTCACGTCGCGCGGGCCGTACCAGTGCAGCCCCGAAATCCGGTCCAGTCGGTCCATCAGCTCCCGGCACAGCGCCTGCTCGTGTCGGCGTAGCGTCTCGACGCCCTGCTCGTTGACCCAGCGGACGGCGGCGAGCAGGCCGGCGATGCCCGGGGCGTTGTGGCTGCCCGCCTCGAACCGGTCGGGCAAGCGGTCGGGCTGACGGGGGCTTTCGCTGGCGGACCCGGTGCCGCCCTCGCGGACCGTCCGCAGGTGCCGCTCCGCCCCGGCGCGGATGAGCAGGACGCCCGTCCCCAGCGGCCCCAGCAGCCCCTTGTGGCCGGGGCAGGCCAGGAAGTCGATCGGCGTCGCCCCGAAGTCGATCGGCACGTGCCCGGCCGACTGGGCCGCGTCCACCAGCAGGAGCACCCCCTTCTCCTGACAGATGGCGGCGATGTCCTCCAGCGGCTGAAGCACGCCGGTGACGTTGCTGGCGTGATTGACAACGACCAGCCGCGTGTCCGGCCGGATCGCGGTGGCGACATGGGCGGGGTCGATCCGCGTGGTCGCGGGATCCGGCTCGACGGCGGTCCAAGTGACGCCGATCTGCTCCTGGAGGGCCGATAAGGGGCGCAGAACGGAATTGTGGTCCAGGCAAGTAGTTACGGCGTGGTCGCCCGGCGTCAGGGCTCCTCTCAGAGCCAGATTGACGGCGTCGGTGCCATTGAACGCGAAGACAACTTGGTCACCCGGGCCGCAGCGGAACAGCCGAGCGGTTTCCGACCGGCACGCCTTCAGAATCCGCTCGGATTGCACGGCTTCTCGGTAGGCCCCCCGCCCCGCGCTGGCGTGAACGGTTTCGAAGTAGTCGATGACAGCGCGAACCACATCCGGCGGCTTCGGATGGCTGGTTGCCGCGTTGTCGAAGTAGCGCCGCATCTCGCTGTCGGCCATTGGTTTGAGCGCAACCGTTTCGAGCGACCCCGACACCAAGCGGTGTCGATTGGCGGCCCGGCGCGGCATTGTAGGCCCCCACCGACGTTGTCGCCAAGTTGACTGCGGCCTGTCAACTTGACCGCGCATCCCCCGATAACTATATAGGCGGCAGCGCCGCCGCGATCCGACAGGTACTCGTTCGCGTATACTTGGCTGGGTAGCCAAACGCAATGCGACGAAAAAGGGGCTGTCGCGTGTTTGGGCGGAGGAGAAATGCCGGTCGGGAGTTCGGACCAACAGAGAACGCTGGGGGTCGTCTCGTACATGCCGGCCTATCGGCACCTTGACCGCGTGTACATTCACGTGGCCACCGGACGGGTGGTGGATGCACTGGCCCCCGACTACGCGACAGTGTACCTGTGCGCGCCGACCCGCGATGCCCCACCGGCCGCATCGACCGACGTGGGGATCAGCGCGCGAAACCTCGTGGTGATCCCGCAGCCCTTTTTCTTGAGCTCACTGGAAGCGCTCAGGCACGTCGTCGGCATCGCGCGGGCCTATTACCACGTGTGCCGCCACGGGGACGACTTGTTCGTGCGCGGTATCGGCCCGTACAACATCGTCCTCATGCTGCTGGCTTGGGTGTTCGGTCGACGGGTGTGCCAGTGGCTTATCGGGGACCCTATCGCGTTACTGAAGTCTCACCGTCGTTCGTCGCGGTTGATTGACTTGGCCAGCTTGGCGTACGCCTATCAGGACTACCATGTCAGCCGATGTCTCCGCTGGCTCACGGACGGCGCGTTCGTCTGCTCGGGTGACGTCGTGGCCGCGGCGTACCGTTCGCCGCGGACTGTCGCGACGGTCTCGAGCTCGCTGGGTCGTGACGAGTTCTTCGAGCGCGAGGATACGTGTCTGCGGGATCCGGTGCGGATTCTCTATCTTGGTTTCATTCGTCCTGAGAAGGGCATCGAATACCTGATCCAGGCGGTAACTCGTCTCAAGACACACCGGAGGTGGCAGTTGACGCTCGTCGGCTCTCCCCAGCAGTTCGGCGAATACGCCGAACGCTGTCGCCAAATCGCCACGCACGCCGGCTTGAGCGATTGCCTAGTGTGGAAGGGGTACGTTTCTTACGGCCAACCGCTGCTCAGGTGCCTGCGCGACGCAGACATCCTGGTCTTGCCGAGCCTCTCGGAAGGGACGCCGCACGTGCTGCTCGAGGCCCGCGCGCAAGGCGTGCCCGTCATCGCCACGCGCGTCGGCGGCATCCCGAGTTCCGTGCAGCATGAGGTCAATGGGCTGCTCGTTCCGCCCCGTGACGCGGACGCCTTGGCCCAGGCTATCGATCGCGTTATCGCGGACGGAGGGTTGCGCCGACGGCTGATTCGGAACGGCCTGGCGTTTGCTCGTACTCACACGGTCGACGACTTCGCCGCCCTGATCCGGCGGACCTTTCAGTCGATGAAGACTCCACCCGGTCGAGTCACCGTCGCCGACGCGTCGGTCGGCGGCACACAGAGGTGATTTGGAATGCCACAGGCACGATCCCTGGCCGCGGCGTCCACGTCCGAGCCGTTCGTGAGCGTTGTCGTACCTATCCGCAACGAGCGCGCGTACATCGCTCGCTGCCTCGAGACGCTGCTGGCAAACGACTACCCCGCCGACCAATTTGAGGTGTTAGTCATTGATGGTCAGAGCACGGACGGTACGTCCGAGATCGTGGCAGAGATCGCGCGGCGTGAACCGCGCGTGAGGTTGTTGACAAACCCACACCGTGACCAAGCCAACGGCCTCAACGTTGGGATCGGGGCGGCACGCGGTGAGATCATCCTGCGACTGGACGGGCACACCACCGTCGAGCCGAACTACATTCGTGAGGTGGTGGCAGCCTTGGTTTCCCACCCCGAGGCCTGGATAGCCGGAGGGTGGATAGTCACCCTGGGACGCACATTCACCGGGCAGGTGGTCGCGGCGGCCATGTCCTCGATGGTGGGCGTGGGCAACGCGATGTTCCGACGCGGGAATCACGAGGGCTACGTGGACACGCTGGCGTTCGGCGCGTATTGGCGCTGGGTCTTCGACCGAATCGGCTTGTTTGACGGACGCTGTGTTCCGAACGAGGACGACGAACTGCACTACCGCGTTTGCCGGGCCGGTGGAAAACTGTTCATGACCGCTCGCGTACGCACCACCTACTACGCGCGCTCCACGCTGGCCCAGCTCTGGAAGCAGTACTATCGCTACGGCTTCTCGCGAGTTTACACGTTGCTGCGGCACCGGCGCCCGGCGACGCTGCGCCAAGTTGTACCACTGATGTTCGTCACGGCTTGGCTCTTGTTGCTGCTGGGCACCGTGGCCTATCGGCCGCTCGGATGGGGCTTGGTGGCCTACGCCGGGGTTTACGCCCTGACGCTCTCGGCCGGGGCGATTGACGTCGCTCGACGGCAACCGGCACGGATCGCCGCGTGCACGCCGGCGGCGTTTGCCATCCTGCACTTCGCCTATGGGATCGGCGGCCTGGCGGGCATATTGTGGTTCGTACTACTACGCCGGACACCGCGTGGAGTCGCCCCTCCCGAGGTCTCACCGTCGTGTGCGAAGCACCCGCCAGTCCCCTCCGCCGCCACAGGACGAGGGGGGCAAACATGAAGGCCGTCGTGCTGCCGGCTTCCGTTGAACACCTCCCCGGAATGACTTGCTGCCACCAGGCCGCGTTTCCCGGGCAACCGATGACGGTCCTGGGGGCGCGGTGGCTCGCAGCCCTCTACGCCTACTACGTCAACCATCCCGCCGGGGTGGCCTTGGTCGCCGTCGCACCCGACCACACCGTGGTCGGCCTGGCCGTTGGCGGCGACCCCGCCATACGTTCCGACTTTCTCAGGAAAGCCCGGTGGCGCTACGCTCCGCTCTTGCTGTCCCGCGTACTGACGAGCGCTGTCATCCGCGGCCGCGCGGTCCGCGGCCTGACGCAACTGCTGCGCCGTACCCGTGGACCGACAACCACAGCCGCTGAACGTGAAGCCGGGCTTCTTGGTGTCCGCCTGGGCTCGTTGCTTTCGATTGGGGTCCTGCCTGAGGCCCAAGGTAGCGGCTGTGCCGGGGCCTTGCTCAAGGCGTTCGCCGAGCACTGCCGGGCACGCGGTTTCGGGTACGTTGAACTCAGTGTACTGGCCAACAACACACGCGCGGTCGCATTCTACGAGAAGCATGGCTGGCAGCGACTTGAACACGACGGGCTGAGCGTGCATTTTGGGCTGCGCTTGGTCGATCAGCGACACAGCAATGAGTCGGTGAAGCACTAGTGGGACCTATGATTGACCGCGTGTGGGCTGCGGTGCGAGGGATCATACGCCCCGTCCGGTCTGATCGGCCGAACACTCTGGCCTACGAACAAGCCGTCGCCGGCTTCTTCGGCTCCGGCGCCGCCTTCGCCTTCTGGAAAGGCCGCGTCGCCCTGTATGCGATCCTGCGCGGACTCGGCGTCGGCCCCGGCGACGAGGTCGTCGTTCCCGGCTACACGTGCGTCATGGTCCCCGGGCCCGTCCTTTACACCGGCGCCCGCCCCGTCTACGCCGACATCGAGCCACGCTACTACGTCACGCCGCCGGCGTCCGTCGCCGCGAAAATCACGCCCCGCACCCGGGCAATCCTGGTCCAGCACACCTACGGCTTCCCTGCCCCCGTCGCCGAAATCCGCCGGATCGCCGACCCCCGCGGCATCCCGGTAATTGAAGATTGCTGCCACACCTTCGGCGGCCGCGTCGACGGCCGGCTGCTGGGCACGCTCGGCACCGCCGCGTTCTTCAGCGGGCAGTGGAACAAGCCCTACTCGACCGGCCTCGGCGGACTGGCCCTCGTACACGACCCCGCGCTGGCGGAGCGCGTGCGGGCGGAGCAAGCGTCGTACCCGCCGCCGGGCCGCGCCGCGGCGTTCATGCTCGCGGCACAGTTGCTGGTGTACGAGCTTCTCATCTTCCCGCGCACGACCGCCCTGGCGACGCGGCTGTTCCGCTGGCTGACCCGCAAGGGGCTGGTGGTCGGCAGCTCCAGCACGGCCGAGTTTGAGCCGACGATGCCCCCCGGCTACGCCCGCGGCCCCGCCCCCGTCCAGTGTCGGATCGGGGCCCGCGAGGTCGCCCGGGCGGCGAGCAACTTGCAGACCCGCCAGCGTGCCACGGCGGCCTACCTCGCCGAGCTGCCAAAACTCGGGTACACAGTCCCGCCCACCCTCGAGAACTGGGACACGCCGCTGCTCCGCTTCCCCCTCCGCGTGGCGAACAAGGTCGAGGCCCTGGCCAGGGCGGCGTCGTACGGCGTGGAGATCGGGTCGTGGTTCGAGTGCCCGCTGCACCCGATCGAGACCGACCACGCGGCGTTCTTGTACGAGGCGGGGAGTTGCCCGGTGGCCGAGCGGGCCGCCGCCGAGGTCATCAACCTGCCCACGCACCGCCGGGTGCGGCAGCGGGACATCGAGCGGACGCTGGCGTTTGTCCGCGAGGTCTGCCGCCCGGCGGACGCTCCCTGAACGGCCGCAACCCACCCCCACTGCGGTCGGTCCGGGCCACAGCCCATGACAACCGCGGCCAGCGCGCGCGACCCGGTCGGCACTCCCACTCCGCGCGACACGTCAGCGGACCAACGCGCGACGCACCGGCCGCGCCGTGGCCTGCCAGTGGTGCCGTTCTGACAGGTGGCGCGGCATCGCGCGGCGTCGTAAATAATTAATCCATAACCACTTGCCGTCACACAGGTGCGGCACGGGCTATGCTACCTGTCCCGCCGCCGGCAACCGACAGTCGTCGGCACGGAGTTCGGCCATGCAAATGGACAAGTTCACGATCAAAGCCGCCGAGGCGGTGCAGCGGGCGCAGCAGATCGCCCAGGACCGCGGCCACCCCGAGCTGACGCCGCTGCACCTTCTGGCGGCGCTGGTCGCGCCGGAGGCCGCGGACAACGGCGGCGGCATCGTCACGCCCATTCTCGAGAAGGCCGGCGGTCACGTCGGCCAGATTCGCGGCATGGTCGAGTCGGAGCTGGCCCGCCTGCCGCGACAGACCGGCGGCTCCCTCGGCGCCCATCGCAGCTTCCTCGACGTGCTCAACGTGGCGGAGAAGGAAGCCCGGCGGATGCAGG
>CAYWYJ010000125.1:0-11495 GCA_964462635.1 uncultured Planctomycetales bacterium
CCGCCAGATCGGCTTCGTCTTCCAGACCTTCAACTTGATCAATCGCACGACGGCGCTGGAGAACGTCATCGTCCCGCAGTTCTACGCCCGCCGCGCCAATACGCGGGCCGCGGCCCTGCGGGCCCTGGAGCGGGTGGGCCTGGCGCAGCGGGCCCATCACAACCCGAACGAGTTGTCCGGCGGCGAGCGTCAGCGTGTGGCCATCGCCCGCGCCATCGTCAACGACCCGGCCGTCCTGTTGGCGGACGAGCCGACGGGGAACCTCGACTCGAAGACCGGCGCGCAGATTCTCGGTATCTTCCGCGACCTCAGCGCGCAGGGCGTCACGATCGTCATCGTCACGCACGAGCCCTCCATTGCCCGCCAGGCCCGCCGCGTCATCCTGATGCGCGACGGCAAGATTGTGGCCGATCAACCGGCCGGCGAAGCATCGCTGCCGAGCAGCCAGGCCCTGGAGGTGCCGGAGCCGGTGCCCGTCGCCGCGAGCGTTCCGATCGCTGCGATGGCTGCCCCGGTCGACGCGGCGACGGCTGCGGTCGTGGAAGACGTTTCGACCAGCGCCCGGCGAGTACGGGGCGCCGTCGCCGGGTTGACGTGCAGCCTGGTGGCGGTCGGGGTGCTGGCCCTGGCCCTGGCGGTGCAGCAGGTCGTCATGCGGGTGTACCCGGTGCCGACGTTCGACCCCGCCCGGCCGCAATTGCCTCCGCTGCCGGTCATGCTGGCCGGGCTCGGGGTGCTGGCCGGGCTGCTGACCGGCTTGGTGCTGGGGATTGTCGGTGTCGCGGTCTCGGTCGGTGCGCGGCGGCGGCTCCGCACGGAGCCGGGGCACTGGACGGGCGGGCGCCATATCACGGCCGGGCTCGTGCTTGGCGGTCTGGCCATCGTCACCGCGGTGGGAATCCCGCTGGTAGGGATCGTCGCGGGCTTGGTTCTGCGCAAGCCGGGCTGAAGCGATTCACTCCGCGGGGGCTAGCCGCTGCAACTGGTTCAGCGTAGCGCGGAAGTCCTTCGGCAGCGGCGCCTCAAACGTGATCGGCGAACCCTCGGCGGGGTGGGCGAGGGTGATCCGGGCGGCGTGCAGGGTCAGCCGCTGAATCAGCGGTCGCTCGGCGTGTCGCCGGCTGGGGCGGTAATCGGGTTTGAAATGTGAGAGCCAGAGGGCTTGACCGCCCCCGTACACCGGATCGATCGCCAGCGGAAACCCGAGCGCGGCCAGGTGCGCGCGAATCTGGTGCTTGCGGCCCGTCACCGGTCGGCATTCCAACAGCGTGTGGCCGGGCAGGTGCTGGACGACATGGTAGCGCGTCAGGGCCGGCCGGCCGCGGCCGACGGCGGTCCGCACGCGGTTCTGCCGCCGATCGTAGACGAGGGCCAGATTGACTTCGCCGTCCCCGCTGACGTGCCCCGTCACGAGGGCGAGGTAGACCTTCTCCACTTGGCGGCCCGCGAATTGGGACACGAGGGCCCGCTGCGCCGCCAGCGTCCGGGCGTAGACCAGTACACCGCTGGCGTCCCGATCCAGCCGATGCACGATGCGCAGCGCCGGATTCGCGGCCAATTCCCGCCGCTCGCGCAGCAGGTCCGGCACGGTCATTTCCCCGCCGCGCGTCCCCGCCGAAGCCGGCCCGGCCGGTTTGTTGACCACCACGAGGTGCTCGTCGAGGTGCAGGAGCGGCAGGTCGTCGGGCCGCGGGCCGCGGGGCATCAGCCGCCCTCCGCCGCGCGGGGCACGAGCGTGACCTGCACGGAGCGGCTGCCGACGACGGAGACGCCCTTGGGCGTGGTGAAGATGACGGGGAGCGTGCGGAAGAGCTCCTCCAGCGGCTCGTCGGGACCGGGGAGCAGGTCCGCGCTGACGTGGACAAAGGCGTCGATCTCCGGGCCGCTGAGGGCGTCGAAGACGGCTTCGTCGCGCTGCACCTCCACGTCGATCCGCCATTCGTTCAGGTCATTGCGGACGACCCGGTAGCGTTCGGCGACCTCGGGACTGACGAACAGGCGCACGACCACGTTGCGGACCAAGATCGGCTGCGCGACGACCCGCACAGTGACGGTGACCTTGTCGGGGGTCGGCCGCGCGGGCCCGACCAGGCCGGCGGGCAGCGTGACCGCCACACTGCGGAACGTCCGCACGTCGCCCGCCGACAGCCCCTCGAGCTGGCGTCCCAGCGTGGCGTACACGCGTCCCTGGGCCTCCAGGGTTCGCAGGTCGTCGCGGCGCACGTCGACGGTGACGGTCGGCGGGTCGGCCCGCTCCAGAGCGATGCGCACGGGCCCGCCCTCGGTGCGCACGTCCACGGGGAGCACCACCGTGGTCCGCTCGAACACCTGGAAGGTGAGCCGGGCGAGCCCGACGTCGGTGACGGTGAGGCCGCGTTCGCGGATCTCCCGGGCGTTTTCGAGCAGCTTGCGAATGCCGCCTTCGCGGGCCTCGATGGCATAGGCCGCGGGGCGCGGACCGTAGGCATGGGGCGTCACCCACGTCACCGGCATCGGTTCCTTCGCGTATGTGGCCCGCAAACGGTCGATCGACCGCCCGGAGCCGGTGAACGTCGCCTCGAAAACCAGCGGCTGCCCCAGGACTTCGACCTCGCGGGCGGGGTCTTCGTGCCGGACCTCCAGGCGGACCTGGCAGGTGTCGGTGACGAAGGTCGCCTGATCGGCCACATACCAGATGACGAGCGTGAGCGGCACGACGACGAGCGCGTGGCGGGCACGCCCCCACAGCCGCCGGTGCCACGGCTGGCCGTCGGCGGTCTTGGTGCGTTGCGCTTGCCCGGCGAGCCGGCTGGACAATTCCTCGTCCAGATCGTCGAGCGACAGATAACGGGTCAGCCGCCCGTTGTCGGCCAGAGACACGACGCCGGTCTCTTCCGAGATCACCAGCACCAGCGCGTCGGTCTCGTAGCTCATCCCGACTGCGGCCAGGTGCCGGCTGCCCAACGCCGTGTCCACCTCATCGCTCTCGGCGGAAGGGAACTGGCAGTTGGCGGCGACGATGCGCGTGCCGTCGATAATGACCCCCAGGTCGTGCAACGGCGAATTGGGAAAGAAGATGTTGTTGAGCAGGTTGGCGGAGACCTCGGCGTTCAGGATCGTCCCGTTCTCCGCCCAGCCGCGCAGGTCCACGCTCCGCTGAATGGCAATCAGGGCCCCGTACCGGTTGCGCGACAGATACCCCGCCGCTTTCACCAGGGCGGCGATGACCTGGGACTCCGGCGTCCCGGCCCGCCGCAGACGCACGTCGCCGACGCGGATGATCGCGCGGCGCAGCTCCGGCTGAAAGACGACCAGGGCGATGAACGCCAGGCTGTACAGGAGGTAGCTGTACAGCAGGTTCAGCCGCTCCCATTCGAACTGGGCCGTCACCACCCGCACGATCAGCGTGGCCCCCACCAGGATGATGAGCACGCCGCGCAACGGCCGCGTCCCGCGCGTGCCGTGGAGGACGCCGGCGACCCAATGGACACACAGGCCGATCAGCAGCAGTTCGACGACCACCGCGGGCAGGTCGTACGCGCCGCTGGTCAGGCGGTAATACAGGCTTCTCAGCATGTCGCCCATGCGTCGCGTCGTAGTATAGAATGGCGGCGGCGGTCGCTCCACCGGGCAACTGGTCCTGCGCGGCTTCGACCCGCCCGCCCGCCGGGAGCGCCGCACGGTAACGCCGGGGCTGGTGTCCGCGATGGACTGGACACAACGGCTGCACGACAACGTCGCGCGCGTCCGCGCGCATATCGCCGATGCCTGTGCTCGGGCCGGGCGCGCCCCGGCCGAAGTCCGGCTCGTGGGCGTCACCAAGTACGTGTCCCCCCGGGTGATCCGCGCGCTGCTGGCCGCCGGCGTTCAAGACGTCGGCGAGAGCCGGGTCCAGCAACTGGCATCACGAGCGCTGGAAATGGGGGACCCACTGCTTGATTGGGATTCGGCGACGGCCCCGGCGGCGCCGCCCCGGCCGCGCTGGCACATGATCGGCCACCTGCAACGCAACAAGGTCAAGGCCCTGTTACCGCATGCCCGCATCGTGCATTCGCTGGACTCGGACCGGCTGGCCAATACCCTCGAAACGCACGCGGCCGACCTGGACGCGATCGTGGACGTGTTCATCGAGGTGAACGTGGCCGGCGAAGCGAGCAAGCAGGGGGTGCCGCCCGACGAGGTCGGGGCGTTGGTGACGGCGGCCCGCCGGTGTCCCCACCTCAGGCTGCGCGGGCTGATGACCATGGCCCCGCTCGACCCCGACCCGGAGGCGGCCCGACCATACTTTGTCCGGCTGCGCGAGCTGCTGGAGCGGCTGCGCGGCACCGGGACGGTCGGAGCAGAGTGCGTCCACTTGTCGATGGGCATGAGCCAGGATTATCGGGTCGCCGTCGAGGAAGGGGCGACCTTTGTCCGCGTCGGCTCGGCCTTGTTCGAGGGGTTGCCGCCCGACGAATGCCGCACGGAATAGCTCAACCGTGTTGCGGCCGGGAGAAACGGGGCCGGCGGCATTCGCCGCGCGGCCCGGCGGTCCTTGTTCGCGGGGGAGCGGCCGGGTACATTGGCGGGGTAGCGCAGCGCGAAGTGCGAAAGAGGTTTGGCGGATGCCCTTGCGACGGTTGGATGACGCGGCCCGGGCCGTGGTGGCCCTGGCCAACGAGATTGCCCACGAGTTCGAGCTCGAATACGTGGGCACCGAGCACATCTTGCTGGCCATTCTGCGGCACGACCACAACGTCGGCGCGCGGGCGCTCGCCAACCTGGGACTCACCGAGGCGCAGGTGCGCCAGGCGCTCGAGGAGTTCTACCGCCGGTCCAAGGAAGACACCTGGGTGTTCGGTCGCTTGCCGGGCAGCCCGCACTATCGCAACGTGATCGAACGGGCGATGGAGATCGCGGACCAGCTCGAATCCAACGCCATTGGGGCGGAACACCTGTTGTTGGCGCTGTATCACGACAAGGAAAGTACCGCCCAGCGGACGCTGCTGGGCCTGGGGGTTCCCCTGAAGAAGTGCCGCGAGGAGGTCCTGCGGCAGATCGCCACGGCCTGAATGGTCGTGCGCGATTCGGCGGTAACTGCGGGGAGGGCGAGCCTCCCGGCGAGCCGCGGCTGGGCAGTCCTGGCGCGCTGGAACCCCCCTTTCGCGCTGTAGGCTCGCGCACGGTGATTCAGGGGGTTTCGCCGGGATCGGGTTTCGTCGGGGCGGATGCGTCGTGGCCGGCGACGGGCGCCAGCTCACGGCCGGTGAGCAGCCGGCGGATGTTCTCGTGGTGCCGCGCGATGATCAGCAGCCCCAACAGGGCCGCCACGAGTTGCAGCGGCCAATGCTCGCGGAGCGGGACGCCGGCCCACTCCATGTGCGCCAGGTGCGCCGATGGAAATACCAGCGCGAGCGTCAGCGAACCGAGCGAGACCGTCCGCGTGGTCCAGCGCACGAGGCCATAGGCCACTAGCGCCACGCCCATGGCCAGCGTATAGTGCGGCCACACGCCCAGCGCCACCCCGACTGTCGTCGCCACGCCTTTGCCGCCGCGGAAACGGAGGTAGACGGGGAACACGTGGCCCAGGACGGCGGCCAGGGCGACCAGCAGAACAGTGAGTTGCGACGCCGGGCCGCTTCGGGGACCGCCCAGCCACAGCGCCGCCAGCAAGGTGGGCGCAAGCCCCTTCAGGATGTCGAGTGCCAGGCACAAGTGTCCCCACGGCCGGCCGAGGACGCGGCCGACGTTGGTGGCGCCGATGTTCCGGCTGCCGAGCGTGCGCACGTCCACGCCGTGGGCCCAGCCGATGAGCAAACCGAACGGCACCGCACCGAGCAGATAGGCCGCGATGACCAGCAGCACCACGTTCAACCGGTGGACCCTCGCACCTCAGCGGCCCCGCGGCGGCGACCGCCCCGTGTCAGACCTTGCCCTTCTCCTGGCGAACCACGCGCAGCCAGCGGGGGCGCAGCCGGTCGCGCAAGAACCCGGTCAGCCGCAGGCCCCGGCCGCGTGTTTGCGCCGGCCAGAGCTGGCGCTCGAAATCCGCGGCCCGCAGGCGCGGGCGTCGCCACGCCGCCCAGTGCGTCGCCCACAGCCACACACGGGCTAGCAGGCGATGTCGCCAGGCCGGCGTTGTACGGCCTGTCGGACGGTGGCCAGCACGTCGGCCGTGCTGCGCGCGGGGGTTGTCGCTGCGCTCCATAGTTGCTCACGCGCCAGGATGGTCTTGGCCTGAACCTGATAATTGCTGACGTTGCTGATGCCGCCCTCCACGGTGTCGCCACCCGCGTAGACGTTCTCAAGCAACCACGCCGCCATCTCGTCTTCGTACTCCGCCGGATAGATCAACGCCGTGACGTAACGTATCCGGCCGGCGGCGCGACCGCGGTCGGCCAGGTGCACGACGGCGCGGGCCGGCGGCGGGCAGCGCCGCGCCAGATCGCAAAGCGTCCTGAAGTCCGCCCGGGCGGCCGACTCCGCGTCGCGCTGAAAGAACATCCCGCTTTCCATCTGGAAGCGTTCGGCGGAGACGCCCTTCAGCTCCACGTGTCCATCGGGGGTGGCGCGGACGATCTTGTAGACCCTGCCGTGGCGGTAGGTGTCGCTCTCCAGCAGGACGGCAATCTCCTCCGCGGTGTAGCCGACCGCCGCCCACGGGCCGAAGTCGTAAACGTACAGCCCGCGGTAGCGCTGGGGTTGGTCGAGGGTCGGCAATTTCATGGGCGCGGGCTCCGGGCACCACTGGCGGTGCCGCAGCGGGATTATACCGCGCCCCCGTGCGGCTCAGGAGAGAAAAGGGAGGGGGCGAGTCGAGCGTGGGCGAAGGCGGGACTCGACTCGCCCTGCATCAGGGGAACGGAGGTTCATCGAGGGGGCTCGGAGCGATCCCGGCCTTCCGAGCGGCATACTGCGGAGGAACGGGACAAGCCGTCCGTGAGCACGCTCCAAGCCCCGAGCCATCATGGCTTCACCGACCAACGAAGCAACCGGTCCAACCGTGGCGCAATCAGGGGCCGCTGCTTCAATTTGTCGGTGTCGTTCACGGCCGCCGACGGAACCGCACTCGGCAGCGAATGGCGCCCCGCGCCAACCGGCGCGACCCGCCGCCGACCCAAGCTCATTCGCTCGCCGTCCCGACGAATGTCAGCCGTCGATACGGCAAACGAAACGCCGCGCCGGCGCCGTGAACCGCAACAGGCTTCAGGTCTCCTTATCCGATTGTTCGAGGTGGGCGGGGGGCGCGACGGGCACCGATTTGACGTACAGCGCCTGTTCGTCCGCCAATCCCCAGGCCAACACCTCGTTCCGCACCAGTTCACGCAAGAAGGGCCGCGAAACCACGCGATACCCGAGGGTAAACACATGGGACTCGATCTGCCCGGCCATGAAGCGGCAGACCGTATGGCGCAGGCCGTAGTCGTGGTGCAACGTGGCCACCAGAGCGCTCTTGCGCCACGCCTGCCCGGGGCAGCGCGGCTGGTCGGGATCCACTACGCGGATGGCCTGACGCTGGGATTGCCGTCGCCGACGGTGGGCCGCCAGGGCGTCGGCCACGTCGCTGAGCCCGGTTTGTTGCAGGACCGCGCGCACGCAGCGGTAGATGTAGCTGGTGGACGGCGGGCTCGGTTCCGACCACTCTTGCAGATGCATCGCCACCGCGCGAGCCAGCGGGGGGGCCAAGGCCGGGTCGTAGTTCAGCTCGCGCAGACAGGCCGTCAGCCCGTTGGTCAGCTTGGACAAACTGAACCGTTCGACCGTGCCGTCCCGCTTGGTGATGACGACTTGTCGGAGACTTTTCACGGTTTGGCGTCCCGATCAAAGAGGTCCTGCTGCCCCGGGATGTCGCTGGCCGCCCGATCGAGGACGTCCTGCGCCTCCTCGATGAAGTCGCCGACGTCCTCGAACTGGCGGTACACACTCGCGAACCGTACGTACGCCACCTTGTCCACTCGCCGCAGCACTTCCGAAATCTTCTCGCCGATCGTCTGGCTGGAGACCTCCTTCTCGAAGCGGGCGACGAGGTACTCCTCGACCTCGTCGACCACCTGTTCGAGGCGCTCCGCAGAAATGGGCCGCTTGTAGGCTGCCCGCTGAATCCCTTGCAGGATGTTGTTGCGGTTGTACGGGACGCGCGAGCCGTCGCGCTTGATGACCGTGAGCTTGACCGCCTCTTCGGGGTGCTCGTAGGTCGTGAAACGCCGCCCACACTTCAGGCACCGTCGCCGACGCCGAATGCTCCGCGCATTGTCGGTCGCCCGCGAGTCGATGACCTTGTCGTCGTCCTCCTTGCAGAACGGGCACCGCATCGCACCCTGTTTCCGAACAGAACTGAGGACGGCACGGCCGCGACCGCCATCGGCCTCGCCGCCGCCTGCGGGACGCCCTGAACCAGGGTCAGGCAGTCCCACAGATTGTTATGTTGAGCAGTGTAAACCACAATATGCTGCATGTCAAACAAAATTGCGGCTTCGGCAAGACTTTCGTGACCGGCGCCGGTATAACGACCACCCCATGAGTCCGCCGCCCGCTGAGTTCGTCCACGGAGACCTCCGCATCCTCGGGTCGTCACTGGCCGGTGAGGAGACGTACCTCGTCATGCCGGAGCTGAACCTGGCGTTCGACCTGGGCCGCGCCCCCCGGACCGCGCTGGCGGTCGATCATATCTTCTTGACCCACGGCCACATGGATCACGCCGCCGGCATCGCCTACTACTTCTCCCAGCGCGAGTTCCTCGGCAACCAGCCGGGGCACCTCTACGCCCCGGAGCCGCTCGTCGAGCCGATACGGCGGCTGTTGCGAGTGTGGGCGGACATTGACGGGCACGAGCCGCCGGCCAACATTCACCCCGCCAGCGCGGGAACCGATATCGCGCTGCGGCGGGATCTCGTCGTACGCCCCTTCACCGTCCGGCATCCGTGCCACCGCCATGACCGCAGCGTCGTCCAGACGCTCGGCTTTGCGGCCATTGAGGTCCGTCAGAAGCTGTTCGACGAGTACAAATCGCTCGCCGGCCCGCAACTGGTGGAGCTGAAGCGGCAGGGCGTACCCATCACCCGCCGGGTGGAGATCCCGCTGGTCGCGTATTGCGGCGACACGGCCGCGGGCGAGTTCCTCGATCTTGAGTATGTGCGGCAAGCCAAGGTGTTGATCCTCGAATTGACGTTCGTGGAGCCTGACCATCGCGATCGGGCGCGGGCGGGCAACCATCTGCACGTCAGCGATTTGCGCGACATTCTGCCGCGTCTGGGCAACGAGCGCATCCTCTTGACGCACCTGTCACGCCGCACGGCCCTGTCCGCCGCCCGCGACGCCCTGCGCAAGGAGCTGGCCGGCGTGCTGGATGAGCGCGTGTCGTTCCTGCACGAGCACCGCCCGGCGCGACGGCCGCGACCGGCCAACGAGGGCCCGCCGACCGGCCCCGCGCTGAGATGAGGTGGACGCGGTAGAATTGCGGCGCGGACGCCGCGCCGACGGCGTCGGCCCGGGTGCGGCATGAGCTTCCTGAACCTGTGGGTTGCGGCGGCGGTGGCCGCGGTCGTCGTTCCCGCCCTGCTCCTGCTGTATTTCTTGAAGCTGCGGCGACGGGAGCAGCTCGTCCCATCGACGCTGCTGTGGAAGCGGGCGGTCGAGGACCTGCGGGTCAACGCGCCGTTCCAGCGCCTGCGGCGCAGTCTCCTGCTCCTGCTGCAACTGCTCGTGCTGGCGGCCGCCCTCCTCGCCCTGGCCCGACCGATCGTGGAGACGTCGATTGCGGACGAGGCACGTCTGGTTCTGTTGATTGACCGGTCGGGGTCGATGAACGCCCGCGAAGGCGACGTGACCCGCCTGGACCTGGCCAAGGAGCAGGCGATCCGGTTCGTCAAGAGCCTGAACCGACACGCCGAAGGGTGGCGGTCGTACTTCTCGTTCACCCGGGCCCGCGCGAAGACGCAGGTTCTCGTCATCGCGTTCAGCGACCGCGCCGGCGTCGTCGCCCCGTTCACGACCAGCACCCGCGAGCTGATCGAGGCGATTCAGCGGATTGCTCCAACCGATGGGGCCACGGGGGTGCGCGAAGCGATTGACCTAGCCGAGGCCTACCTCACCCCGGGCGCGGCCCAGGGCGATGGACCGGCGGATGGCGCAAGGCCCGGGGAGGGCCCCGCGCGACTGGTGTTGATCTCCGACGGGCGGATTCCCGACCTGGACCGCATCACGTTGCGGGCGTCCAAGCTGGAACTGGTGCGGGTCGGGGAGGCACAGGACAACGTCGGCGTCACCGGCCTGCGCGCGCAGCGCCAGTTCGAGCGCCCCGAACAGCTTGACGTGTTCGTAAGCGTGGAGAACTTCGGGCCGCAGCCCGTGACCGCCGACCTGTCCATCTACGTGGACGGGGTGTTGACCCGCGTGGAGCCGGTCAGCCTGGCGGCGGCGGCGGGCGGCCCGACCGCCAGCGCCCCTGCCACGCCCTCGGAACACCAAGTCGTGTCGAGCGGCAGTTCGCGTGCGCTGGGGGCGAGCCTGACGTTGAACCGCGCGGCGGTGCTCGAGGTACGCTTGTCCCGCGCCGATGCATTGGACGCCGACAACGCGGCCTATGCCGTCGTCCCAGCCCCCAAGCGGCAGCGCGTTCTGGTGGTTTCGGACGGCAAGTACCCCTTTGTGGACAGCGTGATGCGCGGGCTGCCGCTTCAGGAATACGTGTCCGTCACCCCGGCGCGGTACGAAGCCGATCGGCGGCAGTTCGAAACCAGCGGCCGCTCGAACTATGACGTGGTCGTGTTGGACAAGTGTGCCCCGCCGCGCTTGCCCGCCGGCGCGTTCCTGTTCCTCGGCGCGGTGCCGTCGTGGCCGAATGTCAACCTCGGTTCGACGGTCAAGGAACATCGGCTGATCTGGTGGGACCAGACGCACCCGGTCCTGCGCCACGTCGCGCTGGACCACGTGTTCGTGGCCGAGAGCCGCGCGGTGAAGCTCCCGCCGGCGGCCGAGGCCCTGATCGAAGGGCCGGGGGGGCCGGTCCTGTTCCGCTACGCCGAGGGCGGCCGCCACGGCCTGGTGCTGACGTTTGCCATCGAGGACAGCACGTGGTGGAGCAAGTTGAGCTTCGGCGTCTTCATGTACAACGCCATTCGCTACCTCGGCGGCGGGGAAACGGAAGCGGGGGAGGGGCCGTTGCGGCCGGGCGGGCCCCTCCGCATTCCGGTCGGGTCGGGCGACCGCACCCTGCGGGTGCTGCGCCCGGATGGCGGTGAAGCGACCGTTGCCGGCGATGCCGCGGGCGTGGCCTACTATGGCGGCACGGAGCGGGCGGGTGTTTACCGCGTGGCCGACGGTCTGCCCGGGCACGATCGCTTCGCCGTCAACGTGGCGGACCCGTACGAGAGTGACATCGCCCCCCCGCGCGGGCCACTGAAGACCACGGTGGGCGCGGTCGGCGAGCTGGCGGGGATACGGACCGCCACGCCGGAGGTCTGGCGGTGGTTTGCCGGGGCCGCGGTGGTGCTGGTACTGCTGGAATGGTGGGTCTACAATCGGCGCGTGGCGCTGTA
>CAYWYJ010000126.1:0-11112 GCA_964462635.1 uncultured Planctomycetales bacterium
CAAACTGCGTGGGGAAGGTGCGGGCGTCGAAGATGGTCGTCGGCGCGGTCCCGCTTTCGCCCCGCAGCAGCCGCTGCCACACGCCGTCGATGTCGTGCCCGAGCGGCGTGATCCAGCCCATACCGGTGATGACGACACGACGAGTCATGCGAGCAACCTTGCGCCGGCGGCTATCCAGATCGGCCGGCAGGCCATTCCCATTCAGTTTGTCCGCGTTCGCCGCGCACGTTGCGGGCGACGGCGCTGGCGCGCGCGGTGCTCGGCGCCGATGAGTTTCAAGAGGCCCTCGACGGTCCCGCCAGCTTCACGCCACAGCTCGGCCCGAATCGCCCGCACTTCGGCGACGACGGGATCCTCCTTGGTGCTTGACCGCGGTTTCATACGCCGTCCTCCGGCATCAGCGACAGCGGCGTAGTGATCACGGGCACCGGCAGCCGCAGTCGCGCATTCAGCACGGCAACATGTTGGATCTTATTCGCGTTGGCCAAGTGGCGACAATTCCAGGTCAACAGGAAGTCCATTCCATGCATGGAGGCCAGGGCCAAGTGGACCGCATCGCCGCCGGCTTCCGCGGGCATAAGCTTGTGCTGAATATAGTAGTCGGCCACTTCCTGTAGGCCGGGGGGCTCGTCCAGGACACCTATTCCACGCAGGAGGGTGGACGCTCGGCGGGCCTTGGAGACCGGGGCGCGGGCCAACTCAGCCAAAACGACACGCGAGGTGTGCAGGGTGTATCGGTGCCGCTGCACATCCCACCACTCGCGCGTGACCGCCCGCCACGTGGCCACGCGACCGGACGAACGCGTGTCGCAATAGTAGCTCGGGATCGTCGTCTCGATGTACACCGAAGGCATAACGGACATTCCGCCAACGCGATTCGACGGAGTGGACTAATCCCGGAACCGCTTGATCACCAGCGCCGCGTTCTGGCCACCGCCCAGGGCGTACGCGATCGACACCGCGTACTCCGCCGCCGCGTCCACCGGCCCCTTCGTCACCACATTGAGGCCGCACGCGGGGTCCGGCGGCGTGCTGTTGAACGCCGGCGGGATCGAGCCGTAGTGCAAGGCGAGAACGGCGGCGATGAAGTCGATCGCCCCGCTGCCGGCACCGTTGTTACCCAGGCCCGCCTTGATGTTCATCACGGGCACCGTCGCGGCCCGGCTGCCCAGCACGGTACGAATCGCCGCCGCCTCCGCGGCGTCGTGTTCCACGAGGCCGCACGCGAACGACCCCACCAAGCCGACCCGGTCCGGGCCGACACCCGCGTCGCGCAACGCCTTGCGGACCGCAATCGCCGTCCCGCGACCCTCCGGGTGCGGCCGGCTCGGCTGCCCGGGTTCATGAGCGTCATGCCCCGCGCCAAACCCGACCAGCTCCGCGTAAACCCGGGCGCCACGCTGCCGGGCATGCTCCAGTTCCTCGAGCACCACCAACCCGCCGCCCTCGGACACCACCGTGCCGTCGCGGTCGGCGGCCAACGGCCGGCACGCCTGCTCGGGCGCGTCGTTGCGCGTGCTGAGCCGCCGGCCCAGCTCCTGCCGCAGCAGGGCCATCGGGTTCGTCTTGCTCTCGGCGCCGCCGCAGATGCACACGTCGGCGGCCCCGCGGCTGATGGTGCGGAACGCTTCGCCGATGGCCAGGTGGCTGCTGGCTTCGCCGCAGGTGATCGTGTTGCTCGGCCCCTGGGCGTCATGCACGATGGTGACGTGGCAGGCGAGCATGTTGGGCAGAAACTTCAGCAGCCACAGCGGCGTCAGGTTGTTCATGCCCTCGCGGCCCCAGCGGGCGAAGCTGAACACACCGTCGTCGCTGGCGCCGTGCAGCACCTCGGCCAGCTCGGGCAGGTCGGCACAGATCAGGCCGGCCCCGATGTTGGCCCCGAAGCGGGCTTTGTCCACGTTGGCGCCGCCGTCCGCCTCGTCCCGTTCGACGAAGCACTTGGTCCGCAAGCCGGCGTCGCGCAGGGCGTGGTACGCCGCCGCCACCGCCAGCACGATGTCGCGGGCCATGATCTTGGACGCCTTGCGGTAGCTCTTGGGGACGTAATCGGCGATCTTCAGGTCGTCGATTTCGGTGCCGATCTGGGAGTCGAAGCGGCCGGGATCGAACGCCCGCAGCCGCCGCACCGCGCTGCGGCCGTCCAGCAGGGCCTTCCAGAAAGTGGCCACCCCGCCGCCGAGCGGCGTGATCGGCCCCAACCCGGTGATGACCACGCGCCGGGGGGTCACAGCGCGATCCTCTCGCCGGCCGGCTGGGTGTAGGTCTTGAGCAGGGCCATGAACTCCTCGGTGAAGACGAAGTTCTCCTGGGGGAACTCGAGCCCGCTCACGTTCTGATCGATGTGCGAGAAGACCAGGTCGACCTCGGCGACCAGGTCGTCGCCGCAGCGAATCTCCCCGCGCGTCATCGCCCCGGAGTCGTTGATCTGCTCGACCTCGGCGATGTAGCGAATCTGGTCGCCGGGGCGCACCAGCCGGTGGAACGCCGCCCGCTTGACCTTGGCGAGAATGACCTTCTCAGCGAAGTTCCGGGCGTGGCCGACGAGGATGCCGGCGGTCTGGGCCATGCCTTCGATCATCAGGCTGGCCGGCTGGACGGGGAAACCGGGAAAATGGTCGTGCAGGTGGTCCTCGGCCAGCGAGACGTTCTTGACGCCCACGGCCCGCTGCCCGGGGACGAACTCGGCGAAACGGTCCAACCAGATCCAGCGCACGCGCTACCTCACGAGGCGGCCAGCTTGGACTCGACGAAGTTGACGATCGTGCCCACGGTGAACACGTCCAGAATCTTGTCGATGTCCGGGTCCTGCTCGAACTTCGACCAGTCGGCGTGCTGCACGCGCTCTTTCAGCGCCGCCAGGCCCGCCGCGTTGAGCTTGCGGTTGCTGACGTAATCCGGGTTGCTGAGGACGTCGCGCGGCGTGAGCTCTTCCTGCGAGATTTTGATGTTGAAGGCCTTTTCGAGGCGGAAGACGATGTCAAGGATGTCGATGGACTCGGCCTGGAGATCGCCGGTCAGCGTCGCCGTCTCCGTCACTTCGTCCTCCTCGACGCTGAGGGCGTCGACGAGGGCTTGCCGCACCTTCTCGAAGATCTCATCCCGTGTCCATGTGGCCATCAGGCGCATCCTCCAGGCGAGCTCGCGGCTCGCGCACTCTCACAGCCCCGCCACCGGTTCGGCGGAGCGGCCTTTCCACAAGAGCCGAAACAGGGTCCGTTGCTGCTCGCGCAGGCGGCGGTCCACGTCGTCGTAACCCGGGTCCTGCGCCGCCAGCGTCAGGTGCCGCAGCAGGAGGCGGCCTTTGACGATCTCGCGGCCGTCGACGTGGCCCCCGGCGGCGAAGCTGCTGTGCTCCGGGTTCAGTTCCTTGCATTCGGCCTCGATCGTCAGCAGTTGGCCCGGGGCCAGGAAGCTCTTGTACGTCACGTTGCGGGCCTCTTTGAGCAGCACCAGGCTCGGCTGGAAGTCCAGGTGCTCGCGCACCACCCACGCGCACGCCTGGACCAGGGCCTCGACCATGAGCACGCCCGGCAGGACCGGGAACGTGGGGAAATGGTCCGCGAGGTACTCCTCGGCCAGCGACAGCGCCTTTTGCGCCACGATCCGCCGGCCCGATTCGAGCTCCACAATCCGGTCAATCAGTACGAACTTCACTCGTCCTACCTACACGTCGTTCCCGCGCGGCCAGTCCCGCGACCCGCAGGCGGCCCCGACCGCCGCGAATCCGGCGGATTCTACCGTCCCGCGCCGGGTCTGGCCAGCCGGTCGGGCGGCCCCCCGACCGCGTTCAGACGCGGCTGATGTGGTCGGGGTGCTCGCGCACGTGGGCAGCGATCCCGTCGGCGTATTTCTGCATCAGCTCCTGGATGCGGGCCGGGTCCTCCGCGGGCTCGTCAGCGCCCGGCACGTACAGCGGCGGCTTGACGATCAGCCGGAAATAGAAGTTCGGCCGCGACACGACGAACGCCTGACAGATCGTCGCGCGGCAGCGCAGGGCGACCTGGAGCGTGCCGGTCAGGAACTCCCGGGTCTGTCCGAACACTTGCACCGGGCAGGTCTTCAGCGTCAGCCCGCGGACGCGCCCCACGTCGAGCGCGCTGCCCACGACGCGGTTCTCCTGAAAACACCGGTAGATGTCGCGCGGGAAGCTGTCCGCGTAGAGCACGCGCACCGCGGCGTACTCCGGGAACGTCCTGGTGTACTTCTCCTGAATGTACAGCCGGACCGCCCCCTCGTTGCGGTCGCGCACCCCAGCGCAGCGATACCCCAGCAGCGCCATCAACAACCCGGCCACATGGTGCGAGCCGTGATGGCTCAGCATCACGTACACGCCCCGCCCCCGCGCCAGCCCCTCATCCAGGTGCTGCCGCCCGTGGAACCGGATGCGCCGCATGATCTTCTCCCGCGGCAAGCGGTCGAAGATCAGATAAAAGAGCTTGTCGCAGCGGGTGCGACGGAAGTAGTCGCGGATGATCTTCCGCTCGCGCGCGGCGGAAAGGCCCTCGGGGAACGCCGCCCGCAGCTCGGCCCGGTAGCGGGCCCGGCGGCGGAAATTGATCAGGTATTCAAAGAAGCCGAACCAGCGCCCCAGCAGGTGCAGGCCCTTCAAGCTGAAAACTGTGGTCCAAGCGGCCAGGAACCCGCGGACCAGCCCGTACTTGGCCCGATCCACCCAACCCACGCGCTTCTCGGCGCGCACGGGGGGGCCGGCCGACGAAGTCGGTGTGGACGCGTTGTGCCGTAACGTCTCGGTGCGCGTCATGCTCAGTTCGGTCGCCACAGCGGGCCCGCGCTAGGGTCGCGCGCAAGCACACGTCGGTCCCGGACGCGGGCCGACGCCGCCGAAGAGGCCCCGCCCGCCCATCCGCTCCGCCACGGCCCGGCGGACTGCCGCCCGGCCGTTCCGGCATTGTGGGGACTCCCCGTTAGACAAGCAATAGGGTCCGGCGTTGGGACGACGCGATTGGTGCGGCCGCGGACCCGCGGGCCTCGGCGGCCGGGGCCCCCGCACACCCGCCTTACCGCACGACGATGTCGATCGAACCGTTTGACGTGCGGACCCGCACTGGTACGCCGCCGCCGTTCAGCAGCGCCCGGAATGAGCCGCGCTCGGTCTCGACCTGCCCCAGGGCCGCTTCGGCCGCGTCCACATGGACCCGTCCGTTGCTGGTCCGGCAGTCCAGGGCCGCCGCCGCCGATCGCGGCAGCGTGACCTGAACGTCGCCGTTGCTGGTGCGTGCCTCGACGGCGCCAACCGCCGCCGGGGCCGCGACGTACTCGATCCAGCCGTTGGAAGTGATCAGCTCGCAAGGGCCGCTGATCTCCTGCGCGATGAGCCCGCCGTTGCTGGACTTGATCCGCAGCGGTCCCGTGACGTGCTCGACCTCCACGCTGCCGTTGGAGGTATCCGCCCGCAGGCTGCCGTCCACGTTCGTGGCCCGAATCGCCCCGTTGCTCGTGTCCAGAACCACGTCGCCCTTCAGATCCTCGACGCGAATCGAACCGTTGCTGGTGTCGACGGCGGCGGCGCAGGGCTCCGGCAACCGTATGCGCAGGCTCGCCGACGGGGACTTACACTGGAGGTGCGGGGGGTATTGCAGCTCGACGCGGAACGTGCGCGGGTGGCCAGGGTCGGCCGCGGCGTGCAGCTTCAGCGCGTCCAGATTGGTCTCCGCCTCGCCGAACGTGGCACCGCCGACGCGCAGGGTGGCGTCAATCACAAGGCCGTCCACGCCGCCGGAGACGAGCTCGACGCTCCCATTGCGGGCGTGGACCTCGATGCGCTCGTACCCCGCCCACGGCTCCCGGAAGGCGACCTCCCGTGTCGCGTGGACCAGCGAACCACAACCACCGGTCAGGACCATCGTGGCCATGACGGCCGGTGCCCATGCCCGTGCCATGAGAACCTCCTCATGTGGACGGTCCGCGGCCGCGCGCCAGCCCCGTGACCGCCACGGGGGAGTTCGCGGCCCCGGCGATGATATTGCGCCGCCTGGAAGCAAAGCAGGCCCGGCGGTTCTGCCGGGCCTGAGATTCCCAGTATGCCCACGACGACCGTGACCAGACGCCGTCCCAGTATCCAGGTCCGCCGGAACCAACGAGCGAGGAACGCCGCACTGGCCGCCAGACCTAACCCTCCCCCAACCCCTCTCTGAGACCGGCTATCAGAACCCCGCACGCCAGTGCGGGGCCAAGCGGGCCACCACTTGCGTGGTGGGTTCTGTTAGCCACTCCAAGAGGGAGGGGGGTGGGAGCGATTCTATTGGATTTCCACGGTCGCGCCGGCTTCCTCCAGCTCCTTCTTCCACTTCTCGGCGTCCTGCTTGCTGACACCTTCGAGCAGGGTCTTGGGGGCCTCGTCCACGAGGGCCTTGGCTTCCTTCAGCCCCAGGTCCGCCCGGGCGGCCCGCACGACCTTGATCACCGGAAGCTTCTTGTCCCCGGCGGTCTTCAGAATCACGTTGAATTCGGTCTTCTCCTCGGCGGCCGCGGCGGCGCCGGCGGCCCCACCGCCCACGGCGGCGGCCATCATGACGGCCCCGCCGGCGGCCGGCTCAATGCCGTACGCCGACTTCAGGTAATCAGCCAGTTCCTTGGCCTGGATCAGGGTCAGGCCGGCGATCTTGTCGCCGAGGTCCTTGACCGCGGCGCTCACGGGTGCTTCTGCCATGTTCGTCAACTCCGCATCCGACATTCTGGACCGCCCGGATAGCCGGGACCCCGGTGGTCCCGTTTAATCCCCGCGGGGAGCACTCCGACGCGGACCGCTGTCAACAACTCAGAAGGAAAAAGGCAAAATGAAAAAAGACCATCCGCCAGGGGCAGGGGCGCCGTGCGGGCCGGAGTCCCTCTTTGAATTCTCCCTTTTCCCTTTTTCATTTCCTCTCACGCTGACTTCCGGATTTCCTCGCCCTTTTCGAGCTTCTCGATCAGGGCCTTCAGGCCGCCCGCCACGTTCCGCCCGCCGGACAGCACCGCCGCCGCCAGGTTCGCCCCCGGCGACAACGCGATGGACACGATGCGGGCCTGCAAGTCGGCCTTGCTGGCCATCTTCGACAGGCCCTTGGCGCGCTCGGCGTCCAGGAACTCGCCTTCCAACACCGCCCCCCGCCACCGGAAGCTTTCCTTGGGGAACTTCGGGGCCCATTCGTCCAGCAGCTTGGCAATCTCGATGGCCGAGTCGCCGCCGGTGATCAGCGCGGCCGGACCGCTGAGTGCGGTCGCCAGCGGTGCCAGCGGGCCGCTCGCACAGGCGCGGCGAAAGAGCGACGTCTTGATAACTTCAAGCCGCATCTGGCGCGCCCGCAAGTCCCGCCGAAACGCATTGGTCGTGATGCCGTCGACGCCGACCAGTTCGACCCAGACCGCGTTGGACTGCGCGCCATAGCGGTTGGCCAGTTCCTTGGTGATCAATTCCTTGACCGGTTTGCTCATGTCCGACTACTCCGTCACGACCGTCGCGGCGTCGACGTGAATCCCCGGCGTCATGGTCCCGCTGACGCAGATCTTCTTGATGTAAGTCCCTTTGGCGCTCGCCGGCTTCATGCGGCGGATGTGGTCCACGAAGGCCATGATGTTGGCCTTCAGGTCCTCCGGGGCGAAGCTCAGTTTGCCCACCACCGCGTGGATGTTCCCGCCGGCGTCGTTGCGAAACTCGACCTTGCCGGCGGCGTACTCCTTGACCGCCGTGGCGATATCCGGAGTCACCGTGCCGCTCTTGGGAGAGGGCATCTTGCCCTGCGGTCCCAGCACGCGCCCCAACCGCCCCACCTTGCCCATCAGCGAAGGGTGGGCCACGGCGACGTCGAAGTCGGCCCAGCCCTTCTGGACCTTCTCGATGAGCTCGTCCGCGCCGGCCTCGATGGCACCCGCGGCCTTGGCCGCCGGCACGTCCCCCTCGGCACAGAAGGCGATCACGCGCTTGCTGGCCCCGATGCCCTTGGGCAGACTGATCGACCCGCGAATGGCCTGGTCCGCCTGGCGGGCGTCGATGCCCAGATGCATCACCAGGTCGACGCTCTGATCGAACTTGGTCTTGGAGAACGTCTTGAGTTGCTGGACGGCGGCATCGATCGGCACCGTTCCGCGCGGCGCCAATTCCGCGTCCTTCTTGTAACGCTTGCTGCGAAAACGCATCGCCAAGCTCCCACTAAGGTTTCCGGCCCGTGGTACGGCCGCCTGCTTGTTCGATGTCAGGTGTCAAGTGTCAAGTGCGTGGCGATCAACCACCGATCCACGCTAAATCACCCATCTTCTGTCACTTGTCACATGCCACCTGTCACGTGCCAGTGCTCACCTCGGCTTCGTCGGTCCTGATTAGTCCGCAATCTCGATGCCCATGCTCCGCGCCGTCCCCGCCACGATCCGCATCGCGGCGTCCGTGTCAAAGGCGTTAAGGTCCTTGGCCTTGGTTTCGGCGATCTTCCGCACGTCGGCCCGCGTGACACGGCCGACCTTGTTGCGGTTGGGCTCGCCCGAGCCCTTCTCGACGATCGCCAGGGCCGGATCCAGCGGCTTGGCCGCCTTCATCAGCAACACCGCCGCCGGCGGGCTCTTGACGACGAAGTCGAAGCTCTTGTCCTTGTAGACGGTGATCTCGACCGGGCAGGTCATGCCGTCCATGTGCCGCGTGCGCTCGTTGAACTGCGACACGAACTGCCCGATGTTGACCCCGTGCTGGCCCAGCGCGGGGCCGACCGGCGGCGCCGGGGTGGCCTTGCCGCCCGGGGCCTGCAACTTGATCTTGGCGATGATGGCCTTGGCCATGGTGCCTTCCTGAGTCAATCAGCGCCGCGCTGCGGACGCCCGGGCGCGGCAAGAACAGTTAGTATACATCCGTCGTCGGTCGAGTTCCAGGGCCCCCGCCGACGGGGAGGCCGCGGCGCCACGCCGGCCTGCGCCGCCGCTAGAGCTGCTCCACCTGCCAGTACTCGATCTCGATCGGGGTGGGGCGGCCGAAAATCATGACGATCACGCGGACGGTGCCCTTCTGGGCGTTGATCTCGTCCACGGTGCCCTCGAAGTTCTCGAAGGGGCCTTCGGTCACCTTCACCCGGTCGCCCTTCTTGAACGCGAGGTTGGCCAGGGCGGGGCCTTCCTCCGGGCGGATCGCCGCCGCGAGCATCTTCTCGACGTCGCTCATGGGCATGGGCGACGGCTTGCCGCCCGAGCCGATGAAATCGCCGACGCCGGTCGTTTCCTTGATGACGAACCACACGTTTTCGGGGATGCGGCCGTCGTCGTCGGTCGCCATCTCCACGAAGACGTAGCCGGGATAGAGCTTGCGGTGGTAGACGCGTGAGGTGCCCCCGCGCACGCGCTTCTCCCGCTGGGTCGGCACGAGGATGCGCCCCACGCGCGCTTCCAGTTGCTCAATCTTCACCTTGCGCTCGAGGGCGTCGCGCACCTGGTCTTCCTTGTTGGAAGCCACCCGCAACACGTACCAGCCCATTCCCGGCCGGACGAGTTCCACCTTCTCCGGCGCAGGCTTGGCCGGCGCGCTGGCCGGCGGCGGCGGGCCGGCGGCCGCATCCGTGACCGCCACACCCGACTCGGTGGGGGGCTGGGGCTCGGCGCCGGCCGGCGTGGCCTCGGGCGTCGGGGCGAGTTGTTCGGGGTCGCCAGTGTTCATGCCTATTGCCCGCCGCCGAAGAGACGGCTCACGTCGAACTTCAGCACGCCGATGCCGCCGAAGAAGAAGATGAAGAACATGTCCACGATGAACAGGAGGAACGCCAGGGCCAGGACGGTCACGATGACGACGCGCGTGGCGCCCCACACCTCGCGGCGTGTGGACCAGTTCACCTTCTTCATCTCACCTTCGGTGGCGATGAGGAAGTCCACCACGTTGGGCTTGCGTCCGACCAGCCAGAAGATGAGCCACGCCGCCGCCAGCAGGACCACCACCGGCAGGAGCGTGCGCAAGTAGTAATTCGCTTCAATGAAGGCGAACAAACGGATCCGCGTCCACACGAAGTGGGCGGCGCTCAGGGCCAGTACGCCGGCGCCGATCGCCGTCAACCAGCGCACGTGTACGCCCTGACCCGGTTTGAGGATGCGCAGCGGCGACGGCGCGCCGTGAGCGGAGACCGCCGCCGGCGTCCGGACGGGCGCCCGGGTCGCGGGCGACTGCGCCGATGTCTGAGCCTGGGCCTCTTCTGCCATAGCTGGTCACACTCCCGTCGCCGGGGTCCGGTCAGCCGGGGCCGGTCGGTCGGCGTCGCACGGGTACTCCCGGCCGTCTTGTGCCCGGACGCGCCGCCGCGGTCGGGGCCGGCCACAGGAGCGGAGGGACTCGAACCCCCAACCGCCGGTTTTGGAAACCGGTGCTCTAGCCAATTGAGCTACGCTCCTTTGGAAGGGGCCGGGTGGCCCAGGGGCCGAGGGGGCCGGCGTTCATCACCCTGGGCCCGTCGGCCCCTGGATTCCTCGAACCCTACTTCCGCTTGATCTTGTGTACCGTCCGCTTCCGCAAGCGCGGGCAGTACTTCTTCAGTTGCAGCTTGGGCACGCCGCCCATCACGTTGACCGACGTCCGATAATTGAGGTCGCCGGTCTCCGTGCACTGCAACCAAACCCATTCGCGTTTCTGCGCTTTGGCCATACCGCACTCTCCCGCGGACCACGCGGCGCCGGGCGGCTGGCCCGGTGCCCGCCGCCGGGTTCACTACTGAATGATCTTCGTCACCACGCCGGAGCCGACGGTGCGGCCGCCCTCGCGGATGGCGAAGCGGAGCCCTTCTTCCATGGCGATGGGGTTGATGATCTCGACGCGCATCTGGATGTTGTCACCCGGCATGCACATCTCGGCCTTCCCGCCGTCGCGGGCTTGCAGTTCCTTGATGGCGCCGGTGACGTCGGTCGTCCGGAAGTAGAACTGCGGACGGTAGTTGGGGAAGAAGGGCGTGTGACGGCCGCCTTCCTCCTTCTTGAGCACGTACACCTCACCCATGAATTCGGTGTGCGGGGTGATGCTCCCAGGCTTGGCCAGCACCATCCCGCGCTCGAGTTCCTTCTTCTCGACGCCACGCAGCAGGCACCCCACGTTGTCGCCGGCGATGCCGGAATCGAGCGTCTTGTTGAACATCTCGACGCCGGTGCAAACGGTCT
>CAYWYJ010000127.1:0-10922 GCA_964462635.1 uncultured Planctomycetales bacterium
TACGGAGCCCGGTCGCCAAAGGCGACTCGCTGTGGCGAGCCGCTACATTCGGTTGCAGCCGCTGGCCCCGCTGACCATTATGTGACCCCCATGAGTGCGGCTGCCGACATTCCACCCGCGGACCTCGCCCGTTACAGCCGGCAGATGCTGTTTGAACACGTCGGCGTGGAGGGACAGCGGCGGCTCGGACAGGGGCGGGCCGTACTGGTCGGTTGCGGCGCCCTGGGCAGCGTGCTGGCCGGTACCCTCGTGCGGGCCGGCATCGGCGCGCTGCGCCTCATCGACCGCGACTACCTCGAGCTTAGCAACCTCCAACGGCAAACGCTGTTCGACGAAGACGACGTGGCCGAGGACCTGCCCAAGGCCGAAGCCGCCGCCCGCAAGCTGCGCCGCGTCAACTCGCAGGTCGAGATCGAGCCCGTCGTCGCCGACCTGCACGCGGACAACGCCGAACCGCTGTGCGCCGGCGCGCACGTCATCCTCGACGGCACCGACAACCTGGAAACCCGCTTTTTGTTGAACGACGTGGCGGTCAAGCACGAGATTCCGTGGGTGTACGGCGCGTGCATCGGGGCGGAGGGACTCGTGTTGCCGATCCTGCCGCGGCAGACCGCTTGCCTGCGCTGCATCTGGGACGAGCCCCCGCCGCCCGGCAGTCTGCCCACCTGCGACACCGTGGGCGTGCTGGCGTCGGCGGTCAGTGTCGTCGCCAGCCTGCAAGCCGTCGAGGCGCTGAAGATCCTGATGGGGCGTCACGACGAGGTGAATCGGCACCTGGCGGCCATCGACGTGTGGACGGGGCGGGTGCGCGCGATCAATGTGCAGGCGGCGTTTGAGTCCAGGGCTTGCCCCTGCTGTGCCCGGGGGCAATACGACTTCCTGACCGCGGCCCGCGGCTCGCTGGCCACGACGCTCTGCGGCCGCGACGCGGTCCAGATACGTCCGCGTCTCGGGCCGGGCCAACCCACGCACGATCAGACCCACCCCGCTGAGACGGCCCACGCCGCGCCGCCCCTTTTCGAGGCGGTCCGGCAGCGGCTGCCGGCGGCCTGCCAGGCCCGCAGCAACGCGTTCATCCTGCAATTCGAGGCCGACGGGTGCATCGTGACGCTGTTCTCCGACGGGCGGGCGATTATCAAGGGAACCTCCGAGCCGGCCGCGGCCCGCGCCCTCTACGCCCGCTACATCGGCATCTGACCCCCCCCCGCCGCCCCGCCGTTCAACGCTCCGGGGCCAGTTGCCGCGCGAGTTCCTCCGGCGTCGTCACGGGGCGGCCGCAGGTGTAGTTGCGGCAGACATACGCCGTCGGCCGGCCGTCGACGAGCGGCCGATCCGCCGGCAGCGGCGAGCGGACGTTGTCGTCGGGGCGCGCGGGGTTGTGCAGCATGAGCACGCGGTTGGGCAGGTAGGTTTGATACACCTGCTTGAGCAGGGCTTGCGTCGCCGGCTGTTGTGGGTCGCCGACGATCGCGATCTCGATGGGGCCCGCGCGGGCGAAATCGACGGCCGCCAGAAAGCGCTCCGCCGACCACGGCGACTGGCGGACGTCATCGGCCAGCGCGGTCATGGTCCGTTCGGCCCGCCGGCGCAGCTCGTCGTCGCCCAGGATCGCCGCCAGCCGCAACAGGTTCATCAATTGAAGTGAGTTGCCGGACGGCACGGCGCCGTCGCGAATGTCCTTGCTCCGGGCAATGAGGGGCTCATGATCGGCCGGGGTGAAAAAGAAGCCGCCCTCGGCCTCGTCCCAGAAAAGCTCGATGGCGGTGCGGTTGAGGGCGGCCGCGGTATCGAGCCAGCGTTTCTCGAAGGTGGCCTCGTAGAGGTCGAGCAGCCCCTCGATCAAGGCGGCGTAGTCACTCAGAAACGCGGTAGAGGTGACCTGTCCCTCCCGCCAGCACCGTCGCAGGCGCCCGTCGCGGCCGTGGTGCCCGAGGACGAAGTCCGCCGCCTGCGCCGCCGCCTCAATGTACTTCGGCTCGCCAAGCACGGTGCCCCCGCGGGCCAGACTGGCGATTGTCAGCCCGTTCCATTCGCAGAGGACCTTGTCGTCGAGGGCGGGGGCGACGCGCCGGCGACGCGCAGCCAGTAGTTTCTCCCGGCCGCGCGCCAGTCGCCGGGCACACTCCTCCTCCGCGATGCCGTAGAACTTGGCGCAGCACTTGGCGTCGCGCAGCTCGCGCAGCACGCTCTTCGGCGTCCCCGGATCGTGCGGGTCGTTCCAGTTACCCGACGGACGAATGTCATAGTGGGCGCAGAACAGCTCGCCGTCCTCCGACCCGATCACGGCCAGCACTTCGTCCCGCGTCCAGACGTAGTACTTGCCCTCGACCCCCTCGCTGTCCGCGTCGCGCGTGCTATAGAACCCCCCTTCCGGCGACCGCAGGTCCCCGAGCACGTAATCCAGCGTCTCGGCCGCGATGCGGCGATAGCGCGGCTTGCCGGTCGCCACGCAGGCATCGAGATAACTGCGGCTGACCAGGGCCTGGTCATACAGCATCTTCTCGAAGTGTGGCACGTGCCACTCGACATCCGTGCTGTACCGGTGGAACCCCCCGCCGAGCTGGTCGTAGATGCCGCCGGACGCCATGTGGTCCAGCGTCAGCGTCGTCAGCTCCAGGAACCGCTTTCGCTGGGCGGAGTCCGTCGGCTGCCGGGCGGCGGACCGCAGCAGCAGGTCGATCGCCAGGCTGGGCGGGAACTTGTTGGTTGATCCCGACAACAGACCCCCGCTGACCGTGTCGAACGCCGCCGCCAGTTGCTCCGCGGTCGCGTCCACCAGGTCCAGGTCCAGCGGCGGCCCTTGGCCGGGGCGGGCGCACAACCCCTCCCGCACCACGTCGGTGAGCTTGTCGGCCTGCGTCATGATGTCCGGGCGCCGTTCGCCCCACGCGCGCGCAATCGCTTCACACAGCTCCCGGAAGCCCGGGCGCCCATAGCGCGACGTGGGCGGGAAGTAGGTGCCCGCGAAAAACGGCTTGCGGTCCGGCGTCAGCCACACGCTCATCGGCCAGCCCCCCTGCCCCTGGTTCAAAACCAGTGTGGCCTGCATGTAAATCTCGTCCAGATCGGGGCGCTCCTCCCGATCGACCTTGACGTTCACGAAGTGGGCATTCAGCACCGCGGCCACGTCCGCGTTCTCAAAGCTCTCGTGCGCCATCACGTGGCACCAGTGGCAGGCCGCGTAGCCGATGCTCAGGAAGATCGGCTTGTCCTCGCGGCGGGCCCGCTCCAGCGCCTCCGGTCCCCACTCGTGCCAATCGACGGGGTTGCCCGCGTGCTGGCGGAGGTACGGCGACGCGGCGCGGCCCAGCCGGTTGGGGGGCCTCGAGGCGGAGGTGGTCATTGCGCGACAATCCTTGTCATGCCGTGTCCGGGTCGGGAGGAAGGCCGCAGTCACACCCGCGCACAGCGCCCACGCCGCCCCGGGCAGGACGTATCGCCGCACGCGGCCCTCGCTTGGCCCGCCGCGCCTCCTCTGGTCGATTGTTGGCGCCCCCTCCCCAAAGGTCAAACGCGCCGGAAAGGCGACGCGGCGTTCCAAAGAACAGCGCCGGTTGGAATGTCCGCGCCGGCCATCTTTGCGTAACATCCGCGAATACGATGATGATCGACCGTGGACGTTCGACGCGCGCGGCGCTGCTCCTTGTGGCGGCTGCGTGGGGCCTTGCGGCCCCCCTGCTCGCCCAGCCCGTGCCCGCGCAGCCGCGCGACCACGTGGAGGACCTCGCCGGCGTCGTCAGCCCCGACGTCCGCCGCACGCTCATCGGCTACCTGCTCGAACTCGAGCAGAAGACCGGCGTGCAGATGGTGATTCTGACCGTCCAATCCACGGACGGCGTGCCGATCGAGGAATTCGCGCTGCGGGCCGGCGAGAAATGGCGGCTGGGACGCGAGGGTCGGCACGATGGACTGCTGATCGTCATCGCCGTCCGGGACCGCCGCTGGCGCTTCGAGGTCGGTTACGGATTGGAAGAGCTGCTGAATGACAGTTACTGCGGCCGCGTCGGGCGGGAGGTCTTTGCCCCGTACTTCAAGCGGGGCGACTTCGGCGCCGGCCTGTACGAGGGCGCCCTCGTGCTGATCAACCGCATCGCCCAGGACCGTGGAGTGGCCATCACCGGCCTCCCGCAGCGCCGGGTCGACTCCGGCGGCGACGGCGGCGCGTGCGTGCTGGTGGGCATGGTCATCCTCATCTTCCTCGCCTCCACGGTCCTTGGGCGGGCCCGCCACCTCCGCCGGCACACCCGACCGACCGACAGCCTGTGGTTCTGGCTGCTGCTCAGCGGCCTGGGGCACGGCCGGCGGTCGTGGGGCGGGGGCTCGCGTGGGAGCTGGGGCGGCGGAGGATTCGGGAGTTTCGGCGGCGGCGGGTTCGGCGGCTTCGGCGGGGGCAGCTTTGGCGGCGGGAGCTTCGGCGGCGGGGGTGGCGGGGGTTTCGGGGGCGGAGGTGCGTCCGGTGGCTGGTAACAACTGTCCCAACTGCGGCAATCCCGTTTCGGCATCGGCCCGGTTCTGCCGCTCCTGTGGGGAGGCCCTCATGACCAGGAAGCGTTCGAGCGTCGCCGGCACCCTGCTGGCTTTCTTCGTCGTGCTGATCGTCGTCGCGGTCATCCTCGGCGGCTGCGCGGTTGGCGGCTACAACAAGGCGGTCAACCTGAATGAAGCCGTCACCAGCGGGTGGGCCCAGGTCGAGAACGTTCTCCAGCGCCGTTACGACCTGATCCCCAACCTGGTCGAGACGGTCAAAGGCTATGCGGCCCACGAGGACGACATCTTCAAGTCCATCGCCGAGAGCCGCACCAGGTACTTCGCCGCCGGCAGCCGCGACGAGAAGATCGAGGCGTCGGCCGGCGTGGAGCGGGCACTGTCGCGGCTGCTGATGCTGCGGGAGACGTACCCGGAGCTGAAGGCCCAGACGAACTTCCTGGCCCTCCAGGACGAGCTGGCCGGCACCGAGAACCGTATCGCCGTCGAGCGGAAGCGCTACAACGACGCCGTCCGCGAGCTGAACGCCTTCTGCCGCGGTTTCCCCGGTCGCCTCTACGCCGGTCTGGCCGGCGTCAAGCCGGCGGAGTACTTCGAAGTCGCCGACGAAGCCAAGGCGGCGCCCAAGGTTGACTTCGGGAAGCGCTCCTGACCGGCCGCGGGGCGTGCGCATCGGCGGAGCCGATAATCGCCGGGGTGGCCGGCGGCCCCCCACGGGCGGACCGGGAGCGGCGCCCGACTTGACTCCGCCCGCCTTTTATTAGCATACTTGGTCTCGGGCACGCGCTTCCACGGGACACGCAACTTCCGAGTGGCCGTTCGCCGTTCGGAGAGTTGCCATGTTCGGCCAAGACTTCTCCGTCACAGCGGCCTCGGTGATCGGAGCGACCCAAACACCGGTCTCGCGGCCGCAACCGCAACAGCGGGTGGTGGAGGGCACAGCGAAGCCGCAGTTGCCGCAGTCCGACATCGGGTCGATGTACGCCAGGCCGCCGTCGACGCTGGAACGTCTCAGCAGCGCGGCGCGGCAGTTCGCGGATGTCCTCGATACGACGGGCAGCGTGCAGGTCGCCTCGTCGGTGAGCGGGTTCCCCGTGAACCACTTGGACTTGTACGCCTAGGCGGGCCGCCGGCCAGCGCCACCCCGCAAGGTGCGGGACAACAGAACGCCCGGGCCAACGCGCCGGCGCGGCCCGGGCCACGGCCACACTCCAGGTTCCCGGTACGGCCGTCGTCTCAGGCGACGATGGCCAGCGGTCGCCGGCGGGCACACGCCCGGCGCGCCGCCGGGAACACGAATCGTTCAGCCACCACATCCCAGCTCATCCGTCGGGCCAGCTCGTAGCCCGACTGGGTGAGCTCGCGCGCCTGCGCCTCGTTCTGCGGCAACCGCTGGATAAGCTGGTCGGCCAGTTGCTCCGCCAGCTTCACCTCGACCTCCCGTCGTTCCTCCGCCCCGATCGCCAGCGCGTCCTTCACCGTCCGCGGACGCCGCAGCAGATCAATGTAGTTCCCGAAGATCACGTTGGACGCGCGTTTGTTTCCGCCCACCTGACGGACAAAGCCGGCACAACCGCACGACGTGCTGACCAGGCAGATGCCGCCGTAGGTCAGGGGCTCCAGCGGCGAAATGCCGAACGGCTCGTACAGGCTCAGGCCGAACTCGACGTCACAGGCCCGCCGCAGGTCCAGGCACTCCAGGTCGGCGGGGACGCGCAGCCCCGCGCGGGCGCGGTCGAAGCCGAATTGATTGACGTAGATGACCTTCACGTTGCGGCAGCGCGTGTTGAACGCCTGCACCTGCCGGTAGAACTCCGCCTCCCCGCCGGTGAGGTCCGGGTCGCCCTCGCGGTGCGCCAACGGCCAGTCCCACTCCTGCTCCATGCGGAGGATGTCCTCAACGGGCCGGCGCGGCAACTCGGTCGAAAGGACCAGCGCGACCGCCGTCCGCCCGGCGTCGCGGAAGCGACGGTCCAGGGCCGTCAGCACGTCCAGGTCGCGCCACATGGCCTTGCTGCGGGCCATGCGCGTGACGTGCGTGAACAGCAGGTCCGGCTCCCAGCCGAGCAGGTTGCGGAAGTAGGTGTTCATCCGCGCGCGGCTGGCTTGGCGCTCCTCGAACGTGACCTCGTGCGACGGCACCCCGTTGAAGCACAGCGTGATGTCCGCGTCCTCATACTCGCGGCAGACGAAGCGCAGCTCGTCCACAACATGGTGGCCGACGGCCAGGACGCCGTCACAGTGCCGGGCCGCTTCGACCACGGCGTGCTTGTGGTAATCGTGCTGCGAGCCGAAGGCGTCCTCGAGGTACTGGTCGCTCTTCTGCGCGATCTGCATGACGTTGTAGAACATCACGTCATGGCCGGGGCGGGCCTCGACGATGCGCCGGATCGGCGCCACCTCGTGCGCGTAGAACAGGGTACGGTAGCGCTGCGGATACTCGGCCTGCAACGCCAGCGCCAACGGCACGCCCATGAACTCGTGGGCAAAGACCACCGCCGGCACCTCCTCCGTGGCCAGCCGCATGGCTTCCAATGCGGCGATGGCCGCCGGGGCGAGCTGCACGTACTGCTCGTATTCCCACACGTGCTCGTAAGGGTCGGAGCGCAAGCCGAAGTGCTGGAAGAGCTGCCCCTTCACCCGGTTGACGTGCCACAGGTTGATCCCGCGGAGATCAACCAGCAGCACCTCGCACGTCGTCCGCCGGCCGGACGGCTCGTCCTCCAGCGGCCGGCGGCCGTACGCGAGGTGGGTGCCGTGGTCCCGCTCGATCCGGGCAAACGCCTCGGCATAGGGACCGCCGCGGATGTTGTCGAGCGACGAATACTCGATGGTGCCTCCCGGACCGAAGCGCTGCGTCCGCTCCGGGTAGAACATCGGGCACACGAGGACCGTCCGTCCGACGCCATCACGGTAGGGTCGGCTGTTTATCAGACCTTCCAGCACCGTGCCGATCCCCCCCACCTTGTAGACCGCTTCATGCGTGACGTGGACGGCGTTGAACAAGCAGTTTCACCGGCTGGGTTCGCGCAGACCCACGCGCTTATCGACCGAAACACCAACGGCCTTGACGAACCGTCCGGCCGGAAAACCGGCCACGGGCCGGCATCCCGGCCCGCGCGGTACCGCCGTCGTCAAGACCAATCCCGTTTCAGGTGCCCGCCTTGGATTTCAGCGCGTTGAGCCGGCGCACGAGGCGGCTCTTGCGCCGGGCGGCGGCATTGCGGTGGAGCGTCCCCCGGTTCGCCTCGCGGTCGAGGGTCCGAATAGCCTGTCGAATCGCCGCCTCGGTGGGTTCCACCGAACCCTTGCCCAGTAGGTCGTTGCACTTGCGAAGCTGGGTCCGCAGGGCGCTGCGCCGCGACCGGTTCAGGGCCCGCCGGCGGACATTCTGTCGAACGCGTTTCTTCGAAGATAGCGAATGGGCCACGTCTTCTCCCTTGTCATCCGGCGACCCGACGGCTAACCGAGGGCTTCCAGCCGACGGCGGGCGTCGCCGTCCATGTAATTGTAGTCCTGTCGTAAAAGCTTGCCATACGCGGCTTTAGCGTCATCCTTCTGGCCCGCGGCTTCGTGCGCCCGGGCCAGCCAATATAGCAGTGGCTTGCTGGCGTCCTCCGTCAGGTCCTCGGGCGCGAGCGCCTCCCGGAGCACTTCGACGGCCTGCGCCGGCGACCCCCGCTCCAGGAAGGCCCGCCCCACGAGAAGCTGGCAGCGCGCCCGGCGACGGGGGTCGAGCACGGCCGCTTGCAGAAGCGGGATGGCCTCGTCGTACTGGCCGGTCTCGAACAACACCGACCCCAGATGGTACTTCCACCGCAAGTCCGTTGGGTAGTTGGCCACCCGCTCGCGGTAGACCTCGATCGCCGCCTGCCGCTGTTCAAGGACCGCCAGCCGCGCCTGCTGCTTGTCCTCCGCGGAGCCGCTCTGCTGGGCTTTGGCGACCAGGGCGCGGGCCTGCCGGTCCACTTGCCGCAGGCGGATGTCGTCCGCCCGGGCCTTCAGGCTGTAATTGCGCACCTTCTGATACGTGTCGAGCAGGATCTGAACGGCTTCGTCCTCGCGGGCCTTCGTTTCATCCCGTGTGAGCACGTCGACCAGGGCGTTGAGCTTCCCGACGTTGGTCGGGGCCGCTTCCCACTCGCGGCGGGCCGCGGCGATGAGCGACTCCAGCGACTGGTCGCTCTGCCGGACCCGGTCGGAATCGTGCAGGAGCTTCTGCTTGTCCGCGTCGCGCAGCGAGTCGCGGAAGTCCTCGGCCTGCTCGTACTTGCCGCGCGAGATGGTGAGCTTGCCGGCCAGGTCGCGTTGTTCGTTCTTGAGGTCTTCGTCCGTGGGATTGCGGGCGATCAGGTACTCGAGCGATTGGACCGCCTGTTCCAGGAACCACGTCTCCAGCGCGTTTTCGCTCCACCCCTCCGCCTTGCCCGCGGCCTCCACCATCATTTCGCGAAAGGCCTTGAAGCGGCCGCGATTGGGCTTCTTGTCGCGCCGCAGCGAGTCGTACACGAGCGTCGCGGCCCACTTCGCGGACTCCAGGTACCCCGCCTTGATGGCGTTGCGGACCACCCCCTCAGCATAGCTCCCGTTGGCGGGGTCCATGCTCAGCAGGTGCTCCGCGTTGAGCATGGCCTGGCGGTGGTCCTTGCCGGTCATGGACTTCTTCAGCCCGTCCATGAGTCCCGGCTTCTTGCCGCCGGCCTGCTGCCGCTGGACGGCCAGCGACCGCAGCGGCATGTGCCCCTCCTCGACCGCCTCCGGCCAATAACCGAGCCCGGTGATGAAACACTCGATGGCGTAGTCGTAGTCCCGGCGTTCGCGGCACTCGGCCGCCTTCTTGAACCACTGCCGGGCGCGGGCGATGTCCGCCTCGCTCGCGACCGGGCGCGGGACCGATTCCTGGGGCGAATCCGCTTTTTTGTCCATCGCGATTCATCCGCTCGGGCCGCCCTGCACGCGGCCCCGACGTTTTCGGTGACCAGCCGCCCGAGTCTGGCTACTATACCGCGACCCGTCGCCGGATTGAAGAGGACCGCCGGCCCGTTGGCCGCGTTCGCCGGCCGCCTTGACGAACTCGGCCGAATGCCTATACTGCAAGGTTCTGGCTTTGACCCGGGGCGCTCCCGGGTGACTGGAAGGGCGACGATGAGAACCGCGAACAAGTGTTACCTGGCCCGGCCCGGCAACTTCGAGCAGCGCTGGTACGTCGTGGACGCCACCGATAAGGTGCTCGGCCGCCTGGCCGCCCGCATCGCCACCGTCCTGATGGGCAAGCACAAGCCGACCTATACGCCGCACATCGACACCGGCGACTTCGTCGTCGTGCTGAACGCGGGCAAGGTCAAGGTCACGGGCACCCGCAAGAAGGACCAGGTCATCTACCAGCGTTATACGCGCTATCCCGGCGGCCTGAAGGAACTCAGCATGCGGAAGATGCTCGAACAGCGCCCCGAGCGGGTGCTGCGCGAGGCCGTCCGCCGGATGCTCCCCAAGAACGCCCTGGCCAAGCACATGCTCCGCAAGCTGAAGCTGTACACGGGCGACACGCACAAACACCAGGCCCAGCAACCCGAGCCGCTGCCGCTCTAGTCCGCAGGAGTCCCGACCGTGACGGAAACGACGCCGCAAACCCCCGTTCCGCCGACGCCTCCCGAGGCCGGTGCCGTCGCCCTGCCGCCGGAAGCCCCGCCCGATGTTGAACTGGCCGCGGTCGCCGAGGCGACCCCGCCGACCGGCACTCATCTCGGGACCGGCCGGCGCAAGTCCGCGATCGCGCGGGTTCGTCTCATGCCCGGCAGCGGCAATGTCGTCATTAACGGCCGCCCCGTCGAAGCCTTCTTCACCGAGCCGCAGGACCGCGCCGACAGCGTGGCTCCGCTTGAACTCACCGGCGTGCGGCGCCATTGGGACGTGCGGGTGAACGTGTGCGGCGGCGGACATACCGGACAGGCCGGCGCGATTCGCCTTGGTCTGGCCCGCGCGCTGGTCAAAGCGTATCGGCAGTTCGAGCCCACGCTGCGCGACGCCGGTTACCTCACGCGCGACGCCCGCATCGTCGAGCGCAAGAAGCCCGGCCAGCGGAAGGCCCGCCGCCGCTTCCAGTTCTCGAAACGTTAGCAGGTATCGGACAACTCCCCTCCCTCTCAGGTAGGGGTTGGGGGAGGGTCGGGGCGCTCGCAGTCGCGTGCCCCGCTGGCCACCGTTCCCACCTTCCCACGTTCTCACGTTCCCTCCCCTTGGGGAGGGGTTGGAGGAGGATCGGGGCCTCCGACTGGATCATGGTGCGCGAACGTACGGCGCGGGAGGAACAGGCTCCTGCCGATCCGCGGCGCGCCGGGAGTTGCGGCTTCCCCACATGCGCCGCTGAATCGCGCTCGACCATTTGACCTGCCCCCGGTTTATGTACCAGTTGCTATGAGAGTCGGACCACGTTTTCG
>CAYWYJ010000128.1:0-10824 GCA_964462635.1 uncultured Planctomycetales bacterium
GTTCGGATGGGCCTTCCAACAGAACCCACCACGCAAGTGGTGGGTCACTCGGCCCTGCACTGGCGTGCGGGGTTCTGATCGGCACCCTTACCGAGAGGTGCTCGATCGGTTGAGTCGCGCCAGCAGGTGTCGCGCAACGACATTGCCAGGGTCCGCTTGCAGCAAGCGGGAGGCGGTGGCGCCGGCGAGCTCGCGGTCGCCGGCCTTCCACGCCAGGGCGGCCACCAGCTCCAGCGTCTCCCGGTCCTGGGCGTTGGCCGCCAGGGCGCGCTGCGCCGTGCGCAGGGCGGACCCGAGCTCGCCGCCGGCGGCGAGGCTGTGGGCCAGCAGCCGCAGGGTCCGCACGTCGTCCGGACGTTGACGCAGCAGCAGCTCGATGTGCGATCGGGCGGCGGCGGGCTGCCCGGTCGCCAGGTAGCACCGGATCAGCGTCAGCCGCCAGACGTCGGCCTCGTCGGCGCCGTCGTCGAGGAGTTCGCGCAACAGCGGGACGGCCTCGGCGTAACGCCCCGCGCGGTAGAGCGCGACGGCGAGGCGCTCGCGTAACGCCGGCGCCGCGTCGGGGACCGCCGCCGCCCGCTGCCAGGCCGACACCGCGGCCGACCATTCCCCGGTCTGCTCGCAGCATTCGGCCAAGGCGGCTTGGTACGCACTGGTCCAGCCGAAGCGCGGCTCGGCCGCCTGAAGGTGATTCAGCGCCTCCCGCGTCTGGCCCAGTTGCAGGCGGGCCTGGGTGGCGGCCAGCAGGTACGCGATCTCGGCCGGGTCGAGTTCGACGGCGCGGTCGTACGCCTCCAGCGCCGCCTCCCATTGTTGTTGTTGCTGGCGCACTACCCCCAGCAGGTACTCGATCTCGGCCTGCGGCTTGCCGGTCCGTCGCGTCTGTTCGAGCAGCTCGGCGGCGGCGGCCACGTTGCCCTCGGCCAGCCAGATGCGGGCCTGTAACGGCGCCAGGGCGGGGTTGGCCGGATCCAGACGCTGGGCTTCGCGGAGTTCGCCGGCGGCGGCAGGTACGTTGCCGACCGAGAACTGGTCGGCGGCGAGCTTCACTTTGACCTGGGCGCGAGCGGCATTCCAGCGGCGGTTGGCGTCTTCGCGGGCCTGGGACGGCGGCATCTGACAGGCCGGAAGCAGGAGCGATACGAGCGGGACGGCCAGCCAGCATCCGGGTTGACGACGGGCCGCGTTCATGACGCATCTCCAGGGTCGGGTTCGTGGCCGGGGCGGCCGAACAGCGGTGGCGGGGACGGCTGGTCCGGAGGGCGCTGCAAGTCGATCAGCTCCCAGATGGTGGCCCTCATGCGGGAGCCCTCGTCATCCCACAGCCGCTCACCCAGCAGCCGCTCCTTGAGCTTCAACGCCGACAGGTGTCGGGGTTGGTTGTGGACCGCCATGCGGGCGTTGAGCAGGGCCCGCTCCGTGTT
The DNA here is from genome assembly GCA_964462635.1 of uncultured Planctomycetales bacterium. Taxonomy (GTDB): domain Bacteria; phylum Planctomycetota; class Phycisphaerae; order UBA1845; family Fen-1342; genus JBFMAI01. The sequence goes on from CAYWYJ010000128.1 coordinate 1,425, forward strand.
GTTGTTCTCAAGCTGTCGCAGGGCTTCGCGGTAGTACGCCTGGGCCAGGCGTTCGCGGCCGGTCCCCAGCAGTCCCTGCCGCAGGCCAACGCGCACCCGCTCGATGTCGTCCACCAGTTGCGCCGTGTACTCGTGCTCGGCCGGTGACTCCTTGATGATGTGGACCGTCAGCAGGATGATGACCTCTTCGCGGACGGTCTGGTCGTTGCGGCTGCCGAAGGCCAGACCGAGCACCGGAATGTTCCCCAGTACGGGAATCTGGCTGCGCGTGTTGACGGTGCGCTCGCGGAACAGGCCGCCGATCAGCACCGTGTGGCCGTCCTTGACCAGGATGTCCGCGTGGGCTTCGGTCGTTTCCTCGAAGGGCAGGTTCGCCGCCGACAGGCCGCCGTTGCTGTCCTTCGGGTGGACCGCCAGCCGCACGCTGCCATCCTCGTTGATCAGCGGGCGGAACTTGATCTGCGTGCCGGTCTCCAGGAACTCGACCGTCTGGACGGCGGCGGTCTCGGTGACGGTGGTGGTGAGGTAGCCGTCGCGGCGGCCGACGATGACCTCGGCCTCCTGCTTGTTCAGCGCGACGATCTTCGGGTTGGCGACGACGACGACATCGGTGATCTCTTCCAGCGCGCGGATGAACCCCGCGATACTGTCCTTAATCAGCCCAAACGTGAACCCGCCGCCGGTCACGTTGCCGGCGAACTCCGTGTTCACGTTGAAGGTCGTGCTTTGGAGGTCGGCGGCCGGCAGGGCGCCCAGCCGGAGATCGGCCGACGCGGCGCTTTGACCGCCGACGTTCTGGAAATCGACGCCCCCAAGCATCGTGAAGTCGATGCCGAAGGCGTTGCTCTCGTTCAGTGTGGCCCGCAGCACCGTGGCCTCGATCAGGACCTGTTTGGGGCGCTGGTCGATCTGCTTCAGCAGTTCCTCGGCAGCGGCCAACCGGTCGGGTCGCGCCGTCACGACGAGGTAGTCCACGCCGGCGGAGCTCATCGTCGCGCCGGCCGCCGAGCGCGCGCCGACCGCGGCGTCCCCCCCGCCCTCGACGATGTTGGCCTCCGGGCCGAGCACGGCCTTCAGGGCGGCCGCCGCCTCAGCGGGCCGGATGTAGCGCAGGGTGAAGACCCGCGTCGCCGGCGGGGGGAACAGGGTGGCGAGGTCCTCGTCCCGCCCGACGAACACCGTTCCCCCGCGCATGGCGAACGTGAACTTGCTGGGGGTCAGGATGGCCGTCAGCGCGTCTTCGAGCGACACGGCGTACAGGTTGGCCGACACGCGCCCCGTGACGCTGGTGCTGGCCACGATGTTCGCCTTGGCCTCGTAGCTGAGCATCTCGAGCACGGTGCCGATGTCGAGGTCGCGCACGTGCAGGTCCAGCAGCCCGGAATCCCGCACAATCACTTGCTGTTCGGCGGGAGCGGCGGCGGGTTCGCCGGCCCACGCGCCGGCTGCTTCGTCCGGCGTTGCGGGTTCCGCGCCGTCGGGCCGCGTGCCGCCGGGCTGCGCGCCGCCCGGCGCCGGACCGACCACCACGCGTTTGAGAATGTCCAGCACGTCGGGAGCGCTGGGCGCCGGCTGGCCCGTTGCCGCCGACGCACCAAGGAGGCCCACGAGAAGCACGACGGCGCGGGTGCGGTCAGGACGGCGAGCCGCTACGGCAGTCGCGGCCGGCTCCCGGCCGGTACGGTGCATGGGGTGGTTTGTCATGGACGGCTCATGTTCCTGCCGCGGTGGCGGTCACGGTCAGCCCGACTCCGTGTGGCCGGAGTTGGCGCGGCGCAGCCTCGGCGAGGCACCCACCGCAGGTGCCAAGCTGCCATAGGCGTAAATCGGTGCCGGGTTATCGGCGGGTTCAAGAAAACCGGCCTGGACCGCGTGTCAGCCGCGCCGACGCGCAGGCTTGGCCTCGTGGCCCGAGGACGGCAACCGAAGCCGCGTGGCGAGCGGGACGATGATTCACGAGCAGAGTGGTCGGGAGCCCGGTAGTGGAGCGGCGGCCGGGAGCGGTTCCGGGGCAGCGCGCTCCGCGCCGCTGTCATCGTATCTCGCAGGGCCCCGACGCGTCGAGCGCGGCAATGCAAGAGGAAGAATGCACAATGAAGAAGGCGCACGGGCCGACGCCGGCGGCGACCGTCGTGCGTTCCGCGCACGGCGCCTCCCGCTCTCTGCTCTCTGTTCCCTGTTCCCGGTTCCCTGTTCCCCGTTCCCTGCCCCTACTGTCCGCCCAAGCATTCACGCTCATCGAGCTTGTGCTCGTCGTCTGCATCGTGGGCATCATGGCCAGCGTGGCGATTCCGCGCATGGCCAACACGCTGGCGCGGCAGCGCGCCGTCGCCGCCGCCAATCGCATCGTCAGTGATCTCCGGCTGGCCCAGGCGCAGGCCCGGCTGACCAGTGCGGCCAAGACGGTCCAGTTCAACGTCGGTACGTCCAGCTACCGGCTCGTGGGCGTGACCAGCCCGGACCGGAAGTCCGAAACGTACACCGTCTACCTCAGCCGCGAGCCGTATGAGGTGACCCTGGGTAGTGCCAACTTCGGCGGCGACGCCAACCTGATTTTCGACGGGTATGGCACGCCGGACAGCGGCGGCAGCGCGGTCCTGCAAGGGGGTGGGCACACCATGACGATCAGTGTGGACCCGGATTCCGGCAAGGCCACCGTGACGGACAGCGGCGGGACGCCGGTGATGACGTCGGGATAGGTCATGGCGGAGGGTGGCGGGAAACCGGGAGCGTTGAGACAAGGAGAAATGGAAAATGCAAGATGGAAAAAGGGCACTGGCGCGGCGGCGGCCCTTTTTTCCTTTTTCCTTTTTCCTTTTTCGTTGGCGTGACCGTGGTCCCGCACTGGCGTGCGGGGTTCGGATACGCGGCCGTGCCTGCCGGCCCGGTGCGACGCTGGTCGAACTGGTCGTCAGCATGGCCGCGGCGACGATCCTGATGGGGGGACTGGCGTCGGCGGTCGTGCTGGCGACGCGGGCCTTGCCGGAGAACCGGGGGGTGCTGGAGAACGTAACGGCGGCATCCCAGGTGGGGCAGCAGGTGGCGGCGGACCTGTCCTGTGCGATCGCGGTCCTGTCGCGGTCGACGCGGGCGATAGAGCTCCAGGTGCCGGACCGCAACGGTGACGCCGGTCCGGAGACCATTCGCTATGCGTGGTCCGGAACGGCGGGCGACCCGCTGTACCGTCAGTACAACGGCAACACGGCGGCGGCCATTCTGGACAACGTCGGACTGCTGCAACTTGACTACGAGACCGTGTCGGTTACAACGACCGGAGACGCGACGCAGAATGAGTCCGGCGAAACGGAGCTGCGCAGCTACAACGCTTCGAGCGACCTCAACAACTTCAAAGTGAAGTACGGCCGCTGGGCGGGCGAGTACTTCCGACCCACCCTGCCCGCGGACACCATCACGTGGAAAATCACGCGCGTGGTGTTCATGGCCGCCAGTGAAGGCCCGACCGACGGCGTCAACAGCGTCGAGGTGCGTAAGGCGCGGGCGGACTGGCAGCCGGAGAGCACGGTCCTGGCGAGCGCCACGCTGCCCGAGGCGGCATTGCCCTCCTCGTATGTGTGGCACTCGATCGAGTTCGCCACGGCGGCGGTCCTGGCGCCGGCCGATGCCGTCTGTCTGATCATCCGCCACGTGGCCAACGGGGAGTCGTGCAAGCTGCGTTATCGCGATCGGAACGCCGGCGCGGTGAACCTGGCGCTGATGGAGTCCACGAACCAGGGGGCCGGCTGGTCAATTGATGCCGGGGAGTCGCTCTTGTTCTACGTGTACGGGACCGTCACCACCCCGGGCCCGCCGGAGGTGATTGTCACGCAGTACTTGACGCGGGCGCGCGTGACGTTGCGGGTGGGTTCGGATGAGGCGACGCGGGTGGAGACGTCCGCACAGGTCTTCAATACGCCGGTGCTGCCGTGAGGAACGGACAAAGTGAAGAATGAAAAAGGAAAAATGAAAAAGGGGCCCGACGGGTGCCGCCTTGCTCCTTTTTTCATTTCGCCTTTTTCCTGCTTCCTTTCCCGATCCGTCACTCTCATTGAGGTGGTGATCAGCACGGTCATCGTCGCCGTCATGTTGACGTCCGCCTTGCAGGCCGTGGGGGCCGCCCGCCTGGGGCTGCGGAAGCTCAACGACCGCAGCGTCGGCATGTTGCTGGCCCAGGACCTCATGGCCGAGATTCTCCAACAGGCGTACGCCGATTCGGCCTACGGTCCGAGCTCCGGCATCGGGCCGGGCAGCGATGAGGTGGTCACCGGCAACCGCAGCCTGTACGACGACGTGGACGACTATCACGGCTGGCAGGCCAGTCCGCCACAGTACAAGAACGGGACGCCCATCGCCTGGGCGACGGGGTACCAGCGGGCGGTGACGGTGGTGTGGGTGGACCCGGCCAACCCGAGTGCAACGGTGGGCAGCCCGTCCGGAGCAAAACTGATCACGGTGACGGTGCGGAAGGACGGCCTCGACGTGGCCACGCTGGTCGCCATCCGCACGACGGCCTGGGTCTCACCGGCCACGGCCCTGGGAGCGACGCCATGAACAGGGAACAGGGAACGGGGAACAGGGAACGGGGAGCAGGGAACGGGGAACGGGGAACAGGGAACAGGGTACACGGAACGGGGAACAGGAAGAACGCCGTGTGCCGGCGTTCGGCCGCTACCACGTGCCCGCCTTCCCGCGTTCCCACGTTCCCACGTTCCCACCTTCCCACGTCTCCACGCCCCCGCGTCCACCGCGGCGGGAGCGTCTACGTCGCGGTGCTGGGCACGGCGACGCTGGTCGCGCTCACGGGCATCTCGGCGATTCTGGCCGTGCGCAGTCAGCAGCGCGTCGCCGGCGGCGAGCAGGACCTCGTCGCCGCGCGCCATCTCGCGCTGGCGGCCCTGGAACTGGGGATGTTGAAGATCGCCGACAACACCAATTGGCGAAGTAACCTGACCGACGGCTATTGGTACAACAACGCCCCGCTGGGCGGCGGCACGTTCAGCCTGTACGCCGCCGATCCCGCGGATGGCGACCTGACGCGCGGCGTGTGCGACCCGCTGGTCCTGACTGGCTACGGCTACCAGGGAGCGGCGTGCCAGATGCTGCGCGTCACACTGGAAGCCGCCGCCGCCGGTACGGACCCCTTGTACAACGCCGTCATGTCCCGCAGTCCGTTGGCGTACTGGCGTCTGGGCGAGGGCGCGGGGGCCACGACGGCCGTCGATCAGAAAGGCAGCTACCCGGGGACGTATCGCAGCGGCGTGGCGTTGGGCGTGGTGGTACCCTACCGGTGCGACACCGCGGCCGAGTTCGACGGCACGAACGACTTCATCGAAATCCCGCACTCGTCCGCCTTCCTGCTCAACAACGGGACGGTGCAGTTCTGGTTCTGGGCCGACAGTGTGGCGTACGAGCAGGGTTTGTTGACGAAGGAGTCGCTTGGTTTCGACACCGGCGGGCACCTGGCGATCTGGATCAACTCGACGCAGCGGGTCATGGCCCGCCTCCAGAGCACGTGGGACAGTTACTACCTGGAGTCCGGCGTCATCACGGCCCGGCAATGGACCCACGTCGCGGTGACCTTCGGCACGTCGGGGTTCCGGCTGTACGTCAACGGCAGCTTGGTGGGTTCGGACAGCTACAACGGCGGCCTGGGCACCAGCTCGGGCGGGGCCGGAAACTACGAGCCCATCGCCATCGGGGTCAGCACCATCATCAGCGGCGACCTGACCGTCACGCCGTGGGAATGGCCCTTCCGCGGCCGGATCGACGAGGTGGCCGTGTTCGGGACGGCGTTGAACAGCACGAACGTGCAGGCGCTGTACACCGCCGGGGCGACGATTCCCCCTCCCACCATGACCATCGTCCGCGGAAGCTGGCAGCCGGTCGTCAACTGAGCCGCTGTCGAACCGGCTGGTGCTGGGCTTCCGGCGGGGCGGCGGTTAACCTGACGCCATGCGCCCCACGGTGATCCTCGGCCTGGAGACGTCGTGCGACGAGACGTCGGCCGCCGTCGTCGTCGATGGCCGCGACGTGCGCGCCAGCGTGGTGAGTTCGCAGGTCGATCTGCACGCGCGGTATGGCGGGATCGTGCCGGAGATCGCGGCCCGCGCCCACATCGAGCGGATCGTGCCGATCATCGAGGAGACGCTGGCCGCCGCGGGGATGACGTATCGTGACCTGGACGCCGTCGCCGTTACCGTGGGGCCGGGGCTGGTAGGGTCGCTCCTGATCGGCGTGACGGCGGCGAAGACGTTGGCGCTGGCGCGCGGGTTGCCGCTGGTCGCGGTGGACCACATCGAAGCGCACGCCACCAGCGCCGCTTTGGCCACCGATCCGCCGCCCTGGCCCGCCGTCGCGCTGGTGGTCAGCGGCGGACACACGTCGCTGTACCTGGTCCGCGACTTTCTGGACATCGGGCTCCTGGGGCAGACGGTGGACGACGCGGCGGGTGAGGCGTTCGACAAGGTGGCCGCGATGCTCGGGTTGGGATATCCCGGCGGGCCGGTGATCGACCGCGTGGCGCGGGGGGGCAACCCGCGGGCGGTGCGCTTTCCGCGTCCGGGACTGCGTCGCGCGCACTTCGACTTCTCGTTCAGCGGGTTGAAGACCGCGGTGCTGTATCACGTCTTCGGCGTCGGCCGCAAGTACGGTTCCACGGCCCACCTGAGCGAACGTCAAGTGGCCGATGTGGCAGCGAGCTTCCAGGCCGCGCTGGTTGAGACACTGGTGAGCAAGACGGTGGCGGCGGCCCGACATGCGGGGGTGGCCAACGTCGTGGTCGGCGGGGGCGTGGCGGCCAACTCGGCCTTGCGGACGGCGCTCCAGACGGCGTGTGCGGCGGCCGGCCTCCAGCTCCACCTGACGCCGCTGGTCTATTGCACGGACAACGCGGCCATGGTCGCGGCCCTCGGCTACCAGCACTTTCGGCGTGGGCGCATCGCGGACCTGGCGCTGGAGCCGCGGGCGGGCCTGGTGCGCCCGCCGCCGCGCCGGTCGGCCCGGCGACAGCGTTCGACGGCCCGTTCCGTCGGAGCGAAGTCAACAGATTCACCACAGAGGCACAAAGGCACAGAGAGGATGTGAGAAGGCCGGCGTGAGGGAATGTGGGCGCGCTTGTCAGCAACACGTTCGACGACCAGAAGAACAATAGAACCCGCCACGCGAGTGGCGGGACGGCCGGCCCCGCACTGGCGTGCGGGGTTCTGATAGGCGCTCCAAATACGTTTCTCTTCTCTGTGTCTCTGTGCCTCTGTGGTGATCTTCCATCTGTTGACTTGATGACACAGGTGGGCCGGTGATGGTCAGGCAGTTTCTCGGGATTGATGTAGGCACCAGCGGGACCAAGGCCCTGCTGTTCGACGAGGCCGGGCGCGTGCGGGCGAGCGCCTCCGCCGGCCACCCCAGCCTGTTTCCGCGACCCGGCTGGTCGGAGCAGCGCCCGCAGGATTGGTGGACGTCGGCCTGCGCCGCCGTCCGACGCCTGTGGCGGGGCCGATCGGCCCACCAAGAGCGCGTCGCCGCGCTCGGGGTGTCGGGCCAGATGCACGGCAGCGTCTTTCTGGACGCCCACGGCCGCGTGCTGTGCAACGCCCTGCTGTGGAACGATCAACGCACCGCCGCCGAGTGCGCGGAGATCGAGCGCCGCGCCGGTGGCCGGGACGAGGTGATCCGACTGGTGCGCAACGTGGCCCTGACCGGCTACCAGGCCCCGAAGGTCCTCTGGCTGCGGCGCCACCGCCCGCGGCTGTTCCGCCGCGTCGCCACCGTGCTGCTGCCGAAGGACTACCTGAACTACCGGCTGACCGGCGTGCGGCACACCGATGTCTCGGATGCCTCCGGCACGCTGCTGCTGGATATTGGGAACCGCTGCTGGTCGACCACGCTGATGGAACGGCTCGACCTGAACCCCGAGCTGTTCCCGCCGGTCACCGAGTCGTCCAGCGTGATCGGCGAGCTGACGCGCGACGCGGCGCGGGCGCTGGGGCTGCGTCCGGGGCTGCCGGTCGTGGCCGGGGCCGGCGATCAGGCCGCCGCCGCCGTCGGCACGGGCGTCGTCCGGCCGGGGATCGTGTCGGCGACGATCGGGACCAGCGGCGTGGTCTTCGCGCACAGCGACCGACCGGTGCCGAACGACGCCGGGCTGCTCCAGTCATTCTGCCACGCGGTGCCGGGGGCGTGGTGTGTGTTCGGCTGCATGTTGTCGGCGGGCGGGAGCCTGCAATGGGCCCGCGAGGTGTTCTACGCGGACCGGCTGAAGGCGGCCCGCACGGACGCCGCGCGCGATGCCCTGTACGCAACGATGATCCGCGACGCGGCCGCGGCGGACGACGCGGACGAGTTGGTGTTTCACCCCTACCTGACGGGCGAGCGTTGCCCCTATCCGCACCCGCACGCTCGCGGGGCCCTGCTGGGCCTGGCACGGGACCACCGCCGCGGGACGCTGGTCCGCGCCGTTCTCGTCGGCATCACCCTGAACATCGCCCGCCAGCTCGGGCTCATGCGCGACCTCGGCGTACCCATCCGCGAGGTGCGTCTCGCCGGCGGCGGCGCTCGCGACCCGTGGTGGCGACAGCTTCAGGCCGACGTTTACGGCGTGCGTTGCGCGGTGATGCGGTCGGAGGAAGGGTCGGCCTTGGGCGCGGCGCTGCTGGCCGCGGTCGGCGCCGGGGCGTTCAAGGACGTGCCCACGGCGAGCTGCGCGGCCACGCGCAGCGCTCGGATTCTGCGACCCGTGGCCGCGCGCACGCGGCGGTATCGAGCGCTCGCGGAGCGGTTGCGAACGAGTTACGAACGGATCGAGCCGCTGTACCGCCCGGCCGCCACCGATTCGCCGCACGGCCCCACCCTCGGGTAGACTCCGCTGCGATGACGGTGTCGCATCGCCCGTTGACGACGGAAGACTTGCTCCCGGCCCGGCTGCAACGCCTGGGCCGGCGGGTCTACCTCCACGCCAGCCTTCCGAGCACCAACACGTTCCTCCTGGAGCGTGCGGTGGAGGCCGGCGACGGGGCTGTGGCGTGGGCCGAGAGCCAAACCGCCGGCCGCGGACGCCTCGGCCGCCGCTGGCTTGCACCGCGCGGCTCGTCGGTCCTGCTCAGCGTGCTCTTGCTGGAGCCGCCGGATTCGCCAATGCTGCGGCACGCTGCCCTGTTGGGCACGGTGGGCGCGTGCGAGGCGGTCGAGACCACCACGGACTGCTCGCCGGCGGTGCGTTGGCCCAACGACGTGTACCTCGGCGGGCGCAAGCTGGGCGGCGTGCTGGCGGAGACGGGCGCGAGAGTCGGCGTGGTCATCGGCATCGGCATCAACTGCCTGCAACATCGGCGGCACTTCACGGCGGAACTGCGGGACACGGCGACCTCCCTGGAGTGCGAGAGTCGTCACGCCATCGACCGGGTCGCGG
>CAYWYJ010000129.1:0-10802 GCA_964462635.1 uncultured Planctomycetales bacterium
ACGTGCTTCGATTGGCTCAATACTATACGGTTGTCGTCAAATTAGTATCAGTCCGTAGACCGTCAGCCGCCCCGACCCACCCGGTGCCGCCGCGAGCACACGCCCGTTCTGCACGAGCCGAATCTCGCGCGGGACGCCGCCGCCCGTCACGATGTCGAAATTGAACGGCGTGGCCCAGTTGCCGCTGAGGGGGGCGGCGGTCAGCGAGACCGACTGGCCCCGGTTCTGGACATCGAGCACGCCGATCCACCGGCCGGTCGAGCGCACGAGCGTGTTGTCACACGCCAGCACGCGCACATCGTGCCGGCCGTCGGGGAGCCCCCGCGTGTTCACGTTGAACTTCTGCCCGGGCAAGACCGAGCTGTGGAGCACGCCGTCGATCAGCAGGTCGAACCCCGCGATCTGGGCCGTGGGGTGCGTCGTGGTAGCGATGGGCGTCAGGGTGACGTTCCCCGCGACCGGACCGGTCGGCGCGTCGGGCACCTGGACGGCCGGCAGATGTGCAAACGGCCGCGTCAGCGGGTCGCCGTAGAGCAACCCCTGGAACGGCGTATACGCGACACTGCGGAACAGGGCCTCGCCCAACGAGAGCCCCTGGAAGTAGTAGACGTGCGCGCGGGCGTGCGGGAACTTGCCCGGGTAGTTGCACGGCTCCTCGACCGTGCCCCACGAGCCGGCGGCCCCCTTCACAATCCAACGCGAGACCTTCGTCTGCGCGGCATTGTCGAACGTGGCGGCCCAGCTCGTCAGGTGGTCGCCGATCGCCCCGGGGCGGATCGTCATGTTGGCCCCGTCGATGTTCGGCGCCGCCCAGCCGGTCATGATCCCCAGGCAGTCGTGCCGCCCCTCCGGCAAGACCGCCAACAGTTGCTCGGCCTGCCCGCCCAGCGCGATGATCGCGTTCACGGCCGCCGGAAAGTACGGGTCGCGCGGGCCGCTGCGCAGCTCGTCGGTGGTCTTCATGAAGTAGAACGTCCCGGCCGGGCGGGTTCCATCCGCCGCGACCGCCCGATCGATCATGGCGATCGTCTCGGCGACCGTGTTGCCGCGCTCGCCCGAGTAGCCCAGCATGGCCCCGATGAAATACCGCCGCGCGAACGGGTCGCTGCTCGGGTCGCCGTACAGCCACGCGACGGACGAATCAAACGCCCGGGCCTGGTCCGTATACCCGTAGTAGCGGTTCATGTTGGTGGACCACAGGGTGCCGGTCAGGATCTCGTCGGCGATGAAGGCCATCGTGTAGGCCGCCGAGATCGAAAACCGCCGCACGGGTGAGCACTGGTCCTGCACCAGGTTGGTAGCGTTGATATAAAACGGCGCGCCGGGAAGGACGACGATGTAGTCGATGTGGTCCTCCAACGCCGCGTTCGCCAGCGTGCCGAACAGCGCGTCCAGGTTGTAGTCGGCAAACGTGCTGTAACTAGCCGCCCCCGGGGCCATATAAAGGATATTAGTGTCCGGAATGCCGCGGGCGTGGCGGTAGTAGTTGCCCATGTACATCGAGTCCTTGTCGGCAGGGTCGATAATCAGCAGCACGTTCTCTGCTGTGCCCCCGGCCCACGCCAACCGCGCTGCCAAAATGATCACCAGGGCCACCGCCCCGCGCTTGGTCCACTCTGCGCAGTATCGATATCGCTGGCTCACTTCTCTCACCTCCCTACCTTCACCCGCCACGAGACATCGGCGGCGAACTGCCTATGTGCATAATCTCAAAACGGCCTTGGCTGGACAAGCCCAGCCTGGGTTCCACATGACGGTCCGTGCGCGCTCCCGTTCGCCGCGTTGGCTGGCAAGATGGCGTTGCCTGGCCGGAGCACTTCCCATAGAATATAGGCGCGATCGGGATGAGTGCGTCTGAGTGGATGGGTTCCCCATGGCGGGGACGGGCAGCGACAGGTCGACCAGGCAAACGGGAGCGAAACCGTCCCCAGGCTTCGTCCGCGCTGCGCCCCCGTCGCAGGGGCCGCTGGCCGACTTCGACACGCAACTCATGTTGCAGATGGCGGCTGGCAGCCGCGAGGCGGGCGCCCTGCTGATCCAGCGTAATGGGCAGCAGATTGCCCGGTATCTTGCGCGGCTGGTCCGCGATCCCAACGTGGTCGAGGACCTGAGCCAGGAAGTGTTCTCGCAGGCGCTCAGCCACGCCGACCAGTTCCGCCCCACCGCCAAAGTGTCGACGTGGCTCTACCGCATCGCCACCAACACCGCCCTGAACTACCTGAAGCAAGCAAGTCGTCGGCGCACGCAGGCGTCGCCGGTCGATCGTCCGCTCGAAGTGACCGACCCCAAAGACCCCGGGCCGGAACGGCGCCTGAGCCAGGATGAACTCCGACGGCACGTGTCCCAGGCGATCCTGAACTTGCCGATCAACCAGCGTGTCGCGTTGACGTTGTACCAGTACGAGGAGTTCACCTACGAGCAGGTCGCCGCGGTGCTCGGCGTGACCGTCGAGGCGGTCCGGTGCCTGTTGAACCGCGCTCGCACGACGCTGCGCCGCGAACTCCGCGCATTTGAGTAAACGACCCCGGCCCGCGAGTGCTTCCGCGACCGGGCCACGCAGCGCCGGCCCCGCGGCCGGCGACCGCACGGTTCGTCCGCCGCCCCGAGGCCGAACGACGCACCGGGGGCCGCGCTGCACGTCGGAGACGCCCCGGCATGGACCACCTCACGGTCGAACGGGCCCACCTTCTGCTGCGCAACCAGCTTGCCCCGGACGAAGAACGGCACTGGAATGCGCACCTACGGGACTGCGGCCGTTGCGAACGGCTGTTGGCGGACGAGCGGGCGATGCTTCGCGTCCTCGACCTGGACGCGGTGCCGGAGCCGCCGACGGGGCCGGACGCTCAGCGGGTGCTGGATCGCGTGCCGCAGTTCAAGTCGGCGGCGGCGGCCCGTCGCCGGCGGGAGTTGGGCCTGGTCTTGGCGGCGGGCGTGCTTGTGGTGGGCTTGGCGGCGCTACTTGCCGGGCAACTGCTGCGTCGCCCGCCCGGTCCCCGGGAACTGGCCGCGGAGTTGGGCATCTCTGCCGCTCTCCAGGACCAAGTCGTCGCCAACCTCACGGTCCTGGAGGCGCTGGAGCAAGACCCGTGGGTCGTCGACCAGCTCGAGACGGTGCAGGCGCTCGCCAAGTTGATAACAGACCGCAACGTTGAACCGAAGTGATGCGTCGGTTGACCCTCATCCTGTGGGTGGGCGTGGCGCTGCTGGCGGCCGCCAACGGCCTTGTCTGCGCGCAGGGTCGTCCGAAGCCGCCATCGCCCGCCGACGGCGTGTGGCAGCGCTGGTTCCGCCTCGACCGGGAGACGCGGCTGGCCCGCGTGCACGCTTACCAAACCATTGTGCAAACGGGGGATACGGCAGCGGTCCTGCGCCTGGGACGGCAGTTTGCTCAGTACCCGCCGGCGCGCCGACAGGCCCTGCGCGAGCTTCACGCCGTCCTGCAGGACGTGCTTCAGCATGAGGGGCGGGCCGGCCGAAAAGACCTGTTGCGGTCTGCCCCGCCGGTCCGTGCCTTCCTCGTCTATCAGGTACTGGCCGACACGGACCCCGCGCGCCTGGCCCGGCTCTCCGAGCAGCTTCGGACCGGTTCCTAAGCAGCCCGACGGGGGCTGTACGCTCCACGGCCCCGCCGGTACGATGGGCCGACGTTTGCACCATGCACAGGGAGTTGCGCATGTCGCGAGCTTGGCTGGCCCGATGGCTTGGGTCGTTGATGGCGGGCGGGGTCGTGTTGTCGTCCGGCTGTCTGCCGACGGACAACCTGCCGGCGCCGCTAAACGTGGCAGATGGCTGGCAGGCGGAATACGTGGCCGCGGGCAGCGCCGTCGTGTCCGCTTTGGCGGCGACCGATGACGGGCGCGTGTTCTACGCCGAGAAGAACACGGGCCGCATCCGCGTCGTGAAGGACGGCCGCGTACTGGATACGCCGTTCGCCACGGTGCCGGTCAACTACGCGGGTGACCGCGGGCTGCTGGGGTTGGCACTGCACCCCCGGTTCGCCGACAACGGGCGGCTTTACGTCTTCTACACGCGGTCGGATACCGGCGAGGCCGCCGCGGACCCGCGGGCCGTCGTCGACCACCGCATCGTTTACTTCCAGGCCGACGGCGACCTGGCCGCCGGCGGGGAGACCTTCGTCGCCTCGATCACCGCCGGCGGGACGCACCGCATCGGCGGACGGATCGCGTTTGCCAACGACCGAACACTCTGGGTGGCGATGGGCGATGGGGAAACCCCCGACGCCGCCCAGGACCCGGACAACCGCTACGGCAAGGTGCTGCGCTACCACGAAGACGGCACGATCCCGGACGACAACGCTTACGACGATTCGCCGGTGTACGCGCTGGGCTTCCGCGACCCGCGCGGGCTCGCGATTGACCCGGAGAGCAGGTCGGCGTTCGTCGTCGAGCGCAGCCAGGGTGGGACCCACGAGGTCAACTGGATCATCCGGGGCCGCAACTACGGCTGGCCCGAGGTGGTTGGGATCGCGGACACGGCCGACGAGCTCCTCTTCGTCGCCGCCACGCCCGCCTACGTTGATCCCCTGACCGTTACCGACCGGCAGATCGTGGGCGCGTCGTTCAACCCCGGCACGAAGTACGGCACCGCGTCGTGGCTTCAGCTCTTCTACGGCGTCGCCGATGCGGGCCGTGTGTTTCGGCTGGAACTGACTGCGGAGCGAACGGGGGCGGTGCGGACGCTGACGTTTGCGACGGGACTGCCCACGCCGATCACCGATGTGGCCTTCACGCCGGCCGGCACGCTGTACATCGCCGGCGGCGGGGCCGTCCTGCGCGTCGTGCCATTCCCCTGAACGCCCATCCGAACCCCGCACGCCAGTGCGGGGCCGAATGGCCCACCACTGGCGTGGTGGGTTCTGATAGCGGTTCCAAGTGGGTATTCGCGCTCACGCGGTGCGGGAGGGCGATCCCGGCGCGCCGGGGCGGCTGCGCCGCGGCTCGCCGGGAGGCTCGTCCTCCCGGTCAGCGCTCCGCACCCTTGGGTGCCCGCATGGCCACGCGGTAGGCCCGCCCCGTCGCGGCCAACGCCTGTGCGGCGTCAGCGCTTGCGTTTGGCCGGGCGCCGATGCTGGTGACTTGGCTTCCAGGTCCCCGAATCGCGCTGCGCTGACGACGAGGCGGGGCGGGCCTTGGCCGCCGAGACGGTCAACTCCGGCGACTCCTTCAGCTCCTTGATGTGGTCGCGCAGCGCCGCGGCCCGCTCGAAGTCCAGTTCCTCGGCCGCCTGGAACATCTCCTGCTCCAGCTCGCGGATCAGCTCCTCGCGGTCGTGGTCGCCCTCCGCCGCGTGGACCGCCTCCCGCACCCGCCGCGCTGCCGCCACCTCGCCCATCAACGTCGTGCGAATCGCCTTGCGGACGGTGTCCGGCGTGATGCCGTGCTCCGCGTTGTAGCGGAGCTGAAGCTCGCGGCGGCGGTTGGTCTCGTCGATCGCGCGGCGCATGGCGGCGGTGATCTTGTCGGCGTACAGAATGACGTGGGCGTCCACGTTCCGCGCGCAGCGGCCGATGGTCTGGATCAACGAAGTCCCGCTGCGCAGGAACCCCTCCTTGTCCGCGTCGAGAATGGCGACCAGCGACACCTCGGGCAGGTCGAGCCCCTCACGCAGCAGGTTGACGCCGACAAGCACGTCGAAATTGCCCAGCCGCAGCTCGCGCAGAATCTCCACGCGCTCCAATGTATCGATCTCGCTGTGCAGGTAGCGGCCGCGCAGCCCCGCCTGTTGCAGGTACCCGGACAGGTCCTCCGCCAGCCGTTTGGTCAGCGTCGTGATGAGCACCCGCTGCCCCGCCGCCGCCCGCTGTTGGCACTGCTCCAGCAGGTCCGGCACTTGCCCGCGGGCCGGCTTCACCTCGATCGTCGGATCGACCAGCCCCGTCGGCCGGATGATCTGCTCCACGACCTCGCCGCCGCACTTTTCCAGTTCATACGGCCCCGGCGTGGCGCTGGTGAACAGGACCCGGTGCCACATGGCCTCGAACTCGGCGAACCGCATCGGGCGGTTGTCGAGGCAGCTCGGCAGCCGGAACCCGTGCTCCACCAGCGTTGCCTTGCGGTTGTGGTCGCCCGTGAACATCGCCCCGATCTGCGGGATGGTCGCGTGCGATTCGTCGATGATGAGCAGGAAATCCGGCGGAAAGTAATCCACCAGCGTGTACGGCTTGGCCCCCGCCGGCGTGCCGTTGAGGTGCCGCGTGTAGTTCTCGATGCCGCTGCAATACCCGACCTCCAGCAGCATCTCCATGTCGTACTTCGTGCGGGCCAGCAGCCGCTGTGCCTCCAGCAGCTTCCCCTCGTGCCGCAGTTGCATCACCCGCTCATCCAGTTCCTGCTGGATCGACTGCACCGCCCGCTCGACGCTCTCCTCCGGCAGCACGTAGTGCACCGCCGGATACAGGAACACCTGCCGGCGGTCCTGGAGCACCGCGCCCGTCAGCGGGTGAATCAGGCTGATGCGCTCCACGGTGTCGCCGAAGAGCTCGATGCGGACCGCGTGCTCCTCGTGCGCCGGCGACAGCTCGATCACGTCGCCGCGGACGCGGAAGGTGCCGCGTTTCGGCTCCACGTCGTCGCGGTCGTATTGCAGCCGGACCAGCTTCCGCAGCAGGTCGTCGCGGTCCCACGTCTGCCCGACGCGCACGTCGATGACGCTGGCCTTGTACTCGTCCGGGCTGCCCAGGCCGAAGATGCACGACACGCTGGCCACGACCACCACGTCCCGGCGGGACACGACCGAGCTGGTCGCCGCCAGCCGCAGCCGGTCCAGGTCGTCGTTCCGCGAGGCGTCCTTCTCAATGTAGATGTCGCGCTGCGGGATGTACGCCTCGGGCTGGTAGTAGTCGTAGTAGCTGACGAAGTACTCGACGGCGTTGTTCGGCAACAGCTCGCGGAACTCCTCGAAGAGCTGGGCCGCCAGCGTCTTGTTGTGCGAAATGACCAGCGTCGGCAGCCCGAGCTGGGCGATGACGTGGGCCATCGTGAACGTCTTGCCGGAGCCGGTCACGCCCATTAGCGTCTGAAACCGCCGCCCGGCGCGATACTCCGCCACCAGCTTCTCAATTGCCTGCGGCTGATCGCCGGCGGGCCGCAACGGACTGACAATCTGGAAGTCGCCCATACTGGGATTATACGGCCGCGGGTGTGCCGCCCGGCCCCCGGGTCGCGCGGTACGTCACCGAGTTGGCGGGCGGTTGTCCGGGGCGGAAGCGCCTTGGCTCGGTGCCGTGGGCCCCGACGGCCGGCGGACCGGGGTCGGGGCGAAATCGACCCGGCCCTCCGCCCGGTCCACGCCGACGCTGAAATTGCGGTCGGCCCAGTTCGGTGAGTCCGGCGAATCGAGCCAGCGGGCGTTGTTGCCGAGGTCGCCCCAGTACTTGTCCTCGCCGTCCACATCCAGAAACAGCCCCAACGACGTGGTGTCCGCGAAGTACGTGGACACGCCGTCGCGGGCCCGGAACGTTTCGGCATTCATGGCGAAGCCGGGGTGCAGACCGGCCTTCTCGCGCTCCCGCCGGGCCGCGTCGGTCTCGTACGCGTCGCCGCCGCCGAGGTCGAGCAGCATCGAGATGCTGCGGTTGATGGAGTACGACAGCCCCACGCCTTCAACGTGGTAGCGGTCGTCGCCGGCGGCATCGAGCAGGATGGCGATCGTGAAATCGTGGGCCCAGGCGAGCGAGCAGGTCGAGTTCTCCTCCGCCAGGTGCAGGTCGTTGCCGGCCTCGTCGATGCAGACGCCGATGCAGAAATGGGCCCCACTGCCCTGCGAGTACACGGCCCCGTGGTACTCGTCGTTACCGGCGCGGTCGTGCAGGACGCCGATGCCGAACCAGTAGCCGGTGCCCATCGCCCAGTTGCCCGCGGTGTAGACATCGTCGCCGTCGCCGTCGAGCAGGGCGCCCAGGCCGCCGGCCCAGGAGTGGCCGTCGCTGCCGTCGCCGCGGCGGCCCATGCCGCAGCCCTGGGCGTTGGAAACGGCGACGTCGAGGTCCGGTGAGTGATATGACGGTCGGCCGGTGACACTGTGCTTGCGCTCGGCGACGTACTTGTCGTTGCCGGTGCGATCGGCCAGCACGCCGACGCCCGCGACCCCGCCGAGCCCCTGCCCGTCGGCGCCGATGTAGTACTCGTCGTTGCCGGCCACGTCGAACAGCAGCCCGATGCCGAAATAGCCGCAGCCCTGGCCGCTGTGGTCGAGTTGGTACTGGTCGTCGCCGCCCAGGTCGGCGAGCAGGCCGAAGCCGAACTGGCCGACCCCCTGGGCATAGCGATTGGCCTCGTAGTGGTCGTTCCCCCCCGCGTCGAGCAGGATGCCGACACCCGCCAGCCCGGCACCGAACGCCGGCCCGCGATGTCCGTTGTAGACGTCGTCGCCGGCCAGGTCGAGGGCGACGCTGAGCACGCGCGTCGCGTCCGACGCGGCGACGGGGACGTCGTACTCGTCGTCCCCGCCGAGGTCGACGAGCAGGAACAGGTCCGCGTTGTCCTGCTCGAGGTTGTCGGTCCGAGCACCGCAGACAATGATCCGCCCCCACGGCGTTTCCCACACGAAGGATGCGTCCAGGGCGGCCTCGGGGTGTTCACTTGTCCATTGAGTGAGCCGCAGGCGGGCCACGTCCAGGGCCTCGACGGCCTTCTGGGCCGCGTACCACATCGACGCCTCGTCCCAAGTCTTCGCCACGTCGTCGAACTCCGGGCAGTAATCGACCGCGTCGATCATCTCCTCGCCGATGTTGAAGCGCGTGGCGACGACCTGCCGGTCGCGGGCGTCCACCTTGCGGAACGCCAGCTCGGCCCAGCGATGGGCCTCGATCAGCTCCAGCACCAGTTGGCCGAGAATCGGGCTGAGCCCCTCCGGCAGCGCCTTGGCCGCCTCGGTCAGTCGGTCACGGACGCGCGGGTACGGCAGCTCCATGCCGAACGTGAAGCCGCGCGTGTCGCGCCCGGCGATCTCGTAAATCTTAAGGATGGCCTGTTCGAGCGGCACCTCCGGCGCCACCGTGTTGGCCGAGTAGCCCCGAAAGCCGCCGAACTTCGGGTCGATGCCGAGCCGCTGCACCGCCTGGAACAGGCTGCCGCCCAGCGTGCGGGTCCCGCCCGCCGTCGTACCCTTGTTGAGTTCCGCCGGATCCAGCTTCTCCCACGCGGCTTGCGCGAGCGCCCGGGCGTAGGTGATGTTGTCGAGCGGCTCGGCGAACAAGGCGTCGAACGCCCGCAGCTTGTACGGCACGTCGGGCCAGCGGGGCCACCACATCTTGGGGGTCCAGCCGAGGTCGGTCCGCTTCAGGCCGACCAGCGACAGCGTCTCGTCCAGCGCGTCGCCGGCCGGCTGCGCCGCGCTCGTGCCAAGCAGTCCGCCTACGGCCAGTACAAGCGAGAATCGGGCGATCATGTCACTGAACCTCCGGCGCGGCGTCAGGTGCCCTCGCCGGAACTGGACAAGTAGCGCTTTTGCTCCGGCGTCAGCTTGTCAATCCGGATGTTCATCGCCTGGAGCTTGAGCTTGGCCACCTGCTCCTCGATCGTCTTGGGCACCTCATGGACCGCCACCGACAGACGGCGTCGTTGCCGGATGATCCACTCCGCCGTCAGGGCCTGCGTGGCGAAGCTCATGTCCATCACGCTGGCCGGGTGGCCGGTGGCGGCGGCGAGGTTGACCAGCCGCCCGTCGGCGAGCAGATAGATGCGCTTGTTGCGGTTCAACTGGAACTCGGTCACCAGCGGGCGGACATCGCGCACCACCCGGCGGGACATCCTGGTCAGCGCCGGGATGTCGATCTCCACGTCGAAGTGACCGCTGTTGCAGACGATCGCGCCGTCCGGCATCTTGCGGAAGTGCTCGGCCCGCAGCACGTGCTTGTTGCCCGTCAGTGTGATGAACACCTCGCCGATCGTCGCCGCCTCGGCCATCGGGCGGACATCGAAGCCGTCCATCGCGGCTTCGAGCGCTTTGAGCGGGTTGATCTCCGTCACGGTCACGATCGCCCCGGCCCCGCGGGCCCGCATCGCCACGCCGCGGCCGCACCAGCCGTACCCGACGACGACGACGTGCTTGCCGGCCAGTAGCACGTCGGTCGCCCGCACGACCCCGTCGACGGTGCTCTGCCCCGTGCCGTAGCGGTTGTCAAACAGGTGCTTGGTGTCGGCGTCGTTGACCGCGACCACCGGGAACTTGAGAATGCGCTCGGCCGCCATCGCCCGCAGCCGGATGACGCCGGTCGTCGTCTCTTCCATGCTGGCCAGGATGTTGCCGGCTTCGCGCTGCCGCTTGGTGTGCAGGGTGTTCACCAGGTCGGCGCCGTCGTCCATCGTGATCTGCGGCTTGATGTCGATGACCGCGTTCACGTGATCGTAGAAGACCTTCACGCTCTCGGCCCGCCGCGCGAACACCGCGACGCCGAAGTCCTTGACCAGGCTGGCGGCGACGGGGTCCTGGGTGGACAGGGGGTTCGATGCGCACAGGGCGACCTGGGCCCCGCCGTCCTTGAGCGTGCGCATGAGGTTGGCCGTCTCGGACGTGACGTGCATGCAGCAGCCCATGCGGACGCCGCGGAGCGGCTTCTGCCGGGCGAAACGCTCGCGGATGAGGGCCAGGACCGGCATGTCGCGGTCGGCCCAGAGGATCTTCTTCTTGCCTTGCGGGGCAAGCTGGAGGCTGGTCACGTCGTTCTTGCTCTTGGGCATGGGTCGTCGCTCCAAACGGTCGCTCGCCGCCGCCCCGGCCCGGCGAACGCGGTAGGTTAGCGGCCCCGCGCCGGTCCAACAACCGGTGGCAGCAAACTTGGC
>CAYWYJ010000130.1:0-10745 GCA_964462635.1 uncultured Planctomycetales bacterium
AGGGATGGACGCCGAGGACAGGGCGCAGGTGGTGCGATGGGCGTGCGCGGCGGCGGCCGTGGCTTTGCCGATGGCGGTCGTGTCCGCGCTGGGGAGTTACGCGCTCCGCGAGTCCTTTGACGCGGAGCGTGTGGTGCGCGCGATGGGCGTGCATTACCGGGGTGGGCCGTCGGTGCTGTTTCTGCTCGGCTGGGGCGTCGGCGGATGGATCGCGGGGACGGTGGCCAACCGGCACCTGGGGGTCGTCGGCCTGCCCGGCATCGCGTTCGTGACCGCAGCCGCCGTGGTCGCCGTGCTGGTCGACCTGATGCTGTACACGCTGGTGGCGGGAAGCGTCCCGGAGTTGCTCTGCGCGGTCAAGATTGTGTGCGGGATGGTGTGGATTGTGCCGGGTGTGGTGCGCGTGTATCTCGACTGAATGACCGTGCGCGGCGCCCGCGGCGCGGGAGGCCCAACCCGCGCGTGCCGGGACGGCCCGCCCGCGGCTCGCCGGGAGGCTCGCCCTCCCCGCTGGAAACTGCATCGAACCCCGGGTATGCAGAAGCCAGAGACTCGAGAGCACCGTTGCTGCCGCGAAATGCGACCCACCCCCAACCACGCCATATCGACATGCTGCTCTGCTCCGACCCTTGCTGCTGCAACAGGCGGTCCTCCCCCCAACCCCTCCTCGCGGCTGCGAGTCGCCCTCGCCTCGGCGAGTCTCGCCTGCGGCGGACGTGGCGACCTGGAAGGGAGGGGGGTCGCCAGATTGCCTCTGGCCGCCGCGTTGAGCTGGTGGGGACGGGTTGCCGAAGCTCGGCAGGGCGCTTCATTGGCGGAATTACGTGCTTTGCCAGAGGGGTGATCGTGGAGTGGTACTGATGGACCCCGATCGGCCCGCAGGCCGGACGCGATACGTCTGGCGCTCAGGTGTCTTGGGGTGGGGTCTGCCCGTAGGGGTGTTCTACGCGGTCACGATGGCGTACTTCTTCCGTGATCGCTTTGGTTACGGCAAGGAGTTGCTGTTCCAGTTGTGTTTTCTGCCGCTGTGGGCACTTGCCGGGTACGTCTACGGGAGGATCATGTGGCGCCGTGCGAATCGACCACGCTGAAGCCGGACGGCCAGGGCGGGGGGCGGGTCCGGCGGAGTCGCGTCATGGGCCGGCGTCCCCCCCGTCCCGTCGGCGATCACGCGGTTGACTCCGCACGGACCCGCATCCCGGCCAGCAGCTCGCGGACGGCTTGAACGGCCGTCCGCTGAGGGGTCCATCCCAACTCCTCGCGCAACTTCGTATTGTCACCGATGACCGACGCCCAGCGCGCCTTGGCGGCCTGGGCCGGCAACTCGCGCAGCTCGACGGAGCGGCCGCATTCCGTGGCCATGCTCATGACGAGCTCGCGAGTCGCGACGGCGCGGCCGGAGCAGACGTTGTAGATTTCGTTGGGCCGGCCGTCTTCGAGCAATCGCTGGTAGGCCGTCACGACATCCTGCACGTGCAGCACGTCCCGCCGGCCGTCGAGGTCCGGCAGCCAGAGTTCGGGGGGCCCGCCGTTCGGCTCGCCCTCGGCCAACTGCCGCGCCGCCGCGCCGAAGCAGAAGCCCGCGGGCTGGCCCGCTCCGGTGTACGCGAACGGCCGGGCCACCGTGAGGTTCAGGTGGTAGTCCCGGAAGAACGTGGCGGCGACGGTCTCCGCGGCGTGTTTGAACGAGCCAAACGTCGTCGCCGGCCGGGGCGGTGTCGTCTCGCGCACGGGGCCCTCGCCGGCCGGACCATAGACGTCCGCCGCACTCACCAGCAGCACCCGCGCTCGCGGCACGGTCCGGCGCACTGCGTCGAGCACGTTGGCCCACGCCGTCACGATGGACTGGTAGGCGAGCAGGGGGTCATCGGCGGCGTCAGCGGGCCGGGCCATCCCGGCCAGGTGTACGACGCCGTCGGGCCGGACGCTGGCGACCACCCGGGCCACGTTGATGGCGTCGGTCACGTCGCAGACGAGGGCGTGAACTCCCTGGCGTTCGTAGATCAGCTTCCGTGCGCGGTTACGGACGCCCGCGACGACTTCACGTCCGTTTTGGCGAAGGTGAGGCACGAGATGCGAACCCACGAACCCTTCGGCTCCGGTGATCAAGACCGTCTGCACAGCCCGACCTCCATCCAGACCGGGGGCACGACGCGGGTTGCCGGCCTGCCCGCCGCGGTAATCGCGGATGTCCTGTCTCCAAGTTCTATCGGCACCGGGCAATTGCCGGTTTCGTAAGGGGCGAGGTTTTAGCGCAACGGTTGTTGCCCCTCCGCCACAGCGACCGCTGCGGGCCGGGCCCCGCGGGGTCGGGCGGCGGGCACCTTGAGGGGGGGCGGCGGGACGGCTATTCTGCGAAGCGTTGCTGTATTCCGCTTCGTGGACGGCAGGAGGCCCCCCGATGCCCTTGGATGACATTCTGCTCCAAACGGAAGAGGAAATGGACAAGGCGGTCGAGTTCCTGAAGCAGGAACTCCGGGCGGTCCGCACCGGCCGGGCTTCGACGGGGCTCGTGGAGACGCTCCGCGTGGACGTCGAGTCGTACGGCTCGACAATGACGCTGCGGGAGTTGGCGAATCTGGCCGTGGCCGAGGGGAACGTCATCGTCATCAAGCCGTTCGACCCCAGCACGCTCAAGGACATTCAACGCGCGATCGAGAAGAGTGAGATCGGCATCAACCCGCAGAGCGACGGCAAGATGGTCCGTCTGCCCGTGCCGCCGCTGTCCACCGAGCGCCGTCAGAAGCTCGTCGCCCGCATCCGCGAACTGGGCGAGCAGCAGAAGATCAGCGTGCGCAATGCCCGCCGCGACGGCAACAAGGCGATGGAGGCCGAAAAGAAGGCCAAGACGATGACGGAGGACGAGGTTGAGACCGGCGAGGCCGAGACGCAGAAGCTGACCGACAACTACTGCAAGAAGATCGACGCCCTCGTCGCGGAGAAGTCCAAGGAAGTCATGCAGGTTTGACGGCGGCGTCGATCTCCGGCACCGCCGCCAGCAGGGCCCGCGTGTAGGGGTGGCCCGGGTGGTCAAACAGCTCAGCGACGGGGGCTTGTTCGACGAGGCGGCCGGATTGCATGACCGCGACGCGGTCGCTGAAGTGCCGCACCACCGCCAGATCATGGGCGATGAAGAGGTAGCTCAATCCCCGCTCTTGCTGAAGATCGAGTAGCAGGTTCAGGATTTGGGCTTGTACCGACACGTCCAGGGCCGATACGGGTTCGTCGCAAATGACCAGCCGGGGCTCCAGCGCCAGCGCGCGGGCGATGCCGATGCGCTGGCGCTGGCCGCCGGAGAACTCGTGCGGGTAGCGTTCCATGTCGGCAGGCCGCAGCCCGACGCGTTCGAGTAAGGCCGCGACACGGCGTCGCCGCTCCGCCGCCGAGCGCACCAGCCCGTGGACCGTCAGCGCCTCGCCGACGATCAGCTCGACGCGCAGACGCGGGTTGAGACTGCCGGCGGGGTCCTGGAAGACGATCTGCATCCGGCGGCGCAGGTCGCGCAATTGGCGCCCGGAGGCCGTCAGAACGTCGGTTTCGTCGAACACAACGCGGCCGGCGGCAGCCGGGACGAGCCGCAGCACCGCGCGGGCCAGCGTGGATTTGCCGCTGCCGCTCTCACCGACGAGGGCCAGCGTTTCGCCCGCGGCGATCTCGAGGGATACGCCGTCCACCGCGCGAAAGGCCCGCGGCCGCCCGGATTGGCGGGGGCCGCGGGCCGCAAAGCACACGGTCAGATTCGCTACGAGCAGCAGCGGTTCACCAGATGGGTATTCACGGTCGGCCGACATGGGAGGGCGAGGCTCCTGCCGAGCCGCGGCTCGCCGGGACTGCCGAACTGCGGCTCGCCGGGAGGCCCGCCCTCCCGGTTGGCGTCAGATGACCCTGAATGCCTTTTCGGCGTCCCGGGGCGCGGCCATGTCGGCCGCGATCGTAACCCGCCGGGCGTCGTGTGAACAACCGCCGCCCAGCTTGTCAAGACTCCGGTAGGTTGGCGGCACCGGCTTCCGGCTCAACCTCCTCCTCGTTGACGACCGCGCCGGGATCCATCGGCGGACGCAGCACGAACGTATGCCGCGTCACCTGGCCGGACTGAATCTCGACTTCCACTTCGCCCGGACGCCACCCTTCCTTTTCCGCGATGGCCAGGAACCGCCCCGGCGGCACCACCGGCATCTCGAAGTGACCCCGCAGGTCGGTGTGGGCACGGGCCACCTCTCCCGGCGGCCCCATCAATCGCACCGCGGCGTCCGGCAGTGGCACCTTGCGTCCGCCGGGCAACGCGCCCAGCACGAATCCCTCAAAGGCCCCCGGCGGCGGGGCCGGCCGCAGCACGAAGACGTGCTGCACAACGCCGTTGGGTTCAACCGCCAGCAGGAACTCCTGCGGCTCGAACCCTTCGTGGGAGGCGACCAGACGGTAGGGACCGGGGAGCACGCGCTCGAAAACGAACTCCCCCTCGGGGCCGGTCCGTCGCCGGTCCACCTCAAACTCGTGCCGGAAGAGCTGGACGAGCGCGTCGGGCAGGGGAAGCGGAGTCTGAGGCGGCTCGACGCCGAGGACGCGCCCCTCGATTCGTCCTGGCGGCAGCGGCCGCAGCCCCAGTTCGCGGTCCACGCGCGCGTTGGGGGGCACCGCGATGGGCTGCTCGAGGGTCTCGAAGCCGGGGGCCTCGGCCCGAATAAGGTACTCGCCGGGCTTGATGTTCACGAAGAAGTAGCTGCCGTCGAGGCCGCTGACCGCGTGCTGCGGCTCAGCTCCCTGTCGGACGAGGACGACGTGGGCCCCGGGGAGCGCCTCCGGCTGCCCCTGGGGCGGGGCCGCCAGCACGTGCCCGGTGACGACGCCGGTTTCGGCCAATGGTCGCAGGCGCAGGAAGCCGATGGACCGGTCGGGCGGCAGGGCTCCCCGCTCGACCGCCACAATGTGGAAGGGATTGCTGACCACGGGGGCGGGCCCGGGTCGTGCGTCGTCAATGACCACCATCTCGACGATGGGGCCGGCGGGGCGAACCTCGACCAGCGAGATGTTCGGTCCACGCCCCGTCGGCTGCACCCCCTGGAGCGCCACCAGCACGACATCGCGGCGGAAGTCGATGGGCGGCGGTGGGACGTTTGGCCCGGCGTGCCGCTCCCAGAAGGCCCCCCAGGCGTGGGGATCGCCGATCACGAATGTGGCCCCGGCGAAGTCCGGGTTGTCGTGCTGCCAGCAGCTCTGGTCCCCTTTGGCGACGGTCCGCAGGGGCGTGGGCGGCGGGGGATCAAGGTCGAGGAACGCCTCACCCAGCCCACTCTCATCCAGCATTATGAGCTCGTCCAGAGCGGCAAGCGGGTCAACGTCGTCCTGCGCACATAGGCTCGGGACCAATCCCACGAGTAACGCGATGGTCGCCCACAAACCGCGGCTTGCCGGGGAGCTTGCCCTCCCGCGGCACGGCGTCATTCCTGTTGGCATCGGGTTCTCCTTCGGTGGACGGACCGCAAGTTCCGGGCGGTACACATGGCCGCCTGCCGAAGAAGACGCAGGTGCGGGCAGGTTATTGGGCCGGCGGTTGGCGTTTTCGCCGGGCCGTCGCCGTCACCGCCGCCCGAAACGCCGCCAGCGCGTCGGCGTCGGCGAAGATGTCGTCGATGGCCACCAGTTCGCCGGACTCCCGCCGGCGGATTCGTGGTACGCCGCGCCGCTCGCTCAGTTGAGCGAAGTCGCCCCAGGGAATGAGGAGGGGGCGCGTCCGAGTTCCAACCAGGATGCCGGGTGGGGTCAGGGCGACGAAGCGGTCGGAGATGCGGCC
This sequence comes from uncultured Planctomycetales bacterium, assembly GCA_964462635.1. Lineage (GTDB taxonomy): Bacteria > Planctomycetota > Phycisphaerae > UBA1845 > Fen-1342 > JBFMAI01. The sequence goes on from CAYWYJ010000130.1 coordinate 5,792, forward strand.
GCCGACGAGGCGGCGAAAAAGCAGCCCGACGGCCGGCGCCACCAGAACTCCCACCAGCGGCAAGGTCGGTGAGAGAGATTGCCCGAAGGCGATACGTTGCGTCACCGCGATGAACAGCCCCAGGGCCAGTCCGACCAGCGCGTACACCAGTCCGAGCCGGGCCCACGTCTCGCGGGTCTGCCACACGCGGGTGTCCGCGTCGTACGCGAACCCGCAAGCGGCACACGCATTCGGCAGCGGCTGCCCCGGCAACTCCCCGCCGCAGACCGGGCAACGGGTTGGCAGAGCGTCGTTCACGATGCAAAGGGGAGCGTCGGCGTCCCGCCGGCTAGGGGGACCGTCTCTACTCGTCCGAAGAGCGTCAGAGCGGAGGCCTTCTCCACCCGCACACGGACGATCGACCCAATCAACTCCGGCGTCCCATCGAACACCGTGATGAGGCCGGTGGGTGTCCGGCCGGTGAGCTGACGTTCGGCCGACGTTGGCGCGCCGGCCGCGGCGTGCGGCCGGTCGGTCGACTCCGCGCGCTCGGTCTTGCTCGGGCCCTCGACGAGCACTTCCACGGTTTGGTCGACGAACCGTTGCCGGTGGCGCAGCCCGATCTCGGCCTGAATCGCTAGCAATTCGTTGTTGCGCTGGGCCTTGACCTCCGCCGGCACATCGTCGGCCTGACTCCGCTCGGCGGCGGTCCCCGGCCGTGGCGAGTACTTGAAGATGAACAACCCCTGGTACTCAACGCGGCGGACCAGGTCGATCGTCGCCTGGTGGTCCGCCTCCGTTTCACCGCAGAACCCGACGATGAAGTCGCCCGCCAAGCCGATGTCGGGGACATGCCGGCGGGCGGCGTCGATCACGCGCAGGTACTCGGCCGCCGTGTAGCCGCGCTTCATCGCCTTCAGGATGCGATCGGAGCCGCTCTGCGCCGGCAGGTGCAGATACGGGCAGACCCGCGGGTAGTCGCGCAGGACGCGGAAGATGTCCTCGTCCCAGTCCGCCGGGTAGCTGGTCACGAAACGGATGCGGTCCAGGGTTTCGATCGCGTGGACCCGCTCGAGCAGCTCGGCAAAGCGGACCGCCCGCCCATCTTCGGGGTGGACATACGAGTTGACCGTCTGCCCCAGCAGCGTGACCTCACGGCAACCCTGCTCCGCCAGCCGCCGGCATTCCTCCACGATGGCCGTCGGCGGCCGGCTGCGTTCCGGTCCGCGCACGAACGGCACAACGCAGTACGTGCAGAACTTGTCGCACCCGCGCTGCACGCGGACGTAGGACTGGAGCACGTCGGCGACTGGCGCTACCACCGAACCACGGGCGCCGGATCCCTCGCGGTCCGGTACCGGCGCGCACGTGTCGCCGTCAGTCGGCTGCCAGCGGCGCTGCTCCAAGGCTTCCAGGGGATCGGGCTCGGCGGCGCGGTCCAAGACGTCCGTGCGCCGCGACTTGGACGTCGCCAGGGCGGCGACCTGTCGGCGCTGTGTCCAGACCTCGGTCAGGAGGGTCGGCAGGCGGTGCAACTCCCCCGGGCCGCAGATGAGGTCTAAGTGCGGCACCGACGTGAGCAGCTCCTCACGTTGTCGCTCGGCCATGCAGCCGATCACCCCGATCACGATCGCCGGCCGGCGCCGCTTGAGGTGCTTGAGGCGGCCCAGGCGCGAGAGGACCTTGTCCTCGGCGTGCTGGCGGACGCTGCACGTGTTGAACAAGATCACGTCGGCCTGGGCGGTCATGGCGACGCGGCGCAGACCAAGAGCGCGGAGCTGACCCTCCACGAGCTGGCTGTCCAGGACGTTCATCTGGCAGCCGAAGGTCTCGAGGAAATACGTGTCGGCCCGAGGTTGGGTGGCGTTGTAATTCATTATTGTGAAGCCACTTACGCCCAGGACGCGCGCCGCGGCGGCCGTGCCCCTGTCCCCGGGGGGCGGTGCCCCGGCGGCTCGCTGGCCGGCTCGGCTGCGTCCGGTCGGCCATAGTATAGCAGGGTTCATGTGCCCCGGACTCCGGCTGGAGCAGCGCGCCGGAGCCGTCGCGCGGGTCAAGTGAATTCAGGTCGGTCCACGAATGCCGGTTTAGCGGCCGTCGCCGGCAGCCGAACGCCGGTTCTGGGACGGGGAAAGCCTGGTCCCGCGAGGCGGGTGTTCCCGGCCCCCCGACGATTGCCGCCCGGCCGGGTCGCGCGGGGGTCCTGGAAGTTCGCGGGTGCCGACCGCACCGGCCGGGAGGTGCATGCCGTTGAACCCCCTCCTGACCGACCCGCGGCACGTCCGATCAGGCGGTCCACGGGCAAGAACCGGCGAGGTTCACAACGCGCAAGAACACGCCGATAGTATACTGAGGGCAGCGCACCTGGCGTCGCCGTGGAATTGCCTGGGCGAAGCGGTTGCAGCGCTGCGCGGGATGGGGTAGAAGTACGCCCCGGCAGGGATGCCGGAACGTCGGAGCAAGGGACAGGCTCATGACCGCCGACAAGCGTAACACCTCCGTCGTCATCGCGCTGGTCGCGTCCATGACGCTCGGCCTGCTGATGTTGCTGTGGCTGGAAGAGCACTTGGTTCCGGCCAAGCGGGATTGGTCGGGCGGCACGCTGCTGATGGCCGAGCGCGGACTGCGGATCGAGGACGTGCGCATCGTCTACGCGCCGACGTGGAGCGACGTGACCGCGCTGGGCGTCGACCCGCAAGGGGATGACAGCGTTTGCCTGATTGATCCGGCGGGGCGTCCGCAGTGGGAACCGCGCGGCCCGCGCGTGCAGGTCGTGGTCATCGGCGCGGACGAGGCCCCCAGCACCGAGCGCCTGGCCGACGCGCAGAAGCAGACGCTGCAAGGTGTGCTCGGCACGTTGAGCGAGGCCAGCGGGCGCGGGCTGGTCCCGGTGCGCTTGGCGGAGGCGCCGGCCCCCGACGGCGGGTTGGCCGCCCGGCAGGCCGCCGATCTGCGTGAATTCCTCGAACTCAAGGGTTTTATTCCGAGCGCACCGCGTTGAACGGGGTGCCGCGAGGGACGGATCTGCAACGGGCGGTCGGTCGTCCCCGCGACGGGGCGAACGCCGCCCGTCTTCGTGATGGCCGCGGGACCTGATGCCGACACGTGCGATTCCCATCCTGCCGGGGTATGAAGTGCTGGCCCGCATCGGCCGCGGCGCCGGCGCGATCATCAGCCTGGCCCGCGACCTCCACAACGGGCGACAGGTCACCATCAAGCACGTCGTCTACCACGCGCCGGGCGACGAGCGTTTCATCGCCCAGGTCGAGAACGAGTACGCCGTCACACGCGACCTCGACCACCCCTACCTGCGGCGCTCGTACGACATCATCCGCGTGCGACGGTGGTTTCGGACTCGCGAAGTGGTCCTGGTCATGGAACACGTGGACGGCGAGCGGCTGGAGGACGAGTGCCCGGACAACCTGGAGACGGTCCTGGCCATCTTCCTGAAGGTGGCCGAGGGCCTGCACGCGCTGCACGGCTATGGCTTCGCCCACGCGGACATCAAGCCGAACAACATCCTGCTGACGCGCGACGGCGGCGTGAAGATCATCGACTTTGGCCAGAGCTGCCCGCTGGGGCACATCAAGGAGCGGGTCCAGGGCACGCCGGACTACATCGCCCCCGAGCAGGTCCACCGTCAGGCGATCGACCAGCGGACCGACGTGTACAACCTGGGCGCGACGATGTACTGGGTGCTGACGGGCAAGTGGTACAAGACGCTGATTACGGTGGCCCCGCCGGCGGCGACGCGGATCACCCTCGAATCGCAGCGCGGCAACGAGCCGCCGCACGAGCTCAACCCGCGCGTGCCCGTGCCGTTGTCGAAGCTGATCCTGGAGTGCTGCGAGACGTCGCGGAATCGCCGGCCGCGGGACATGCGCGAGGTGATGTCGCGGCTGGAGATGGTCCAGCACCTGCTCGCCCGGGGGGACGGTCGCGGCGCGGCCCGGAAGACCGAGGGGGCGGAGGGGTCACGTTGACAGACGGCCCGCGGGCCGGGAACCTGTCGGCATGACATCCGCGGGTGCGAGAAGCGCGTGAAGACGACCCCAGATGCCGACCGCGACGGCCGCACGTTGCACGACGCGGCCCAGCTCATCCGTGAGGACCCCAACCGGCGCGGCTCGTTGCTGACGTTCGGGCGGGCCGGGCAGCTCGTCATGACGGGCGACCTGCACGGCCACCTGCGCAACTTCGAGAAGCTCCAGCGCTTCTGCGACCTGGAGCACAGCCCCGCCCGCGTCGTGGTGCTCCACGAGCTGATTCACCAGGAGCCCGAGCCGCCGACCGGGGTGGACACCTCGATCGACCTGCTGGTCGCCGCCGCCGCCTGGAAGTGCCGCTTCCCCGACAACGTCTTCTTCCTCCAGTCCAATCACGAGCTGTCGCAGCTCCGCAACCACGAGATCACGAAGGGCGGCCGGTGCGTGCTGGCGGATTTTGAGCGCGGCGTGCGCCTGCGCTACGGCCGCGGGGCTCCCACGGTGCTGGAGGCCGTCAACGATTACATCGCGTCGCTGCCGCTGGGGGCCCGGCTGGCCAATGGCATCTTCCTCGCCCACAGCCTGCCCGACGGCTTCTACGCCGACCACTTCGACTGGTCGGTGTTCGACCGGGTCCCGGCGGCCGCGGACCTCGAACCGGGCGGGGCCGCCTATGCCCTGGTGTGGGGGCGGTTTCAGACCCCGGAAGCGGTCGAGCTGTTCGCGCAGCAACTCGGGGTGGAGTGGTTCATCGTCGGGCACACGCCCCAGGAAATGGGCTATCTCCGCATGAGTCGGCTATTCGTGCTGGCCAGCGAGCACTCGCACGGCGTGTTCCTGCCGCTCGACCTGCGCCGGCGCTACACCGGCGACGAGCTGGAACGGAGCATCCGCAAGTTCGTCAGCGTGGCGTGAGGGGGCCGCGGCGCGGTCTATAATGAGGGCGGGCGCGGCCGAGGGGCCGGAAGCCGGCGGAGGCGACCGATCGA
>CAYWYJ010000131.1:0-10624 GCA_964462635.1 uncultured Planctomycetales bacterium
CTCGGCAGGAGCCTCGCCCTCCCGTGTCGCACGACCGTGAATACCCATTTAGCGGGTTCACCGGTTACTTCTCGTTCCCGGCCTGTTTCGTCTCCAGTGACCGAATCACGGCTTTCAGCACGCGATCAACGTCGGCCACTGTATCCCGGCGCGCCAATCCGCGGCACCGATCAGAACGCGTAGCGCAGGCAAGCGCACTCGCCGTCGGCGCTCGCTGGCGCTTCGCGTTCTGATGTCTGCCGCACCGAGGCGCACGCTCATTCAGACCCGCGTGCGCTCCGTGTACCGCGTGTGCAGCAGGTGGTGCGACTTCTCGCCGAGCGGCTGGCCCAGGAACTCGTCGTAAAGCTGCTTGATCGCCGGGTTCTCGTGCGATTTGCGCAGCTTCTTGCCTTCGTCCTCGCGGTAGATCGCCGCGATGCGGGCCTTGCGGTGCTCGTCGGTGGTCAGCCGCGGCTGCCCGCCGCCGCCGATGCACCCACCGGGGCAGGTCATGATCTCGACAAAGTGGTACTTGGCCTCGCCGCGGCGGATACGTTCGATGACCTGGCGGGCGTTGCCCAGGCCGTGGGCGACGGCGACCTTCAGCTCGGCGCCTTCGAGGAATGACCAGTCGGGCAACGCGCCCGTGATCTTGGCCGACGCTTCCTTGACGCCCTCCAGCCCCTCGATGGGCTTCACGTGCAGGTTCTCGAACGGCAGCGGCTTGCCGGTGACGATCTCCCACGCCGTCCGCAGGGCGGCTTCCATGACGCCGCCGGTGTTGGCGAAGATGTCCGCGGCGCCGGTGGACAGGCCGAGCGGGGCGTCCATCTCTTCGTCGGGAAGCTGCTCGAAGCGGATGCCGGCCTGCTTGATCATGCGGGCCAGCTCGCGGGTGGTCAGGACGGCGTCCACGTCGCGGACGCCGCTGCTGTTCATCTCCGGCCGCTCGGCCTCGTACTTCTTGGCGGTGCAGGGCATGACCGAGACGACGAAGATGTCCTCGGGCTTCTTGCCGATCTTCTGGGCGTAATACGTCTTGGCGACGGCGCCGAACATCTGCTGCGGGCTCTTGCAGGTGGACAGGTTCGCCGTCATGTCGGGGTAGTAGTGCTCCATGAACTTGATCCACCCCGGCGAACAGCTCGTGAACATGGGCAGCGGGCCGAACTGGTGGTCGTGGCCGTGGCCGCCGGCGGGCGAGACGCCCGCACTCCCCTTGCGTGGCACGAGCGCCTGCTTCAGGCGCATCAGCAGCTCGGTGCCCTCTTCCAGGATCGTCAGGTCGGCGGCGAAGTTCGTGTCGAACACGCCGTCGAACCCGAGGCGGCGCAGGGCGGCGGCCATCTTGCCCGTCACGAGCGTGCCGGGCGGATAGGCGAAGCATTCGCCCAGGGCCGCGCGGATCGCCGGCGCGGTCTGCACGACCACGTGCTTGCTCGGGTCGTCCAGGGCGTCCCAGACGGCGGCGATATGGTCCTTTTCGCTGATCGCGCCGACCGGGCACACCGCGGCACACTGGCCGCACTGCACACAGACCACGTCCACCAGATCGTGGCAGAACGCCGGGCCGATCACGGTGTCGAAGCCGCGGTTCTGCGGGGCCAGGGCGGCCACGCCCTGCGTCTGCCCGCACACCGTCACGCACCGGCGGCACATGATGCACTTGGCCGTGTCGCGGGTGAGCGCGGGGGTGCTGGCGTCGCGGATGCGCTGGGCCTTCTCGCCGGGGAAGTGGACCTCCCGGACGCCCAGCTCGCGGGCCACCGCCTGTAGCTCGCAATCCTCGTTGCGGTCGCACGTCTGGCAGTCGCCGTCGTGCTCCGACAGCAGCAGCTCGACGACCGTGCGGCGGGCTTCGCGGACGCGGCGGGAGTTGGTCTTGACCTTCATGCCGTCGACCGCGGGCTGCGAGCAGGAGGCGACGAGCGTGCGCGCCCCTTCGATTTCGACGACACAGACGCGGCAGGCCCCAATGGCCTGCACGTTCTTGAGATAGCACAAAGTGGGGATGTGGACCCCGGCTTGCAGGGCGGCCTCCAGCACACTGGTGCCGCTGGGCACTTCCACGGAGATGTTGTCAATCGTCAGTTTTGGCATGGCGTTTTTCCTTCGCAAGAACCTTCACATCGCCGACGCCGGCCGCCCGCCACGGCGGGCAGGCTCCGGTCCGACGCTGCGGGCGGCCAGTCAGGCCCGGTCACTTCTGCTCCGCCGGCTGGCGGTAATCGCAGCGCAGGCACCGCTTGGCCTCGCGTCGGGCGACGGCTTCGGACCACGGCAGCTCGACCTCCTGGAAGTTGTTCCGCCGCTTGTTCACCGGGATCAGTTGCATCTTCGCCCGCGGGTACTGGACCGGGTCGGCATCGGGGTCGAAGAACGTGTCGCACTTCTGCTCGACCCGCCAGAACGCGTCGGACTTCCCGTTGAAGAACGTGTCGATGCCGACCGCGGCCTTCTCGCCGTCGGCGATCGCCCCGACCACCGACCACGGACCGACGACCGCGTCGCCGCCGGCAAAGAGCCACGGGACCGAGGTTTGCCGGGTGACCGGGTCGGCGGCGATGAAGCCCGCCTTGTTGAGTTTCACGCCGGCCCCATCGAACAGCTCACTCGTGTTGAGCGTCTGGCCGATGGCGGCGATGACCTGGTCGGCCTCCACGACGAAATCGTCCTCGGAACTGCTGACCGGGCGGCGGCGGCCGCTGCGGTCGAACTCGCCCAGCACCATGTGGCGGCACTTGATGCCGCTGACGCGGCCGTTGCGGACCACGATTTCGAGCGGCGCCACCAGCACGGCGATCTGCACACCTTCGTGCTCGGCCTCGTCCACTTCCTCCGCGTAGGCGGGCATCTCCGCCCGCGTCCGGCGGTACAGGATCTTGACGGATTCGGCCCCGAGCCGCATGGCGGTGCGGGCCGCGTCGATGGCGGCGTTGCCGCCGCCGATGACGACCACGCGCTTGCCGATGGGCACCGAGCCGCGGATGTTGTACTCGCGCAGGAAGTGGAGCGCGTCGACGACGCCCTCGGACTCCTCGCCCGGGATGCCGAGCTTGGTGCCGGTCGGGGCGCCGACGCCGACGAAGACCGCTTCATAGCCCTGGTCGCGCAGGTTCTGGAGCGTGAAGTCGCGGCCGAGGCGGGCGTTGGTCTCGATGTCCACGCCGAGCCGCTCGATCATGCGGACCTCGCGGGCCAGCTCCTCGCGCGGCAGGCGGTAGGCCGGAATGGCCTGCACCAACATGCCGCCGGGACGCGGGGCCGCCTCGAAGACCTTCGGCCGGTAGCCGAGGCGGGCCAGGAAGTAGGCACACGACAGGCCCGCCGGTCCGGCGCCGATGATGGCGACCTTCCGCTGCGCGTTGGCCTCGTTCTCGCGGACTTCGGGAAGCTGGACGGTGACTTCCTGCTCGGTCATGAAGCGCTTCAGGCCGCGGATGGCGACCGCGTCGTCCAGGCCGGCCCGCCGGCACTTGTCCTCGCAGGTGTGGAAGCACACGCGGGCACACACCGACGCGAACGGGTTGCGTTCGCGGTGCAGGGCCAGGGCCTCGGCGTAGCGCTTCTCGGCGATGAGTGAGACGAAGCCGGGGACATCGACGGCCGCGGGGCAGGCGCTCTGGCACGGCGCCCGCACGAGGGCCGGGCAGACGCCGGCGGGACAGTGCTTGTCACGGATGTGGGCGTCGTACTCGTCGCGGAAGTAGCGGATGGTGGACAGCACCGGGTTCGGGGCCGTCTGCCCCAGGCCGCACAGCGAGGCGTCCTTGATGATCTGCCCCAGCTCGATCAGCTTCTCGACGTCCCCCTCCTCGCCGTGGCCCTCGCAGATGCGCGTCACGATCTCGAGCATCCGCTTGGTTCCCACGCGGCACGGCGGGCACTTGCCGCACGATTCGTCCTGCACGAAGTCGAGGAAGAACCGGGCGACGTCCACCATGCAGGTGTCCTCATCCATGACGATGAGGCCGCCGGAGCCCATGATCGCGCCGAGTTCGTTCAGCGATTCGTAATCGACGGGGACGTTGAGGTGCTCCTTGGGGATGCACCCGCCGGAGGGGCCGCCCATCTGGGCCGCTTTGAACTTCTTGCCGCCGGGGACGCCGCCGCCCACGTCGTACACGATCTCGCCCAGCGGCATGCCGATGGGCACCTCGACCAGCCCCGTGTTGTTGACGGCGCCGGCCAGGGCGAAGACCTTGGTGCCCTTGCTCTTGTCGGTGCCCAGCGCGGCGAACCAGTCGGCGCCTTGCATGATGATCGGGGCGACGTTGGCGAACGTCTCCACGTTGTTCAGGCAGCTCGGGCGGCCCCACAGGCCCTTCTGGGCCGGGAACGGCGGCCGCGGTCGCGGCTCGCCGCGGTGGCCCTCGATGCTGTTCATCAGGGCGGTTTCTTCGCCGCAGACGAACGCGCCGCTGCCCATGCGGACCTCGATGTCGAAGTCGAAGCCGCTGTTCATGATGTTCTGGCCGAGCAGGCCGTACTCGCGGGCCTGCTTCAGGGCGTGCTCGAAGCGCTGGACGGCCAGCGGGTACTCGGCGCGGATGTAGGCGTAGCCCTGGTGTGCCCCGATGGCGTAGGCCGCGATGGCCATGCCCTCGATGACGCTGTGCGGGTCACCCTCCAGGACGCTGCGGTCCATGAAGGCGCCGGGGTCGCCCTCGTCGCCGTTGCACAGGATGTATTTGATGTCGCCGGGGGCCTTGCGGGTGAACTCCCACTTCAGCCCGGTGAGGAAGCCCGCGCCGCCGCGGCCGCGCAGCCCCGACTTCTTGACCTCGGCGATGACCAGCTCCGGGCTCATCTCGGTGAGCACTTTGCCCAGCGCCTGGTAGCCCTCGCGGGCGATGTACTCCTCGATCTTCAACGGGTCGATCACGCCGCAGTTGCGCAGCACGATCTTGACCTGCTTCTGGAAGAAGCTGATGTCGCGCAGGCCGGGGACGGCGGCGCCGGTGGGCGACTTGTGGACCAGGCGTTCGACGACGCGGCCCTTGAGCAGGTGCTCTTCGACAATATCGGGGGCGTCGTCGGGGCGCAGCCCCTGGTAGAGCACGCCGTCGGGATAGACGGCCGCGACCGGGCCGACGGCACACGGGCCCAGGCAGCCGGACTCGATGACCTTGATCTCGTCGGCCAGGCCGTGGCGTTCGATCTGCTGCCGCAGGGCGGCGCTGACCTCCAGCGCGCCCGAGGCGATGCAGCCGCCGCCGGTGCAGACGAGGACGTGGGTGCGTACGTTGTTCATGCTTGTCTATTCTCCGTGAGGAGGCCGTTTGAAGTCTTCTGAAGTGCGAAGTGAGAAGTGCAAAGTGAGCAGCGCAAAAGCGCGTGGCGAGCGGCCCCCCGCGGCGCCACGCTCCGCACTTTGCACTTTGAACCGGACACTTCAACCTCTCGTTTCGCGCGGGCCTTCACATCTTGATCATGTATTCCACCACCGGCTGCCCGCGGAGCACGTGCTCGCGGACGATTTCGCCGACCTTGTGCTTGTCCAACCGCCCGTAGCGGAACGTCCCGCCGGCCTTGTCGGTCAGCGTGAGCATCGGCTCCTGGTCGCACAGCCCGGCGCACCCGGTCTGCTGCACCGAGACGTTGTCAGCTCCCGCGGCGCCCAGGGCGTTCATGACCGCCGCCAGAATGTCGCGCGCGCCGGCGGCGATGCCGCAGGTGCCCATGTGGACCGTGAGCCGCAGGTCCTTGTCCCCGCTGCGCAGGTCGATGTCGCGGCGGGCCTGCTCCTGCAATGCTTTCAGCTCCTTTGGGCTGGAGATGCGCTTAGCCATGATTAGGCCCTCCTCTCGGACGCGACCGTCCCGTTGCGGTATTTGTCGAGCACCAGGTCGATGCGATTGGGCTTGACCCGGTGATGCACGTCCTCGTCGATCATGATCGCCGGCGCCAGGCCGCAGGCGCCGAAGCAGCGGGCCACCTCGAGGGTGAACAGCCGGTCCGGCGTGGTGTCGCCCACGTCGATGTGCAGCTTCTGCTTGAGGACGTCGAGTACCCGCTTGCCGCCGCGGACGTAGCACGCCGTGCCGAGGCAGACGCGGACCAGGTGCTTGCCGCGGGGCTTGGTGGAGAAGAAGGAATAGAAGCTGACGACGCCGGCGACCTCGCTGTAGGACTTGTTCAGCCCCAGCGCGATGCGTTTGATCGCCGGATCGGGGAGGTAGCCGAAGAGGCCCTGGGCGATTTGCAGCACCGGGATCAGCGCCCCGGGCTTGTCCCGGTACTCCGCCAGCACCTCGTCGAGGCGGGACAACAGCTCCTCCTCGGAGACTTCCGTCCCGCAGGCACACTGGACTTTGCCATCACTGGTCATACACGTCTCCTGTCACGATCTCGCTGCGCGAGCTACATTGATACCTGCGACTCCTGCAACGCCGCCGCCACCCGCGACTGGACCTGCCGGGCCAGCTTCAGCGGATTGCCGTGGCCCAATTCGCGGGCCAGCTCACCGACCCGCACGTCCCACGTCCGCTCGCCCAACCGCAGGTCGAAGCGGAAGTCGATCTCCGGGTGCGTACACACCACCCCCGCCAGCGTGCCGGCCAGGTCGCCGAGCGGCGTGCGGTCCACGTGCGTCAGTTTCATCTCGACCGTGACGCGGACCCCGGTGTCCGCGATCCGGCCCTTGTCGATCGTCAGCGTGCCGCCCGCCGCCTCCGCCGCCGCCTTGAACAGGCTCAGCCCCAGCCCCGTCCGCTTGCCGCCCTTGGTCGTATAGAAGGGGTCGAGCACCTGCGCCGGCGGCACTTTCAATCCGGTCCCGTTGTCCTCGATGACGATCCGCAGCCGATCACTGGCGGGATCGGCCTCCAGCGTGACGGCGATCACGGTGGCCTGGGCCCGGATCGAATTCTCCAGCAGGTCCATGATGTGCAAGGCGATTTCACGCACAGGCCACCCCCCGGCGACCCACGCCGCGAAACGCCAGGACCAGTTCCTCGAACGTCGGGGCCTTCATGCGGAACGTCGAACGCGCCGAGCCGATGTCCGCCGGGAAGTGACTGTCGGACGAACAGATCACCGGCAGCCCGTAGCCCGCGAAATCCGCGGCCCGTGCCGCCGCGCCCGCCGGCGTAAACACCTCGATCGCGTCGAATCCGGCATTCGTCGGGAAGACGCCGAGCTGGCTGAGCACGCTGAACGACGGCCGGTTGATGTGGGCGGCCACCGCCGCGCCGCCGTGCCGGTGGATCAGCCTCACCGTCGTCGTCAGGTCCAGCATCGACGCCAGCGCCAACATGCGGGTCTCGCGGCCGACGACCGTCCCGGCGGCGTCCATCAAGCGTTGCTCGCCGAACCGGGCGACGTAGGCGTTGTCCGCGACCGGCAGCGTGTGCTGAACCTCGTCGGCGGCCGCCAGGGCCGCCTCGGCACTGGGGAACAAGCCCAGCACGTGGACCTCTTCGGCGGTCGTGACTTCCATGCCGGCCAACACGGACAGACCGTCTCCCGCCGCCGCCTGCACGGCCGCCGTGTTGCCTGCCGCGTTATGGTCACACACCGCGATCATCGCCAATCCGCTCTGCTGGGCCGCTTGCACAATCGCCGGCGGGGTCATCTCCGGCGACGCACACGGCGACAGGGCCGTGTGAATGTGCAAGTCGGCCGGGAACGATTTCACGCCTCCGGGCCTCGCACGCCGAGCTCGTACAGCCGGCCGACCAGCTCGAAGGCCGACGCCTTCGACACGTACAACGCGATGCCTTCCTCGACCGCCTTGCGCCGCACCGCTTCATCCGGCACGCGGTCCATCGCAAACACGACCGCCGCCAGTTCCGCGTGGACCGCCACGGCGACCACATTCAGGTGGACCTGCACCGTGACCAGCACGCCGCCGCGCGGCGCGTGCGCGATCACGTCGCTGAGCAGGTCGGAGACGTAGCCGGCCCGAATGTCCCCGGCGTCCGCGGTGACTTCCGGCGTCAGGCACGTCCACCCGAGCTTGGCCGCCAACTCGCCCAGTTTCATGTCGTCGTCTCCTGTGCCGGGTTCTGCCGCACGCACGCGTCGGCCGCCGCCCGCCCGCGGACGATGTCCTCGGCCAGCGTGGCACACGTCGGCGAGCCGCACCAGCCGCAGTCGCAGCCGGGGAGCGTGCGGCGGAGTTTGTCGATACGCGCCAGCTTGCTGATCGCCTTGGTCATGTCGTCGTCGAGCCGCAAGCCCGGTCGCGGGGTCAGCGGCTTCGCCCGACGGCGCCTCACGGCGGGACCGCCAGCTTCCGCCGGCGGTGTCCAGCGGCGGCGGGCCAGGAACGGATCGTCGGCCAACAGCGGCGAGCCGAAGCAGCCCTCGTCGCACGCCCAGGGTTCGACCACCGTGAGGTCGTTGGCCAGGCCGTCCTCGATTGCGTTCAGAATGCTCACCACGTGCCGCAGACCTGTCACCGTAAGCACGCCATCACCAGCCGGCATGAGCAAGTCTTCGGTGGCACAGGCGTCGCGCCTGTGGGCCGCTCCCTGACGGTCGCGGCTCGGATCGGCGGGCGAGACGCCCGCACTCCCCGGCGTCAACGCCACGCCCGCACCCCCCGACGCGGGCGAGACGCCCGCACTCCCCTGTAGCGCCGGACCGGAGCCTGCCCGCCGTGGAGGGAGTCCGGCGTCTTCGCCATGCAAGCGTGGCCGGACCGCCGCCCGCAGGGCCGCCGGCAACACGACCTCCGGCTTGCCGGAGTCCTCGTTGGCCAATACCACGGTGCGCTGGCTCGGGCAGGTGACGACGAACACCGCCCGCCGGCCGCCCAGCTCCGCTCGTACCGCTTCCATGACCGACACGAACGGTGCCACGTGCGGAATGAGCGAGGGGAACTTGGTCTCGATCAGGTTCACCACCGCCGGGCACGCCGGCGAGATCACCGGGCGCGTCGCCGCGTCGGTCCCGACGTACTCCACGATCGCCTTTCGCAGGGCCTCTTCGGCGGCCCAGGTGACCCAGACCTCGCGGAAACCGAGGCCCGCGAGCACCGCCAGCACATCCGCCGGCCGGATGCCGGCACCGAACTGCGTCAACACCGGCGGCGAGACGACGAGGACCGCGTCGCCGGCCGGCGCCAATTCGTCGCGCGTGCCGCGCGTTGTCAGGGCCCCGCTGGGGCAAGCGGCGATGCAGGCGGTGCAGTCGATGCACAAGTAGTCGAGCACCTGTGGCTTGCCGCGAAACACACGCATCGCCTGTGTCGGGCAGGCATGGATGCAGCGGAACGATTGCCGGCACTGCTCCGCGATGATGTGCAGCGAGTTCCGCCCCGCCCCGTACAACGCCTGCGGCCTCAGGACGATCGTGAAATGCACGGTTGTCCCGCGCCCGACCGTGGACTCGATCGCGAACCGGTCGCTGTTCTTCTTGATGTTCGGCAGGCCCATCCCCGCCCCGAAGCCGAGTTCGCGGGCCTTGGCCGAGGCGGTCGAGAAGCCCGGACGCAGCGCGGCGTCGATGTCCGCGATGCCGGGGCCTTCATCCGCCACTTCAACATCCAATTGTCCGTTATCAAGCGACGCGCGCAGCTCGCCCCGATGCGCGTGAATGACCACATTCATTTCCGCTTCGTACGCCGCGATCATCGCTCGTCGCACCACGGCCGGGTCGGCCCCGACCTTCTTCAACTGCTCCTTCAGACTGCGCGACGCCGCACCGCCGTGCTCGTAGTCGCCCCCGACGATCTCGTAGCGCGTGGCGTTCATCCCGCGGCCTGCTTCTCCTCGCTCAGCACCCGGTGAATACGTCCGCAGGTCTCGAAGAGTCCCAGGGGCGAGACCATCAGGAGCGTCCCGTGCTCGCGGGCCGCCGCCAGGATCGTCGGGTCCGGCACCTGGCCGGCCACGAGGCAGATGCCGGGGATGTCCATCAACTCCGCCACCCGCACCAGGTGGTTACTGGCCAGGTTCGTCACCAGCAGAGCATGGTCGCCGGCGGCGTTGAGCAGGTCGCTGATACGGTCTCCCGCGTAAACCTGCTCCAGGTCAACACTTGTGCTCCGTCCAGGCGCGAGGACTTTGGCCCCGATCCGGTCGGCCAATGCCTCAAGCTTCACCGTCGCACCCGGCCTTTCTCAGCACGCGGATAACAGGGTGGCGTCGCCGGTGCGCTGCCCGCGCAATCCGGCCGCGTCCCCGGCGGCTTGCCCTACGAATCTCCGGCAAGAAGCGGACCACAGACGGCATCGCTCCCATTCTCTAAATTCCAGTTTGTGATGCGATTCACAGTGTTCCGTGCGTCACTTCACACAACCCGAGTGGAATCTCGCAACCGGAGCCGAAAATTACGAGCAAACGCTCTAGGTGGCTCGTCACCCGCATAACACACCGCATGGGAGTGCGAGCATCCTGGCGAGCCGCGATCGTTCGGGAATGTGGGCCTCCTGGCGAGCGGCGGCTCGGCGGGAGCCTCGCCCTCCCTGATGGTCGCGGCTCGGATCGGATATGCCCAGGCCGCACTGCGGCACTCCTCTAAATGGGTATTCAGGATCATGAGATGCCGGCCGGGAGGGCGAGCATCCTGGCGAGCCGCGATCGTTCGGGAATGTGGGCCTCCTGGCGAGCCGCGATCGTTCGGGAATGTGGGCCTCCTGGCGAGCCGCGGCTCGGCAGGAGCCTCGCCCTCCCATGTCGCACGACCGTGAATA
>CAYWYJ010000132.1:0-10604 GCA_964462635.1 uncultured Planctomycetales bacterium
ACGACTCGACGGCGCCGATCTCGCGCATCCGCGTCCGGATGGCGTTGACCACATTGGCCTTCAGGGCGGTGAGTTCGCGGTTCCATTCTTTGGGGGTCATGAGGGTCCTCCTGGGTGGGTAGAAAGGGGCTCCACGAGGCGCGAAAAAAGGCCCCGCTCCAAAGCGGGGCACAAACGGCGGCAGACAGGGTCGCCGCGGTCAGGTGCGCAACACCCGGCCTTGTGCCGGACCACGTCACCCCTCCCCGGCGGCGCAAAAAAAATCCCCGCCAACGGCGGGGAAGCGACGGAACGCCGGGCGGGCCCCGGCTCAGGTCCGAGCCGGGCAGCTCCGGGCGAGTGAAGGCCTCCGCCGTTGGGAGTGGGCATCCGTGACTCCAAATTGGGCGGGAGTGTACGACTTGGCGCCGGTTTGTAAAGAGGGAATGTCCCGCGGAAGCGATTCCGCGGGTGATTTTTCTTTGGAACCCATTAACCGAACCTGCCACGCGAGTGGCGGGACGGCCGGCCCCGCACTGGCGTGCGGGGTTCTGTAAGGCGCTCTGGGGCGACCGTGAGGTTTGGCGGCGCCCGCGGTCGGCGAAGTCGCACTACCTGCGGGGGCACGGGAGGGCCCGCTGTCTGTCGGGCGGCGGAGCGGTCAGCGCGCCAGGGCCATCTGCTCCAGGGCCACCCGGAGCTTGCTCAGCGCCTTGTTCTGGATCTGCCGCACCCGCTCCTTGGTGACGCCGATCATCTCCCCCACCTGCTCCAAGGTCTTGGCCTTGGCATCGGCGTCGGCCTCCGGGATATCCAGGGCGAAGCGGGCCGCGACGACCTTCTGCTCCACGTCGGTGAGTTGGGCCCGATTGTCGGCGAGAATGGTCTTCAGCTCGTGCACGGCATCCCCTTCCGCCACCAGGCGGGTCTGCTCCAGGTGGTTGCTCTTCTCCAACGCCGGATCGAACTCGGTCGGAAAATGTCCCCGGTAACGGGCCATGCGCGTCGCCACCCGGGAGAAGCTCTTCAGGATGGCGCGGCAGGCGTAAGTACTGAACTTGTAGCCGCGGGAGCAATCGAACTTGTTGACCGCCCGCAGCAGGGCGAGGTTGCCCTCGCTGATGAGGTCGGTCACGTCCACCCCGGTGATCCGCGTGCGCTTGGCCATCGCCAGCACCAGCGGCATGTTGTCGCGGACGATTTCGCCGCGGGTCACCGCGGCCTCGTGCTCCCACTGGAGGACGAGCGCGGCGGTATCGGCACTCAGGCGTCGACCGGCCTGCTCCTGCATCAGCCGATACACGCGGCGCCGCCAGTAGTTCAGGCGAAGAAACAGCGTGTGCTCGCGATCAAGCGCGGGCACGGGCTGGTCCGCGGCGAACCCGCAGAAGCCGCTGTCGTCGCTGCTGCGCGGGGCGCCCAGGCACGGGTCCTGCGGGCCCCCGAGCAGGGGGGCGAGCGCCGGATCGTCCAGTCGCGGGTCGTCCACGTACTCCACGTGGTCATTCAGAAGCCGCTTCAGCCGGCGCACATCGGCCGGGGTGAACATGTGCAGCACGGCCGAGGTGGGCAACTTGGCCAGCGGTTTCAGTTTTCGTAGGCCACTGACGGGGGGTTTCGGCTCTCCAGGAAGCATCGCTTCTCCCATCCTCGCTTTTCCCTTCCGACACATTGTGCGGACGGACGCGGCCGTCGCGCACGACAACCAACCGGCGCGGAGCAGGCGAGTCCAAGGGAACCGGCTACGCGAAAAGAGCGCAGCCTGCGCGTTTCACATACACAACCAGGAGCCGTTTGCCCGACTGGGGGAGCCGAAGCGTGCGTCGGGCACGGCAACTATGGGGAGCCAAGGGAAGTATACTCAGTTTGCCCCCCGGGGGCAAGCAAATCTTGCAGGAAAGTCGCTGAGCGGGGCCCAGGGCGATAAGTTCCGCTCAACTTTCGTGTTACGAACGCAAACCGCCAAGCCCGACGGCCCGCTCATGCGTTCGTCACGTCCGAAATGAGACGATTCGCGGCGGATTATGACGCCGGCGTGCGGGCCGGCCGGGTGGTCGGCGTGTCCTCGGAAGGGGTGGCGGGGGGCCGCTGTATCGCCCCCGGCGGGTGCGGCTCGCCGGCCGAGGCCCCGGTGATAACCTGGATCGGGACCACCAGCTTCCGGCACTCGGGTTCGGACGAATTCGTCATGATCTCGATGGCCAGGTCCGCATCGGCAGGCACGCGGTCGCCCGGCGGGATGGTCACGTTGATCTTGTAGGTAGGTGAAGCCGCCTTGTCGCCGCCCGGCAGCGCCCGCTCGACTTCGACCTTGATCGCGTCGACGGTGGCGCGGGCCCCGGTCACCTCCACGGGGTGGTCGGGGGCGTGCGAGACGAGGAGGACGCGCTTCATCTCGGTGGGATAGCTGCGCGGCCAGAAGAGCTTCGCGGGGCGAACCGTGACGGGCGGCTGCACGAAGCCGTAAATGATCGACTTGATTTCCGGCAGCACCTCCACCCCGGTTTCCATGGCGACGTAGGCTTGGTGGCGGCCGACGGACAGCGGCGGCCGAGTGGTCGCGGACAGCTCGTACCGCTGCCCGAGTTCGAGCACTTTGAGCTCCACGTGAAATGGTCCGAAGTCCTGGTCCGGCTTCAACGCGAGCAACAGGGGGTCCTTGTAGCGGTTCGTGATCGTGACGCGCCGGGTCTCGCCCGAGTTGCGGTAGAGCTGGCCGAAGACCAGGCCGTCCCGCGGCTCGAGCTCGTACACCGGCTTGATGTCGCCGACCAGTTTGATGACGACCGACGGCTGCGTCGGGTCGTTCGTCTTGAGCGTGACCGTCTGGTGGGCCCCGCCGACGCGTTGCCCGGTGTGATACGACAGCGTCATGACGTCGGATTCGCCCGGGGCCAGGGGGCTCTTCGGCTTGGTCGGCATCGTGCAGCCGCACGAGGTGATGACGTCGAGGATCTCCAGCGGGGCGTCGCCGACGTTCTTCACCGTGACGTCTTCTTTCAACGACTGCCCCTGCCACACCACCCCGAAGTTCCACTCCTGCGTGCTCAGTTGCAGGCGCGGCCCGCCCGGCGGCGTCTCGGCCGGCGCCTGGGCGACGGCGGCAACGACCGGCAACCATCCGAGGAACAGACTCAGGCAGAAGTTACGGCATCGGCACGTCATGGCAAGACACCTCCAACCGGCCGCGCGCGGTCGTTACGGCACGTTCCGCAGCGGGCCCGGGTCCGGTCCCTTCAGACCATACTCCAACAGCGCCCGGTCCGTCGTGACGGGCAACTCCAACTTCGGGCACTGTGGGTCGTTCGTATGAAACACGATCTTCGTGCCCTCCGGCGGCAAGGCGGACGCCGGCGGCAATGACACCTTGATCTGAAACCACGACGTCACCGGCGGGGTCATGCGCTTCATCCCCTCGGACGCCTCCTGCACGGGGCCGGCGGAACCCGTGACGGCCGGCAGGGGGCATTCCACCCGGTTGATGGCGATCTGCTCGGTGCCATAGTAGAAGACGTTGACCATCCGCTCGCTCGGTCCGACCGCCTCGGCCGGGTCCAGCCAGATCACCGGGGGACTGGGGTCCAGCGCCGCGATGACCTGAATCCGCACGTTGACATCGTAGGTCTTCTCGCGCTCCAGCCCCGTGGAGAACCGCAGCGTGCCGCGGACGATTCCCGGCGGCAGGTCCTTCTTTGTCCACGCGGTCAGCTCGTAAGCCAAGCCGGCGTTGACCTCCTTCAGTTCCGTATCGAGCACGTCGGCCAGCGTGGTGCCGGACAACTTGAGCTTCATCGGTTCGGCCGTCTGGTTCTCCAGTCGGGCCTTCATGGTCAGGCCGGCCTTGCCCGTCAGCGTCCGGATGGCCAGGCCGCCGTCGGGGTCCACGTTGACGGCGCGCTTCACGAAACCCTTGATGCGGAAATAGAAGGTCGGCCGCTGGGGGTCGTTGCTGTTGATGATCAACGTGGCCTCGACATCCCGCTGCTTGCCCTTGGTGTCGAAGCGCATGTGGAAGTACGTGCTGTCGCCGGGCGGCAGCACGTCGCGCTGGATGTGCGCCACGGCACAGCCGCAGGTCGACTGGATCGGCTGCACCCGCAGGTCGGCGGTACCCTCATTGCGCAACTGGATGGTCAAGCGGGGTTTCTCGAGGTGCCACACCTCGCCGAAGTCCCACGATTCCTGGGAGAGCACGAGCTTGGGGGTACCCGGTCGCGAATCCTGTGCCCATCCGGCGGCCGGCGCGACCCAGGCCACCAGCCCCAATCCGACCACAAAGACGACACGGTGCATGATTCAACCTCTGCTCTGCGCGCACTGCTCCGCCGCCCCGGACGTGGCCCAGCGCGGCTTGACCGGATGAGGGTACACACCGCCCGGGGCACGGCGCCCGACCCCCGCGGGCCGACGGCTCGCCAGCCTGTACAAGATGCCCAGTATGCCCCCGCGTCGCCCCGGCCGCAAGCACGATGCGTCTTACGGGGCGGTCGGCGCCGAGGCCGGCGTCTCCGTCGAGCGGCGCCGGCAGCTCTCCGCGAAGTCGCGCACCAGCTCATCGGCGTCGGTTTGGGCGATATGGGCCGCCTGGTCGGCGAACGCCTCGCCCTGGCGGGCCAACACCCGCACCGCCATCAGCCGCACGAGCCAGTGCGGGTGCTCGGCACACCGTTCGACGGCCGCCGCCATCCCCCGGTCGAGGCCAACCGCGTCCAGCGCGGCGAGCGTGCGCGCGCGCAGCTCCCACGACGGGCTGTCGAGCAGGTTCAGCAGGGCCTCGCGCAGCCGGTCCGTCGGCACGGGCTCCGGGCGGTAGTTGAGCGCCCCCCGCTCGGCGCGCTGCCGCTCGCCCCACAGCTCCGCCGCCAAGTTCAACGCCCGCACGCGTTCGGCCTCCGAATCTCCGGTCAACGTGCTGAACAGGGCGCCGACCGCGGCCCGCCCCGCCACCGCCGGAATGCGGTTCAGATACACCGGGCGTAACTCCTGACCGCCGCGGGCCGGCCGCCAAGCGCCGTCCGGGCCCCGCTC
This sequence comes from uncultured Planctomycetales bacterium, assembly GCA_964462635.1. Taxonomy (GTDB): domain Bacteria; phylum Planctomycetota; class Phycisphaerae; order UBA1845; family Fen-1342; genus JBFMAI01. The sequence goes on from CAYWYJ010000132.1 coordinate 5,008, forward strand.
GGCGTCCAGCAGGGCGCGGAGGGTCACCCGCTGCAACTGCTGCGGCGTCTGCTGGACGACGCGCCGCGGCGGCCCCACGTCCAGCGTCCGCCGCAGACGCACCGTCTGCCCGGGGTACAAGACGCGCACGGCGTCCAGGCTGACGGTCATCAGCGTCGGGTACTCACGGCGCCGGTCGCCCTCGAGGCTGAACGACAGCAGGAAGACGGGGTTCACCAGCCCGTCGGGCCCCAGGACGATGGGAAACGGGCCGCGGTTGGTCAGCGAGAACGTGGCCCACCACGGCTCACCGGGGGCGGGGCCGAGGTCCTCCGGGCTGACCTGGGCGTCGAGGAACGCGCCGGGCTGCTGCACGAAACTGAGCGCGCGGGTGTCAAAGCGTGCCAGGGCGCGGCGCAGCTCCGCCGCGCGGTCCGCCGGCTGCGACGCCGGGGCGGTGGCGGTGGCGGGCAGATCGAGGGCGGCGAGCAGGTCCGCCGGCTGCCCCACCGTCGGCCGCGGGTCGAGCCGATTGATGGTCCACACCGCCCCCAGTTCGTCGCCCGCGTCGTGGAGTAGTTTGGCCAGCAGGGCGGCCGCGAAGGCGTCGCGGGCGGCCACCGTTTCCAGCGTTCGCCGGGCCTCGTCGGTCCGCAGGTTGTCGGCCTGGGCCCAACCCAGCACGCGGCGGACGAAGTCGTCGTCGGGGGCGCGGGCGGCGGCGGCCTCGGCCAGCATCAAGGCGCGCTGCGGCTGCGGCTGGACCGAGCAGTAGTACCAAGCCGCCTGGGCCACCTCGTTGACGGGGGCCTGGGCCGGGTCGCGCAGCCCGGCGAAGCGCTGCGCGAGCTGCTCCGCGACCTGCGCGGCTTCCACGGTGCGGCCGGCGCGCGCCAGCAGGTAGTGCAGAAACAGGCCGGCCTCCGCGGCGACCACGGGGTCGGCCGCGATCGCCGCCCGCGCTTCCTCGACGGCTGCGTTGATCTGGTCGCGGGCCATCAGGTTGTGCGCCCGGTCGAGCAGGAACGAACCCGGCAGGTCGCCGGGGTCGGCGCCACGGCCGAAGGTCTGGCGGGCGTAGTCGAAGAACAGGCCGGCCTCCGCGGCCAGCCCGTAATGGTCCAGCAACGAGGCGGCCTGCCACGTCAGGTCGAGCGAGAGCGGCTGAACCTGCAAAGCGCGGAGGATCGCCGGCAGACGCTCCGTGGGCGGCGCGGCGTCTCCCAGGGTTTGCAGCCAGAGCAACGCCGCCTCGGGGCTGCCCGGTTCCAGCACGAGGGCTTGTTCGAGTTCCCGGCGCGCGGCCGGCGTGTCCATTCGCTCGAGGGCCAGGCGGGCGCGTTCGACGTGGATCATGGCCAGCATCGCCGGCGGGCGGCGCGTGGCGGCCAGGGCCTCGAGCCACTTCGCCCGCTGCTCCGTGGTCTGGTGCGCCCGCAGCCCCGCCTGGAGCCACAAGGCGAAAGCGCCCTGGTGCGTCGGGTCGGCGTCCACGAGGGCCGTGAGCATCCGGCCGGCCTCGTCCGCGTCGCCGGCGAGCGTGGCCAGCTCGTACAGCCACAGGCACGCGTCGGTCTGCTTGGGATTCAGGCGCAGCGCGGCCCGCAGCAGCGTGCGGATGTGCCGCACATCGGCTTCGGTCTGGCGGCCGCGTTGGGCCAGCCCGTGATCGCGGGCCAGGTCCACCAGCAGCTCCGCCGTCGTGAGCGGCGGATTGCGGCCGGCGGCCCACGCCGGCGCCGTACAGGCCCCCAGGCAAGCCACCAACAGCCAGGTTTGCACTCGTGTCCGCATCGTCGCCTCCCGGGTCTGAGAACCGGCTGGGCATGATACCGTGGGGAGGCGGTCCTGCGTATGCGGCAGCGGACCGAGCTACTTCGGAACCGGCCTGCCTTGGCACGGTTCAACTTGGTGTGCCCCGACCGGGGTTGTTTGCCCCAACGGCATCCTGCGCTACACTACCCGCTCGATGCCGTGCGCCCGCGGCCATCGCACGCCGCGCCGCCCCGAGTTGGCGGGCGATGGCCGGCCCTGTTGCTCTGAAAGAAGGCGACCCGATGGACACCAGCGCCGCAACCACCCCGCGTCCCAAGTTGACGTTTGCCGAGCAGATGGCCAGCTTCCCACGGTCGTTCTGGGTGGCCAACGTCATCGAGCTTGTGGAGCGATTCTCGTTCTACGGCGTGCGGACGATTGCCGCGCTGTACATCACGGAAACGGCGGAGCGCGGCGGGTTGGCGCTATCGAGCACGGACAAGGGCATCTTCTTCGGGGTCTGGTCGCTGATTCAGTGCCTGCTGCCGATGTTCACGGGCGGGTTCGCCGATCGCTACGGGTATCGCCGGTCACTCATGGTCGCGTTTGGGATCAACCTGATCGGCTACGGGCTCATGGGCTATACGACAAGCTGGTGGAGCTTCATGGTCGCGTGTTGCCTGATCGGCACGGGGACGGCCATTTTCAAGCCGCCGCTGCACGGCACGTTGGCCCACTGCGTCAATGAGACGAACTCGTCGGTGGGCTGGGGGATGTTCTACCAGGTGGTCAACATCGGCGGGTTCGTGGGGCCGCTGGTCTGCGGGTACCTCCGGCTGCTGGAGTGGCGTTACGCGTTCTTCACGGCGTCGGGGATCATCGTGCTCAACATTCTGATCACGGCGCTGTTTCTCAAAGACTACTCGAAAGGCCGCGTTGCTGAAGAAGGGCGGCCCGCGAAGGGCCCCGGCGCGGTGTTTGCCGAGAGCCTGAGCGTCTTCAAGGATGTGCGCTTTGTCGCCTTTCTGGCGATCTTCTCCGGCTTCTGGTTCATGTTCATGCAGCTGTTCGACCAGCTCTCCATCTTCATCAATCAGTGGGTCGATTCGAATGACGTGGCCCAATTCCTGGCCCGCGTCACGGGAATGGAGTTCTTCAAGCACATGGCCGCTGACGGCGGGCAGGTGAACCCGGAATGGATCGTCAACGTCGATGCCGGCTCCATCATCGTGCTCGTCCTGTTCATCTCGTACATCACCGGCAAGTTCCGCCCCATCAGCGCGATGATCGTGGGCATGTTCATCTGCTGCGGCGGCTTCCTGCTGGCCGGGTCGGTGACGACCGGCGGGCTGTGCGTGCTCGGCATCTTCATCTTCGCCATCGGCGAGATGGCGTGCAGCCCGAAGTTCAGTGAGTACATCGGCTTGATGGCCGCCCCCGAGAAGAAGGCCCTCTACATGGGGTATTCCAATATTCCGTTCGCGGTCGGCTGGGCCGGGGCGAATTTCGTCGGCGGACCGTTGTACGATCTGCTGTCCGACAAGTACCAGTTGGCCCGGCGCTACCTGATTGAGGTCGTGGGGCAGCCGGCGGACGTGGTGGGTTCACTTTCCATGAGCGAACTCATGCCGCGTTTGGCGGCCGCGCTGGGGCAGAGCGAAGCAGCCGCCCGGCGGGTCTTGTGGGACCACTACCAACCGCAGTCGTTCTGGCTGATTTGCACCGGGATTGGGCTCGCGGCGACCTTCGCGATGGTGGGCTACCATTTCTGGTTGCAGGCGGCGGCCCGGGCACACAGCCGCGCCGGTTCTACGGCGTAGGTGGCTTTCTCGAGCTCCGTTTCGCGCCAAGCACTCGCGGCTGATGCAGGTCGGGATGCCGCCGCAAGGTCCAGTCACGCCCAGCCCGGTGGATCGGGTGTCCGACGTCGACGGATCGAGAGGTGGAGACAGGCCGCGGGCGGGGTCGCGGTGCCACGCTGCCTTGGGGGGTTCCACCGGCCCGCCACTCGCGTGGCGAGTCCGGTCGGTGGCGTCAGACCCGCTCGGTCGTGGACACCCCCGCGCCGGCGGGGCAAAATGGCCGCATGATCGCCGCCGAAGCACGACGACGACCCCGCGTGCGGTTCATCAACCCGAACTCGCCGCTGTCCAGCATCACCATCCCCGACGTGATTCGGCATATGACCGCCCCCCTGGGGCCGCTCGCCCCCCGCGCGTGGCGCCGCGGCCCGGCGCCGCCGCGGAAGGCCCTGTTTGCCCCGACGGGGCTGATGATCTGCGCCGCGGTCATGCCGCGGGACTGGGACGTCGAGCTGGTCGACGAATGCACGCTGGACCGGCCGCACACGCCGCGGGCCGACGTCGATCTCGTCGGCCTCGGGGCGATGACCACGCAGGCCAAGCGGGCGTACGCGCTGGCCGACGAGTACCGGCGGCTGGGCGTCCCGGTCGTCCTCGGCGGCATCCATCCGAGCGCGCTGCCGAATGAGGCGCTGCATCACGCCGACGCGGTCTGCCTCGGGGATGCGGAATCCACGCTGCCGCACCTGATCGCGGACTTTGAGACCGCGACGCGCCAGGGCCGCGACGCCCGCACCGGCCTGAAACGCGTCTACGACTGGGCCTTGTTCGAGACCGCCCCCATCGCCACGCCGCGCAAGGACGTCATCAACCCCGCCGACTATCTCGTCGCCAATCCGATCCAGACGACGCGCGGCTGCCCGCACGCCTGCCACTTCTGCACGACGCCGGCGGTCTTCGGCCGCAAGTTCCGCCAGCGGTCGATCGCGTCGATCGTGGACGAAATGCGGGCGGTGTGCGCAGTCCGCCGGCCGTGGTGCTTCATCTTCGCGGACGACAATTTCGGCGGGAACCAGGCGTGGGCGTTGGAGTTCTGCGAGGCCATCCGCCCGCTGAAGGTGTCGTGGGCGACGCAGTGCGACATCCTCATCAGCAAGAACGACCGGCTGCTGCGGGCGATGCGCGCCAGCGGCTGCCAGGGGCTGATCCTCGGCCTGGAAAGCCCGCGACAGGACACACTCACCGAAGCCGGCAAGAAGTTCGTTCGCAGCGACACTTACGAGCAGCGCATCCGCAAGATCCAGAGCTTCGGCATCAGCCTGTGGGGTGCGTTCATCTTTGGGTTCGACCACGACACCTGGACCGACTGCATGGCGGCGTGCCGCTTCGCCCAGCGCATGGACCTGGCGATGAGCTGCTTCCCGGTCCTCACGCCGTACCCGGGCACCGAGTTTTTCCGCCAGTTCGAGCGCGAGGGACGCATCCGCACGTACGACTGGGAGCGCTACAACGGGGCCAGCGTGGTGTACGAGCCGCGACAGATGACGGCGAAGCAACTTCGGCACGCGCAGATGGCGGCGTTCGCGGAGTTCTATTCGCCGCGGTCGGCGTGGCAGCGGCTGAAGGCGTGGCCGGTGAAATCGCGGGCGTGGCTGGCGAACCTCGCGTGCTGGCAGGGGATCGCGTACTACTACCGGCGGGCCGGGCGACAGGTGCCGGCGTTCCGCGACTTTCTGCGGCCCGAGTCGCGGGCGTGGGACTACGCGGATGAGGCGTGGGCGACGGACGCCGGCGCGGAGGTGCCGACGTTCGAGCCGGCCGTCGCGGTGGGGGTGCGCTCGATGGCCGGTGTGGCACCGGCTGCCGTGTAGCGGCGGGGCTCCGCACCCGCCGTCAGCGCCGGGTTCCGAGCGTGCGATCAGAGCCGCGACCGTAAGGGAGCAGACCCGCCCCGACGAGCCCCAAGCGCAAGCGCGCCGCACGAGCCCCCAGCGCCAAATGGGCGTTCAGGATCGTGGAACGCCAACCGGGAGGGCGAGCCTCCCGGCGAGCCGCGGGCGG
>CAYWYJ010000133.1:0-10466 GCA_964462635.1 uncultured Planctomycetales bacterium
CTTGCACTGGCCGGCCAGCATACGTTCCTATACGTTTGATGTCAAACTAGTATCAGGATCATAAGACGTCCGCCGGGAGGGCGAGCCTCCCGGCGATCCGTGGCTCGGCAGGCCGGTAGGGTCGCCGCAGGAGACAGCCTCGCCCTCCCATGTTGCACGACCGTGAATGCCCATTTAGGTGCGGTCAGTATTCAGCCCGTAACACAGACCGACCCAGATTTCCCCTCCGGAATCTGGGTCATCGGTCTGCAACTTGAATCTATTTTAAACGCGCCTGCGGGGCGCGGTTGGCTCGCCGGGTGGCCGGGGCCCCAAGAAGGGCCAGCCCGACTCAAAGGTCATGCTATGGCCCGACCGTTAGGTCTTCGCCCGCCGACCCGCGAAAAACCCGTGAAGCCCCGGCACCGTCCGGCGTCACTCTTTCCGCTCACGCGGCACACACAGCGTCACCCGCGTGCCCGCCCCCAACGAGCTTTCCAGCCGCACCCGGCCCCCCATCGCCGCCGCCGCGTGCCGCACGATCGCCAACCCCAGCCCCGTGCCGCGCTGCGGGCCGGAGCGTGACCGCTCCACCTGATAGAAACGCTCGAAGACTCGCTCCTGCTCCTCCGGGGGAATCCCGCAGCCGGTGTCCCACACTTCGACCGTGGTTTCGGCGGGACCGACCGCGACCCGCAGCCCGACCTGACCGCCGGCCGGCGTGAACTTGATCGCGTTGTCGACGAGGTTGTCGGTGACGAGGTTCAAGAGGAGCGTGTTGACCCGCCATTCGGCGACAGCTGACGCCACGATCTCCCCCCGCCACTGCAACGACCTGTTCTCGAGCTCGTCCCCGAAACGGGTGTGAACGTCCGCGAGCCACTGCCGAACGTCCAGCGGCTCCGGCTCGAAGCGCTCGGCCGGACTCTCCAGCCGCGCCAAGTCCAGCAGGTCGAGCACGAGCTGCTCCAACCGCCGGCTCTGCCGCGCCACCTTCTCCAGGAACCCGCGGGCGGGGGCCGCCTCGGCGGTCAGGTCCATGCCCAGCAGCGTCTCCACCGCCCCCCGGATCGTCGAGAGCGGGGTGCGCAGCTCGTGCGACGCGTTGGCCACGAAGTCGGTCCGCACCTGGAGCAGCCGCTCCAGGTCCGTGATGTCGGTCAGCACGACGGCGCGGCCGGGCGATGCACCGTCCGGCAGTTGCACGTCGAACGCCTGGGCCTGGACCCAGATCGGGCCGGCGGCGGCATCAACCTTGAGTCGGACCGGCTCGGGTGGAGGCTGGGCCCCTCCAGGCAGCAGCAACCGTTGCAGAGCGTGGTGCGGTATGACCGATTCGACGGCCGCCCCCGGCCAAGTCCACTCCGTCAGCGGTGCCACACCTAGATTCAGCAGCCGGACTGCCGCCGGATTGAGCAGCACGAGTCGCCCGTTTGCTCCCGCCACCACGACACCTTCCCCCATCTGATTGACCAGCGACTGGAGCAGGCCGCGCTGGCGCTGCAGGCGTTCCATCTGGGCACTGAGCCGCCGTTGAAGCCCGCGCAGGGCGGCGTCCAGCGCCGGAGGCACGCCCCCGTCCGTCGCCGCGGCGACACCGCCCGGCGGCCCAGCACCGGGGGATGCCGGGGCCGTCGCGTCGCCGGCGGCCAGGCCGCGCAGGGTCTGGACGGCGTGACGGAGAACGCGGCGTCGGAACCGAAGGTGCAAGAGCACGCCCAACGCCCCCGCGCCCACCGCTGCGGCGACGCCGGCCGGAATCAACGCTGCCAGCGTTGCCCGTCCGACGCCACCCGTCCAGGCGGGGCACGAGAGCCACAGTATTCCGGCCGGTGTTCGGCCCTCGGCGGCGAGTTGCCGGGCGACGATCAGGCAATCTTCCCCATTCGGCCCCTCAGGTCGGCGGTCCGTTCCCCATCCCCGCCCCGGCGTAAGGGCCTGTCGCACCTCCGCCTGCCCCAGGAGCCGGGTGGCGCTGGCCTCGCCGCGCGTGTCGATCTCAACACGCCCCTCTGCGTCGAACAGCACGACGTGTACTCGCTCGGCCGCGAGTGCCTGGGCCAGCGTTCTCGCCGTTCCAAGCGCCGGGCCAGGGCCGTCGTGGTACGCCGCCGCCTCGATAAGCCGCGCTGCCCGCTGGAGTTCCCGCAACCGCTCCGCGTTGACCAGTCGCTCTAGTCCCAGGAACCCCAGCCAGCCGGCGACCGCCGCCGCACCGACCAATAACGCCCCCCCTGCCAAGTACAGCCTCCATGACCGGCCGCCGCGTGTCACGTCGATCGGGGCCCGCTTCAGGACGACGGCGTCTCGCTTTCGACCTCGCGGAAAGCATAGCCCACGCCGCGCACGGTGTGAATGCAGTCAGCGGCGTCGCCGAGCTTTTTGCGCAGGGCAGCGATGTGAACGTCCATGGCGCGGTTGGTGACCGCGGCCCCCTGGCCGAGGGCCTGGTCGATGAGCTGCTCGCGCGTCAGGACGCGGCCCCGGGCCGTGAGCAGCGCCGCCAGGATGCGGAACTCGGTCGCGGTCAGTTCGGTCCGTCGCCCGTTGACCGTCACCTCGTGTCGGGCGCGGTCGAGGACGAGCGGACCGGCGGTGAGCACCTCGGAACGGGTTACGGCCTCGCGGCGGCGCAGGGCCGCCTCCACGCGGGCCAGGAGCACCTTCATGGCGAAGGGCTTGCGGATGTAGTCGTCGGCCCCCAGGGCGAATCCGACCAGCTCGTCTTCGTCCTCTGCCTTGGCGGTCAGCATCACTATAGGTACGGTGGCGGTGCGTGGGTCGCGCTTCAGGCGTCGGGCCACATCATCGCCCGACAACCCCGGCAACATGCGGTCCAGGATGACGAGGTCGGGCGGCTGCCGATGGGCCTCGGCCAACGCCCGGTCGCCGTCGGTCGCCCGGCGGCATTGGTAGCCCTCCCGGTCCAGGTGATAGGCCACGAGGTCGGCCAGGTCGACCTCGTCCTCGACGATCAAGACGGATGCGCGGGTCGGCATTGAGAACGGGCTCCACGGCGGCCCGACGTGCCCGGGCGGGCCGGTACACCCTCATTGGTGGCGCCGGCGTATTATAGTTTGATTAAGGTTTAATGAAGATTGCCCGCCGCCGCTTATCCGAACCCCGCACGCCAGTGCGGGGCCGGGTTACCCACCACTTGCGTGGTGGGTTCTGATGGCGACTACGGGTGCGGATGTGGAACCTGAATGACCGTGCGCGAACACGCGGCGCGGGAGGGCGAGGCTGTCTCCTGCGGCGACCCTACCGGCCTGCCGAGCCGCGGCTCGCCGGGAGGCTCGCCCTGCCCCCGCGCGCCGCCGAATCGTGCACGACCATCTAGTTCCCGGCCAGTTCCTCCTCCAACGCCCGGCAGACGCGTTGGAACTCCTGCTCGATCTCGCCCAGCAACGGTCCGATCCCTTCCGTTGTGCCGGCGCGGCCGGTCTTCTCCAATGTGGCGCTGAGGGCGGCGAGACGGTTGGCGCCGAGGTTCGCCGCGCAACCCTTCACGCCGTGGGCCGCGCGACTGAGCCGCGGGGCGTCGCCGCCGGCGGCGGCCTGGCGGACAGCTTCGAGTAAGGGGGGAACCTCGGCGCGGAAGAGCTTCAGCAGGCTCTCGACCAAGGCCCGGTGTTCGGCCGACCCGATTTCGCACAACTCACGCCAGGCGGCCTGGGCCAGCGGGCTGGAAGGCCCTTCCGCCGGCACGAGTGCCGTCGAACCGCCGGGGGCAGCCGGCTCGCCTGCGGGAGCGGGGCCGCTCCGCGGCGCGAGCGCTTCGGCGCAGCGGCGCAGGGCGGCCTTCAACTCGGCCGGCTGGAACGGCTTGCTCAGGTAGTCGTCCATGCCGGCGGCCAGGCACATCTGGCGGTCTTCGCGCAGCGCATGGGCGGTGAGTGCGACGATGCGCGGTTGGCGGTCGGGCGGCAGCGTCGTTCGAATCCGCCGCGTCGCTTCCAGTCCATCCATCTCCGGCATGCGCACGTCCATGAGCACCACGTCGTAGGCCTGGCGCTCCAGCGCTTCGAGCACTTCGCACCCGTTGGCCACGACGTCCGGCCGGTAGCCCATGCGCTCCAGCATCGCCACCGCGAGCTTCTGGTTCACCGCGATGTCCTCGGCCAGCAGAATCCGGAGCGGGAAGCGCTCGGCCGTTCGCGGATCCAGCGGCGCGTCGTCCACGGCGGCAACCGGGCACGCGGGTTCCGCGGCCGCCGCGGCGCGGATGGTGAAGGTGAACGTGGACCCGCGACCGGGCTCGCTCTCGACGGTGATCGTTCCGCCCATGAGCTGCACAAGCCGCCGACAGATGGCCAGTCCCAGGCCGGTCCCGCCATAGCGGCGCGTGATGGACACGTCCACCTGGCTGAACGACTCAAACAAGCGGTCGACGCGCTCGGGGGGGATGCCGATGCCCGTGTCGGAGACGGCGAAACGGACCTCGTGGTCCCCGGACGGGAGGGGTTGGGCGGAGACGCGCACGCGGATGTGGCCGCGCTGCGTGAACTTGACCGCGTTGCTGAGCAGGTTGGCCAGGACCTGGCGCAGCCGGGTCACGTCGCCGACGATGGCCGGAGGCACCCGCGGGTCGATCTCGTACGCGAGTTCGAGCCCCTTCTCGAGCGCCTGCGGAAAGAGGTCCAGGGCCGATTCGACGCACTGGCGGAGATCGAACGGCGACCGTTCCAGCTCCGTGTGACCCGCCTCGATTTTGCTGAAGTCGAGGATGTCGTTGATCAGGGCCAGCAGGGTGTCGCCGCTGGCGCGAATCGTCTCCACGTAGTCCCGCTGCTCGTCGGACAGCGGGGTCTCCAGGAGCAGGCCGGTCATGCCGATGACCGCGTTCATCGGGGTGCGGATTTCGTGGCTCATGTTGGCCAGGAACTGGCTCTTGGACTGGTTGGCCGCCTCGGCCCGCGCCGTGGCCTCGGCCAGGGCCCGGTTCGCCGCGGTCAACTCCACCTGTTGCGCGCGAAGTTGCTGCTTCTGGGCCTCCAGTTCCATGTTGGCGGCCGTCAAGGCCCGGTTCGCCCGCGTCAGCTCCTGTTGCTGCGCGCGGAGCTGCTCCTGACGGGTGCGCAGCTCCCGGTTGGCCAGCTTCAATTCGTCGGCCTTCTCCAGCAGTTGCTGTTCGACACGCTTGCAGCGCTGGATCTGGGCCCGCAGGGCCGCGTTCGTGCTCTCCAGCGCCGTCCGCGCCCGGCAATTGACCAGGGCCCCGGTAATCAGACTGGCCATGATCTCCAGCACCAGGCGGTCGATCGCCGGGTCGGCCCCCGCCGGCGGGTGGGCCACGAGCACCAGGCCCACGCGCTGCGGACCGGCCGACCCTCCCGTGTTGAGCGGCGCCGCGAGAAACGACTCGGAAAGCCCCAGTTCGACCGCGGCGCCGGCCAGGGGAGGCTCGAGCTCCCCGCAGCGCAGTTCCGCGGGCGAATCCACCGTGGCCCACAAGCGTTGCAGCAGCGGGTGGTCCGGTCGCCAGCGACCGCGGGCCGCCGGCTCGATCCCCTGGGCCGCCACCTCGACGGCTTTCTCATTGCGCTCCAGCAACAGGACCACCGTCCGATACCCGAGCACGGAGGAGAGGACGGCGGCGGCGGTTTCGCCGACGGAGGCCAGGCTGCCGTGGGAAAGCTGCGCGAACGAGTCGCTGCAAAACGTCAGCATCTCAAAGAGGCGCAGAACCCGCCGGTGCCGCGGGCTGAACGTCGGCGTGGCGGGATCCGTCGGCACGCGGAGCACTCCACAACGGGCGGACCGGGGGCGCAGCCCAAGATCGGCCGGGCCGAGTCCCGGGCTCGAAATCGCCTCCCCCAGTTGTGTCGGCAAAAGAGATGACCCGGACCACCGGGGGATGCCGGGGCTGGGCCCCTGCCCTGCCGTCGCTTACCCGGCCGCCCGCTGTCTCCGGGGGCCCCGCCCGATTCCGATTGCGCGTCGCGAGCGGCCTATAATCGGCCGACGAGCCGAAGGTCATCGTCCGGAGTGTCCATCAGGGCCCCGCGCGCCGGAGGATTTTTGCATCAACGTGCGGGGCCAGGCAACCCAGCACTTGCGTGGCGGGTTCTGTTGGCGACTCTTGGACAAGGGTAATCCAATGAAACACATGGCTCCGCTTCCGCTGTGCTGCGTGGTCATCGCCTCAATGGTGTCGGGGTGCGCGCCGGAGGCCGCCGCGCAATGCCACACCCCTTTGACGACCGTCCGGGTCGCCGCCGGTCTCAGTTCGCCCGTACTCGTGACTGCTCCGCGCGGGGACACCGAGCGTCTGTTCATCGTGGAACAGGGCGGCGTGGTCAGAATCCTCGACTTGATCGGCGGCGTGGTTCTGCCGACGCCGTTTCTCGAGGTGTTGGTCACCCCGGGCGGCGAGCGCGGGCTGCTGGGGCTGGCGTTCGACCCCGACTACGGCACGAACGGCTACCTGTACGTCAACTACACCCGCGTGGTCAGCAGCCAGCTCCGTACCTTCGTGGCCCGCTATCAGGTGTCGGCGGGCAACCCGAACCAGGCCGATCCCTTCTCGCAGCTCGTGCTGCTGAGCATCGACCAGCCGTTCACCAATCACAACGGCGGCTGGATCGCTTTTGGACCTGACGGCTACCTGTACATCGCCACCGGCGACGGCGGGTCGGGCGGCGATCCGGGCAACCGCGCTCAGAACACCGAGGTGTTGCTGGGCAAGCTGCTGCGAATTGACGTGCGCGGGGCCGCCCCCGGCAGCCCCTATGCGATTCCGCCCGACAACCCCTTCGTCGGTGTCGCCGGGGCGGACGAAATCTGGGCGTATGGCCTGCGGAACCCCTGGCGAAACAGCTTCGACCGCCTCACCGGGGACCTGTACATCGCCGATGTGGGCCAGAACCAATGGGAGGAGATCGACTTCCAGCCGGCGAGCAGCCCGGGCGGCGAGAACTACGGCTGGCGCTGCTATGAAGGTAATCAGGCGTACAACACCACCGGCTGTCCGCCGGCGGGCGAGCTGGTCTTTCCGATTCACGAATACTCGCACGCGCTCGGCTGCTCGATCACCGGCGGCTATGTGTACCGTGGCGGCCGGTTGCGCGACCTGCGCGGCACGTACTTCTTCGGCGATTACTGCTCGGCCCGCCTCTGGTCGTGCCGCTACGACGGCCAACAGGTGACGCAGCTCGTTGATCGCACGACGGAGCTGCGCCCGGCCGTGGGCACCATCGACAGCATCGTGTCGTTCGGTGAGGACGCCGCCGGCGAGCTGTACATCTGCGACCTCGGCGGCGAGGTGTTCAAGATCATCCCCAACGGCGTGCTGAAGGGCGACCTGAACAACGACGGCGTGGTCAACTTCGGCGACATCAACCCGTTTGTGCTGGCACTGACGAACCCCGTGGCGTATCGCACGCAATACGGCCTGGCCCCCGAAGCCGCGGGCGACCTGAACTGCGACGGCCGCGCCGATTTCGGCGACGTCAATCCGTTTGTCCGGCTGCTCACCACCCCGTAACGGGCGGTTTGCGCGAAGCGGCCGACGGCGCGGCGTCTACTTCGCCGCCCGCTTGACCACGACGACCCGCTCCGCCCCCTCGGTATCGCGGACCGTCAACCGAATCTCCGCGTCGGCGTCGACGCGGCCCGCGCACTCGATCAGCTCGCCGACCGTCGTCACACGCCGGCCGTCGCAGGCCACGATCAAGTCGAACGCCGCCAACTCCGCGGCCGGCCCCGCCGCGTCCACCCGCCAGACCAGCACGCCGCGGTCCGCGGGCCCGTAATTGACGCGAAACTGGCGTAACAAGCCGGGCCGCAGCGTGCGCGCCGCCAGACCGAGGCCGGGTACCGCCCGGGCCTCGACCGAATCCGCCCGGGCCGCGACCAGCAGGTTCTCCGGCTGAAGCCCCAGTCGGACCCGCACGTCGCGCTCCCGGCCGTCCCGCACGACCCGCAGTCGCACCACGTCGCCCGGCGTCAGGTCCGCGATCAGGCCGCGCAGCCGCTCCGAGCCGGTGATCGCGACGCCTTCGACCCGGATCACCACGTCCTCGACCTGCATGCCGGCGTCTTCGGCGGGCGAAGCGCTCAATACGCGCTCGACGATGACGCCGTGACGATCACTCAACCCGAAGATGGCGGCGTCCGCGTCGTCCAGCTCGGTGAAGCTCACCCCGAGCCAGCCGCGCTGGATGCTGCCACGGGTCTTGAGCTGCTCGGCGATGCGGGCGGCGCGGTTGCCGGGGATCGTGAAAGCGATGCCGGCGTTGACGCCGTCGCCGTGCGTCGCGATGGCCGTGTTCACCCCGACGACCTCGCCCCGCAGGTTCAGCAGCGGGCCGCCGGAGTTGCCGGGGTTGATCGCGGCGTCGGTCTGAATGAAGTCCTGATAGTCGATGGCGATGCCGGGGACGCGGGTCCGTCCCTTGGCGCTCACGATGCCGTGGGTGACGGTCTGAGACAGGCCGAACGGCGACCCCACGGCAATGACCCAGTCGCCGACCTCCAGTGCGTCGGAATCCCCGAACCGCAGCGGTTGCAGGTCCGGCGCGTTGATCCGCAGGACCGCCAAGTCGGTTTTCGGGTCGGAGCCGACCAGCCGGGCGGGATACTCCCGTTCGTCGTGCAGCACGACGCGAATATCGGACCGCCCCGCGATCACGTGGTGGTTCGTCAGGATGTGGCCGTCCGCGTCCAGAATGATGCCGCTGCCGGTGCCGGGGGGCGGCACGAACTGGGGCCGCTCGCGCTGCGCGCGGCGGCGTTGCTGTTCGAGTTGGCGAAGTTGGCCTTCGTCCAGGAAGTCCCGCAGCAGGTCCTGTAGCCGCTGGTCGTCCTCGTTCGCTGGCGGTTGGCTCAATTGCTCTTCGAGCTGCCGCCGCTGCTCATCCGTGAGCCGGTCCTTCAGCACCTCCTCCAGTCGGCGCCGAATCTGGTCGCGGAGCTCACTCTCCGGCAGTTCGGCCACCTCGCTGCCGCTCACGCGGATGTGGACCACGCCGGGGCCGGCGAGGCGGGCGACCTGCCGGAACGCGTGGGCGATGGCGGTCAGTTCGGGCCACTCCCGCGCTGTGGCGGCGGCCGTCGCTGGAGCGGACGCCGGCGGTTCAGCCGGCTGGGCGAAGGCCGTGCCCGGTCGTTCGACCGCGGCCGCCAGGACGATTCCGAGGGCGAGCCACGACCACCCCGGCCGCCGATACCGTATCCCGTCAGTACGCATCGCGCACACTCCTGCGGCGCGGCCCGCCGCTGGTCGCCGGGCGGACGACGCCAACTCATTGTAGGGCCTGGACGGGCGTGGGTAAGCGACCACGGCCACAGACCGTGGCTTTCCGAGCGAGACTGTGAATGGCCCCGTTCGGCGCTATGACGTTCCCCCGTGATCGAGAGTTACCCCCACCGCCCGCGGCGGTTCCGCGGCCGGGCCAACGACTCTCGCAACATCTGGATCAGGTCTTGGGGTGCGGCCCCGACGGATGGACCGCCCGACCGACGATATCCGCCTCAAGACCAACTCGGTCGCCGGCGTCGCCGTCCCAGCGGTGGGCGGCCAGCGATTGGACGATCTGCTCGGCGAGTCGAACGGCCGCGACGCCGTCTTCGGCGCTCACGGGCGGCCGTGCGCGGGTGCGGACGCACTGAAGAAAGGTCTCCAACTCGTCGCGGAGGGGGTCTTTGTCGTCGATTTGCAGCGGCTCGACGCGGACCAGCTTGCCGTAGTCCAGGCCGGCCATCTGCGATAGGTCCTCGATGTTCCGCTCACGGGCCATCTTGAGCACGTCGAGGTTCTTGTCGAGCGTGATCGCGACACCGACCTTCTTCTGGTAGTCCAGCGACACGTACGCCTTCTCCGCAAAAACCCGCAGCTTCCGCTCCGTCTTCAGCGCCAGCCGCGAGGCCGTCAGGTTCGCCACCGCCCCGCCGCGGAAGGCCACGCGGGCATTGGCGATGTCCTCGGTGCGGCCGAGGACGTTGACGCCGACGGCATCGACGCGGGCGACCTCGTCCCGCACCAGGTGCAGGAGGATGTCGATGTCGTGGATCATCAGGTCGAAGACGACGCCGATGTCCGCCGAGCGGAACGTGAACGGGCTGATGCGGTGGGTCTCGACGAACTTCGGGCGTAGGCCGAGACGGTCAACAGCCCGCACGGCGGGATTGAACCGCTCCGTATGCCCCACCTGGACGACAACGCCGTGTTCGCGCGCGTGCTGGGCGATCTGCTCCGCCTCCGTCGCCGACGGGGCCAGCGGTTTCTCGATCAGCAAGTGGATGCCGCGTTCGATCAGCGGCCGGCTGACGGCCAGGTGGTGGACGGTCGGCACGGCGATGGTGGCCGCGGCCACGTCGCCCAGTTCCGGCGTCAGCCGGTCGGCGAACGGCACGCCCAGTGGCTCGGCCAGTTGCCGCGCCCGCTCCACGTTGGCGTCGATGACGGCGACCAGACGCGCGTCGGGCAGGTTGGAATAGGTCCGCACGTGATGCCGGCCCATGTGGCCGGCGCCGATGACCGCGAC
>CAYWYJ010000134.1:0-10185 GCA_964462635.1 uncultured Planctomycetales bacterium
CCGCGCGGGTCATGTTGGGCGTGCAGGTCTCGTCGGCCTTGCAGCAGGCGCCGGGCATCTGGCCGCACAGCGGATCGAGGGTCGCACACGTGCCCGGGGTGAACCGCCGGCCGGCCAGCGAGCAGATGAACTGATTGCTGCTTCCGTCGCAATTGCCGGACCAGTCATCGCAGCAGGCGCCGGGGACCATGGATCCGAAGCAGTAGTGGATGTCATTCGTCTGCGCCGCGCCGCCCGTGGGATTGCTGTTCCAGTAGCGCCAGCACGCGCTGTTGCCCTCCTCGGCGGGGCCGAGGATGAAGTAGCAGTCGCCACTGGCCTGCTCGGACGAGGCGATCGAGACCCAGCCCTTGCCGCCGACCAGCGCCGGGTTGAAGGGGGGGCTCAGGACCACGCCGAACTGATACCGGTCCGACGTCCCGCCGCCCGACCAGTTCAGGCTGCCGATGACGCGGGCGAACACGGGAACGACGTTGTCATACGTCGCCACGGGGCTTGTCACGTTCGGGACGCCGGCCGAGTCGGCGTAGAACTTGATCTGGAACTTGTGCGGCTTCACGCACTCGCCGTTCGGCGTCACCTTCGGGTTGGCATAGGCGCCGTGGAAGGCGATGGCCGCGACGGACTGGGTGATGTTGGGCTCACCCGGGGGGGGGAAGCTCTCGCAAATGACGCGGCCCGACCCGTACGGCAGGTTCACGAACGTGATGTCGCTGTACTGCCACGTGCCGGCGGTCATCAGCGGGTTCTGCCCGCAGATGCTGGCCGCGGGGCACTTGCTGCCCGCGGCATCCTGGTTGTCACCGTCCCCGTAGTACGGCTCGCTGAACGCGAACAAGTGGCCGTCGCCCTGATCGTCCAGCGTGGCCCGCGCCGCGGGCAGCGCCTGCTGAACGGCGGCGTCGCGGACGGTCCGTTCAACCTGCAAGGGCACCGCGCTCCGGTCCGCCTGGGCCCACACCACGGTGGCACCCAGGAGGACGATACACAACAGACCCACTTTCTTCATAACGTGTCCTCCTTCAAACAACGCACTACGTGCGAACATGGCGCGGTCTGCAACCAGACCGCCTCACAGCGAAACCCGCGCCCGGCCGGTCCGGAACGCTCCGGACATACTCAGCCGGCCGGAACCTACATTCCCATTTTTCGTCCATTCCCCACCCCGTGTGCGGAACGCGCACGAAATCGTGCGCGGCGCGCGCCGTCTCCCCCACCCGGGCGCAGACGTTGCGCTCACGCGCGCGGCACATCGCGGCCCCCCCCGGCCCCCGAGGCTTGGCGACGTACCCAGCCCGCCCCGAAGCCGTCGCCCGACGCCGTAGCGCCGGTGCCAGGGGGGTGCGGACCGATGCCGGTCGAAGAGCAATCCGAACGAAGCACTCCACAAGAGCCTCGTCTGTGTGGCGTTGGCAATCCCCGTGGGTATCCCGGGCTCTCCGTACAAACCAGCACGAGATCACGGCGCGCGTTATCGGTCCCAGCGCGCCCTTCTTCCAACTCCACAGCTCTTTCTATCGAGGTGCCGCCGTCGAGTCAATACCTGCTCTCCGAAAACCGCTGCACGCCGCCCGGAACAGCGCGAGCCGTGGCCCCCGCCTCGACCGGAACTGCTCCCGCTGAATGGGTATTCACGGTCGTGCGACACGGGAGGGCGAGGCTGTCTCCTGCGGCGACCCTGCCGGCCTGCCGAGCCGCGGCTCGCCGGGAGGCTCGCCCTCCCGGTTGGCGCCCCATGATCCTGAATACCTGTCTATGACGCCCACGCGATCGCCCGCGAGGATCTCCCACGCCGAAGAGGGGGCGCCGACGACTCGGACGCCGCGCCGCCCAAGCCGGCCGCGAGCCGGGGTTGCGGCGATAGAGCGAGGATGCTATAAAGCCGGTTCTGCCGGGGGAGCGGCGATCGAGGTGGTTTGCGCGCAGGCGGCAGAAGGCGTGACACGCCGGGGTGCAGGCGTGACGCGGCGAGTCTGTCGGCCGATTTGTTCCAGCGTTCGTTCGTCGCCGCCGAGCGGCGACTGCGCCCCGCGAAGACGGGCGTCGGCATCGGCGGCGAACGTGGCACGGTGATGATGCCGGCACGGAGCCGGCCAGCAGGAGACGATCATGGCGCACGAGAAGATGACGGATTCGGGCAGCGGCGAGCGGATGTTCAGTCCGCCGGCGAGTTTCGCCAAGAAGGCCCACGTGAAGTCGATGGACGAGTACAAGAAGATGTACGAGCGCTCCATCAAGGACCCCGAGGGCTTCTGGGGCGAGGTCGCCAACGGCTTCTACTTCAAGCAGAAGTGGAACAAGGTCCGCGAGTACGAGTGGAAAGACAAGATCACCGTCAAGTGGTTCGTCGGCGCCAAGACGAACATGTCCTACAACTGCCTCGACCGGCACCTGGAGAAGCGCGGCAATCAGGTCGCCATCCTGTGGGAAGGCAACGAACCCGGCGAAGAGGCAAAGCTCACCTACAAGCAGCTCCACACCGAGGTCTGCAAGTTCGCCAACGTGCTGAAGAAGTTCGGCGTCAAGAAGGGCGACCGCGTCACGATCTACATGCCGATGATCCCCGAGTTGCCCATCGCCATGCTGGCATGCACCCGTATCGGCGCGATCCACTCGATCGTCTTCGGCGGGTTCTCGCCGGACTCGTTGTCGGACCGCATCGTCGACTCCAAGTGCGAGGTGCTAGTCACCACCGACGGCGTCTATCGCGGCGCCAAGGCGGTCACGCTCAAGGCCAACGCCGACCAGGCGATGGACCTGGCGGCCAAGCAAGGCGTGAACATCAAGCACTGTGTCGTGTTCAGGCGCGTCGGCGACAAGGTGAACACCGCCATGAAGTCCGGCCGCGACCACTGGTGGCACGACGTGATGAAGGACGCGTCGCCCCAGTGCGAGTGCGAGTGGATGGACGCCGAAGACCCCCTGTTCATGCTCTACACCTCCGGCTCCACGGGCAAGCCCAAGGGCGTGCTGCACACGACCGCCGGCTACATGGTCTTCACGGCCTTCAGCCACAAGGTGATTTTCGACTACCACGACGGGGACATCTTCTGGTGCACGGCGGACATCGGCTGGGTGACCGGGCACAGCTACATCGTCTACGGCCCGCTGTGCAACGGGGCCACGACGGTCATGTTCGAGGGCATTCCGACGTACCCCAACCCCGGCCGGTTCTGGGACACGGTCGACAAGCACAAGGTCAACCAGTTCTACACCGCCCCCACCGCCATCCGCGCCCTGATGCGCGAGGGCGAGCAGTGGGTCGACAAGCACGATCTGTCCAGCCTGCGGCTGCTCGGCTCGGTCGGCGAGCCCATCAACCCCGAAGCATGGATGTGGTACCACAAGCACGTCGGCCGCGAGCGTTGCCCCATCGTCGATACGTGGTGGCAGACCGAAACCGGCGGCATCCTCATCACCCCTCTGCCCGGTGCCATCCCCACCAAGCCCGGCTCGGCCACGCTGCCGTTCTTCGGCGTCAAGCCTGCCATCATCGACGAGCAGGGGCGGATCGTCGAAGGGCCGGCGTCCGGCGCCCTGTTCATTCTGGAGCCGTGGCCGGGCATCATGCGGACTGTCTACGGCCAGCACGAACGCTTCAAGGAGACCTACTTCAGCCGCGTCCCCGGCTACTACTTCACCGGCGACGGTTGCCGGCGCGATGAAGACGGCTACTACTGGATCACCGGCCGCATCGACGACGTGATCAACGTCTCGGGCCACCGGCTCGGCACGGCCGAGGTCGAAAGCGCCCTGGTGTCGCACCCCGCGGTGGCCGAGGCGGCGGTCGTCGGGTACCCGCACGACCTGAAGGGGCAGGGCATTTACGCCTACGTCACGCTCAAGGTCGGCCAGGAGTACACCGACGCGCTGAAGAAGGAGCTGGTCAACCACGTGCGCAAGGAGATCGGCCCCATCGCGACGCCCGACGTGATCCACTGGGCACCGGGCCTGCCGAAGACGCGCAGCGGCAAGATCATGCGGCGGATTCTGCGCAAGATCGCCGAGAACCAGATTGATCAGATTGGCGACACCTCGACCCTCGCCGATCCGAACGTGGTGGAGAATCTGATCAAGAATCGCTAGGTCTGCGAATAAGCGAAGCGTCTGTTTCGCCCGCGATCGGCCGCGGGGCGTCGGCGCGGCGCCCCGCAGTCGGCCTGTTCGTACCCGGTCGATCGACTCACGAGCCTCTCAAATCGTGCTCGCGCCCGGTACGCGCCGGACCCAGGAGATTACGCATGACGAAGCTCACGCCGCCGCCGATGGCCCCTGAACGACCTCCGGCCCCGCCCACGCCCGTCGCAGCGCCGCCCACCGCCATGAACCGCTGGTGGGTCGTGCTGGGCGCGATCCTGATTCAACTGTGCTTGGGCGCTATCTACGCCTGGTCGGTATTCACTCCGTCGCTGAAAGCCGAGCCCTTCCGCTTCTCCACCGAGCGGACCCAGTGGATCTTCTCCATCGGCCTGGCCACCTTCGCGGTCGTCATGGTCTTGGCGGGCAAGTGGCAGGCCCGCTCCGGCCCCACGATCGTGGCCCGGATTGGCGGCATCGTCCTTGGCGTGGGGTATGTTCTGGGCGGCCTCGCGAGTCGGACCCTGACCGGGGATACCGCGTTCTGGGCCCTGCTCGTCACGGTCGGTTTGATTGGCGGGGCCGGCATCGGCCTCGCCTACGTGGTGCCGATCGCCGTGGGGGTCAAGTGGTTCCCCGATCGCAAGGGCATGATCACCGGGCTGGCCGTGGCCGGCTTCGGTTTCGGCGCCCTCATTTGGATCTACCTCGGCCAGGGGCTCCCCGATTGGACGGGCATCAAGACCACCGGCCTGATCAAAACGATGGGGTTGGCCAACGTCTTCCTCACCTACGGGATCGCCTTCTTCGTCCTCGTGCTGGTCGGCTCCATCTGGATGAAGAACCCGCCGGAAGGCTGGCAGCCGCCGGGGTGGAGGGCCGCACGGCCGGGACAGGCCGGGCCGGCCGGCGCCACGGTGCATTTCGAGTCCGGCCAGATGCTGGCCACCGCCCAATTCTACATGCTTTGGTTCATGTTCATCGTGGGCGCCCTCGCGGGGCTCATGGTCATTGGGATCATCAAGCTCTTCGGGATCGACGCGCTCCAGGCCCGCGCCGGCCTGACGCTGGAACAAGCCTCGGTCACGGCCGGCACGGCGATGGCCCTGTTTTACGCCCTCGCCAATGGTCTCGGTCGCATCGTGTGGGGCATGCTCTCCGACCGCCTCGGCCGAAAGCTCTCGCTGGTCCTGATGCTCGGCATCCAGGGTGTCGTCATGCTGGTGTTCTTCCACATGGGAGGGCACCGCGGCTTGCTCTTCCTGGGCGCCGCGCTGATCGGCTTCAACTTCGGCGGCAACTTCGCCCTCTTCCCCGCGGCGACGGCCGACTATTTCGGCAACCGCAACGTCGGCAAGAACTACGGCTGGATGTTCACGGCGTACGGCGTCGGCGGCATCGTGGGGCCGATCATGGCCGGCAAGTTCAGTGATGCGGGCGCGGCGGCGGTCCAGGCGGCCGCCACCGAGGCGGACAAGCTGGCCGCCGCCCTCAACGCTTGGTTCCCCGCGTTCATCATCGCGGGTGTCGCCTGTCTCGTCGCGGCCGTGGTCGGCCTGGCCTTGCGGGCCCCGCGACCGCCGCGGGCCGCGGCTGTGTGAGGCTCGGCCAGCCGGTAACCGCGCGGGCCGCGAATGGCCGGGACCCGAAATGGCCGGGTTGGGGCCGCGCGGGCGCGCGCCATCCCGTCGCGGGACCGCGCAAGGTTCGGGCTTGAAGTCTGCCCGGGCGATCCGCTACCATGACTTTGCGGTGGCGGATGGGGCCATGTCAGCTCGTAGCGCACCGTCCGGGTGGGCGGTGTACATCGCTCCCGGGCCGTCCACACGGGAGGAGGATCCGCAATGGTTCGGGCGATCGTCATCATCTTGGTGGTGGCCGGTCTTGTGCTGTTCCTGGCGTTCAAGTATGGGGGGATTGCGTCGTTCGACCCGACGGCTGAGGGCGAGGCGTTCAAGGCCAAGCTGGCCCCCGGCATGACCTGGCAGCAGGTGGCGGCGCTCTATGCCCCCAAGAAGTACAGCGTGTACTACGAGTACACTCACAAGGTGGGCGGAAACGAATTCGTCGAGCTCCGGACGACCGCCCCGACGGTTTTTGACGAAGCCCACCTCGCGCAGCGGCTCAAGGCCGGCGAAATGCCGCACGGCTTTCAATTTGCGTACCACTTCTCCGCGCAGTGTTCATTCGCGGTAACGTTCGACCAGGCCGGCGTGCTCTCGGAGGTGGTTGACACCCTGACCATGGCCGACTTGCTGCAGACGCGGAAGTAGGCGTTCCGACCGCGAACCGCGGTCCCCCACCGGAGCGACGTCGTGCTGAACGAGCCGGTCGGCTTCGAAAACGAACCGGATGACGACTGGACCCCGACGATCGGTCTGCGGCGTGGGCTCGTCGTCGGCCTGTGCGTTGGCCTGGTCATGGCGGCGGGCCTGGCCATCGTGGCCCGCCATCTCCCACTCATTCTGCTGCCGCTCTGGCTGCGGGGGCCGCTGGCCTTTGCCCTGGCGTACCTGTTGTGTGGCCTGATCGAGCGGGCGGCCGGGATGTCGGACGGGCGCTGCGTCCTGCTGGCCGTCGGGATCACGGCGGCCGTCCTGGTCTCGAACCACGTCGTCCTCGCCGCCGCGGTCGTTCTGCCGGGGGAGGCCGTGAAGTCATCGTGGATGTTCCCACTCAATATCATGGCGGGTCACTTTGCGCCGGTCACGCGGGACTTCTCCGGGAGGCTCTGGCTGCACCCCTACGTGCTCGCGGGAGTCAATGTGGCCCCCGTGACGGCGGCGGGCGCGTTTCTGGCGGCCCTGAAGCGCCGTTAGTCGGCCGCGGCTTCGACGACCTTCAGGGCGTTGCACAGCAGATCGACAGCGGCCCCCACGGTCTGTACCTTCTCCGCTTCCTCGTCGGCAATCGACAGCTCGAAAGCGTCCTCCAGCAGCATTACGAACTCGACACTGTCGAGACTGTCATAGTTCAAGTCGGCCTGGAAGTGCGTCGCCTCCGTGACGGCCGCCGGATCGACGCCGGCCTGTGCCGCGGCGATCGCGCGCACCTTCTCGGCGATTACGTCTCTCGTGAGCGTTTCCTGCGTCGCATTCGTCCCTTGCAGAGGGCCTCGTTCGGATTGGCCTCAACACGCCGAAGCGCGGCCGCCAGCTTGCGCACCGTGCCGAAATCGGGCTCCGTCTTGCCGCACTCGATGCGGTTCAGTGTTTCCGTGCGGATTCCCGCAACGGACGCCAGGGCCGCCTGCGTCAAGCCGCCCGCCCGGCGCCGCTGGCGAATGCGCAACCCTAACGGAGCTTCCGCGTGCTCGAGGGCAGCCAGTGCCTCGAGCGCGCTGCGGCCGCGGGCCGCCGGCTGGACCCCCGCCCGTTGGCACAAGGCCGCCAACTGCGCCTCCCGCAGCACGGCGTACGTGACGCCGCCCAACTCAATCACGGCGAACTCCAGGCGTCGCTTGGTAGCCATTCGTCACTCCGCGGCCAGTATAGGTTCTATTGATTTCAACGTCAATATACTTGATGTGTAACTCATTACCCGCCGGCAACCACGGGCCGGGCGCCCCGCCGCGCGGCGGCGGCGCGGCCCGGGCGATCCCAGCGTGCGACAAAGTACCGGGACGGCGTCCCCCCGCTACGCCGCCCGGCTTGCAGGGCCGCCGCCCGGCTCATTCGCTCGACGCGTCCGTGTCCGCCGGCGTGGCGGCCGTCTCCCGCTCCTTCGCGGCGCTGACGACCTCGAATAGCCGGCGTCCGAAGCTCTCGCTGACGCGCCCGAGCCGATACTGCCGCACGTCGATGACGCAGTGCTTCCCGCGCGGGGTCTCGAGCAGCACGAACGGCAGGCAGATCTCCTCGACCCGCATCGGCTGCCAGTTGTGACGCGGCCAGTGCACCACGTGGACGAGACGCGGCGGCTTTTCATCCAGACTGAACAACGGCCAGACACGCTCGCTGACGACCTGTAACGCCGCCACGTAGTCCCCGGGGCGCAGGTCTTCCGGCGCCACGGGGCGGGTCATCCGGGCCTCGCTGTCCTCCGGCGCGTTGGTAATGTTGTCGTTCACGGCAATCACCTCCCCGGTTTTCAGGCGGTCGCGGTACGCCGTACGCCGCCATACCAGGGACGCACTCACAGCTCGCCCCGATTCAAGTAACTCGACGACACAAGAAGGAGAGCGCAGCCGCGACTAGCCGGGCAGCGCGTGTCCGGTCGCGCGGTTTCCGCCGGCGGCATAGCGCCCGCCGCGGAACACACCAGAGATGACTCGAAGCGCGCGCACAATACACCTCCGAGAATCACTAGTATGCCACAAGAATCCGCGGTTGTCAAGAAAGAGCCTGTTCGCGCACCGGCCCGAACTCAACCCCGCCAACCGGACCTACCCCGCAAGTGGCGAGCCGCTGGGCCCCGCCCCGTCCGCTCAAACGCCGCCCTGACGGTCACGGCCCCGTCGGCGCCCGCGGCCCCAGCCCCCGCAGGTCCCCCTGCCGGCGGGTGATCCCGGCCGCGTCCAGCCGCTCCACGATTGGCACCACGTACTTCCGCGACGAGTTGAGCAGCGTCCGGATTTCGGACACCGTCACCTGCTTCCCGTCGCGCAGCGCCGTCGCCAACATCCCGACCATCGCCTCCCAGCGCTCCTGGTGGAGCCAGATACCGTCGGCAATCCGCACCAGCAGGCCCCGCGCCACCGCCAGATCGATCAGCTCGCGCAGGCGGCGCTCGTTCTTCGGCGTCCGACAGCCCAGCGCGGCAAACTCGGGCGGCTGATACGCCCCGGCGTTGAACTCCTGCAGGAGCTCATCGAGCAACCGTTGATCGGTCGGCGACAACGCCGCGCTGTGTCCCGGGGGCACCACGTGCTCATCGGCCAGGACGAATTGCTCCTGCGCGACGAACCAATCCGCCAGCACCGGCCGGAACCGCGCGGGGCACACGCGCGGCATCCAGCCGGGCCACTCGCTGCGCGGCAGGCCCGGTGTGCGCGGGTTCGCGTCCAGGTACGCCCGCAGCCGCCGATCGAGGTCCTGCCCGAGGGCGGCGAGCACGTCGCGGTGGACGAGCATGCGTTGCGAGGCGGTTTCCAGCGCGCACAGGACGCCCTTGTCCACCAGACCGCGCACCGTGCGGGCCACTTCGTCGGACTCGGCCAGGCCGGCCTCGGCGGCGAGTCGCGGCTCGCTCAGCAAGGACCAGCCGGCCTCGCGGACCACGTGCTCCAGTCGCTCACGCGGGCCGCCGTCCTTCAGCGTCTTCAGCACCTCGGGCCGCGGGGGACGCCGGGCGTTCCAGCGCCGGGCCGTCGGGCGTATGACGCGACCGCCGCCCAGCGTGCGCAGCGCCGCTTCGTCTCGCAGGATAAAGTGCTGCCCCCAGGCGGCGACGATGGGCTCGGCGACGCGCAGTTGCCCGAACACGTCCTGCACGACGTCGCCGGCGGGCTTGTCCGGCAGGCGCAGCTCGGCCAGCACCTCGTTCGTGGCGATGTGCAGCCGCAAGCGCAGCGTTTGGCGGACGAGCTTGCCCGGCATCCGCAGTAGGGCCAGCCACACGTCCATCAGCCGCGTGGATTGCAGGTAGCCGGGGGTGGCCAGCTCGAACCCGCGGCGCACCTCTTCGTGCGACACGCCGGCCAGGTTGACCGCCAGACGCATGCGGCCGCTGGCCGCCTCGCGGGCGTCGCGGTGCGTCTGCAAGTCGCGGACCCGGACCTTGCGACCGACCGGCCACAGCTCCAGTTCCTCTTCCCGCCGCACCGTGCCGTGCGCCACCGAGCCCGTCACGACGGTACCGCGGCCAGCGACCACGAACGCGCGGTCCACCGGCAGGCGAAACCAGCGGTAGGGGACGCGGGCCCGGCGTGGATCACGGGCCAGTTGCACGAGTGTCGCCCGCAGCTCATCCAGCCCGCGCCCGGTCTCCGCCGACGTGCGGAGGCACGCCAGCGGCTCGATCCCGTGGGCCGCGAGCAGCGTGCGGGCATCGTCCTCGACCGCGTCCCCCCACTCCTCGTCAACCAGGTCCATCTTCGTCAACACGAGCACGCAGCGGTCCAGGCCGAGCAGCCGCAGCACCTCGGCGTGCTCGCGCGTCTGCGGCATC
>CAYWYJ010000135.1:0-10045 GCA_964462635.1 uncultured Planctomycetales bacterium
ACCCTCCCCCAACCCCTCCTCGCCGCAGCGAGTCGCCTGTGGCGACCTGGAAGGGAGGGGAGTTGAGCGTCCGCCCCGCGTTGCGGGACCACACCGCCTACAGCGACCAGACGTGGACGACGACCGCGTTCGTCTCCTCGGTCCCCAGGCCGCGCTCCACCATGAACAGCCGGCGGCCGCGGGGATCGAACGTCATCCCGCCCATGTTCCAGCACGGGGCGCTGCGCAGGTAGAACTCCGCCGGCCGCCAGATCGTGTACGGCACCACCACCCACGGGTCTTGCCGGCCCTGGGCGCTGCGCCCCAGCGCGTGCACGTCGTAGAAGATGACCTGCCGCTCGTACGGCTGGCAGTGATATCCGTGGGCCTCACTGCACGGATCATGGCAATTGACCGGCGGCTCGTCATAGCAATTCGGCCCCAGCCCCTTGTATCCCAGCAACAGCACCGCGCGGCGCGTCCCGTTATCCACGAACGCCCCGCCTGTCCAATCGTCGCACATGGTGAAGCCCGGGTAGTCGCACTCCGCCGCGTGGCCGACGTTTGGGCCGCCGCAACCCGGGAAGCTGACGCGGTAGTAGAGCATGGGCAGCGCGTCCAGGTTCCCCGTCGGCGCGTCGCGGTCCCAGGGATGGAACGCGAACAGCGTCGGCCCCTGCGAACCGCCGCGCGTCGTCACCGGCTCCGTGCCGTCCAGCGGCGTGCCCCGCGAGCGGCCGGTCACGAGCGTCCGCCCGCCGAGGTACTGGTCCGCGTACCAGGTCGGCACGGTGAAGAGATAAGAGCCCATCTTGCGGCCGTGGAACGGCGTCTGGTCCGGCCCGACGTGGAACAGGCCCGCCGCCCCGGTGCCGTCCAGGTTCGCCAGCCAGATGGTGGGGAAGGTGGCCTCGCCGGCGACGCCCTCGGCGTACCAGAGTACGAGCGAACCGTAGAGCTTGTCCTGCGTCTGCGATCCGCGCCGCGGGACATACTCGAGGTCGCTGACGAAGATGTACTCGCGGTGGACGGTGGCCGCCAGGCCGCCATCGAACGCCCGCGGCGGGGCCGCGAGCGGCGCTTCCGGCAGGTCCTCCCAGTTCGCCGCGCGCGCCGGCGTGGGGATCGTGACCTCGCCGTAATACGCCCCGCAATTCCACGCCGGATCGTAGCACGACTCGCCGGGGTGGGCGGGGTCGTAGATCAGCTCGAACCCGGTGACGAGCAGCGAGCCGGCGCCGCCGTGGCCCGCCGGGTAGAACGACAGCCCACGGGCGCCCCAGTTGAAGTCCGCCGGCAGTCGAAAGGCCCCCTGATAGGTGAGGTCGGTCGTTTGCAGGCGCTCCGTCGGCACGGAACCGTCGTCTTGTTGGCTGCCGCCGCCGTTTCCGTGGTTGTTGCCGTTCTGATTCGGGTCTCCGCCATTGGGCGGTGGGCGACAGCCCGCCAGGACCGCGACGGTCAGGACGGCGGCGAAACCGGTGACGGCGCGCAGGGAGCGTTTGGACATTGGGACGGTCTCCATCGGCGAGTACGAACGGCCGGCAGGCGTCATTCTACCGCAAGCCGACGCAAAGGCCGCCGCATCGGCTGCCGGTGCGATACCGCGCGCCCGGTGGAGACCTGCCGGGTTCACTCGGCCCCGCGGTCGGCGTAAGATGATGGCCGGGCGAGGCCTCACGCGGCTCGCCGGGCCTATAGCTCAGTGGATAGAGCGACGGACTCATAATCCGTTGGTCGCAGGTTCGAATCCTGCTGGGCCCAATGCCTCGTCATCCCGGCCAGGCGTGGGTTCCGGGCCGCCGTCGGCCTATCCGGGAGGGCGAGGCTCCCGCCGAGCCTTCCTTCGCCCCCCGCGGCGCGCGAAAACGAAGCGGGCCGACGCTCGTGGTCGTCGGCCCGTTTCGGACTTGCAAACGGAGGTTCCAGATCGCGGAGGAGAAACGGCGCTGATCTCGTTTCTCGTTCAATGCTAGGGGCCGCCGACGGCCCGTGTCCACTGGCCACCCCGGCGGTCTCAGAATGACGGCTGCCGAACGCCGAGCGACGGGTTCCGCACGCCGAGAAAGCCCTCGCCGTCACGAGAATGACGCCCCCCGCCGATAATCCCCGTCTGGTACGCCGGTCCGCGTGACCCCGGCGGTGACCCCGGCGGCGACCCCGCGCCGGAGGTCGCGCTTCCGACGACGCGGGCGGGTTGCTAGACTGGAGGGCGGATGCGTTCCCAGGCGGCGGGGGCGCGAGCGCGAGAGCGACCCATGCACACCACTCGTCTAGACAGGATTCTCAGACCGGTACTGGTGCTGGTGATGGGCGGCGGGCTGGCCCTGCCGGCGGCGGGCCAGGAGAAGCGGGAGCCCGAGGGCTCGCCGCTGCCGCCGTATGCGCGG
Source organism: uncultured Planctomycetales bacterium (assembly GCA_964462635.1). Taxonomy (GTDB): domain Bacteria; phylum Planctomycetota; class Phycisphaerae; order UBA1845; family Fen-1342; genus JBFMAI01. Next base: position 2,370 of record CAYWYJ010000135.1, read on the forward strand.
CGGATCACGCTGCAAGACCTGCGCAGCCCGGCGTTGCGCCTGGAGCCGGTCGAGAACGGCCTGCCGAACGTGATGCTGACCGGCTACTGGCCGCCGACGAACGAAATGATGCGGCACTTCAGCGCGAACCCGGAGCAGAACCCGGCGGGGTGGGTGGGTGAGAACTGGGAGGGCCGCGGGTACAACGTCTACGCGTTCTTCCCGGAGTTTCCGCAGGGGCTGGGCAAGGGGGTGGGCGATTTGGAGGTGGACTACCAGGACACGTCGGTGGACTTCTGGCCGCTGGTGGACCTGCTGAAGCCCATCGCGATCCTGAGCTTCGGTCGGGCCGACGACGACCGCGACTGGGAGCTGGAAGGCGGCAACACGCGGTTCCCGATCAGCAGCTATCAGAACGACTACCTCACGCCGCTCAAGCCGACGCCCGGGCTGCCGTTCTACTACGAGACGGCGTACACGTTCCGGGCGTCGACGCTGCCGTTGCAGGCGATCATCGACGCGGTGCGCACGTGCGGCGCGAACGTCACCCCCTACTCCACCGCGGGCGACGACAGCAAGTTCCTGTGCAGCTACATGGGGTACCACACGAACTGGTACCACGAGCAGCACGCGTCGCCGGCGGACCCCGCGTGGAACGTCTCGTCCGGGTTCATTCACGTCGGGTCGCTGCTGACGCCCGCCGACGCGATCCTGGCCACCGAGGTCACGCTCCGCACCCTTCTGACGCACATGGACGGGCAGCGCAAGGTGACCGGCGACATGAACTGCGACGGCGTGACCGATTTCGGCGACATCAACGACTTTGTGCTCGTCTTGGCCAATCCGGCGGTGTGGCAGACCACCCACCCCCGCTGTTTGGCCCTGAACGGCGACATCAACAACGACGGGCGCGTCTGCTTCGACGACATCAATCCCTTCGTGGCACTGCTGACGAATCCGTGAGGAGCGTGGCGCGCGTCTCCAGCCGCCGGCGCGGCCGCGGGCCTCAGCCGGCCAGGAGCGCTTTCAGTTTGCGCTGCGAGTCTTCGCGGACTTTGTCGTGCAGGCTGGCCCCGTGCGCGTCCATCGTCACCACGCACGGGAAGTCCTCCACGCGAATCTGCCAGAACGCCTCCGGCACGCCGAACTCCAGCTTGTGGACCGCGACGACCTCCTTGACGCTCTCGGCGATCAGGGTGGCGGCGCCGCCGATGGCGTGCAGATACACGGCCCCGAACTTGCCGCAAGCCTCCAGCGTGCGGCCGCCCATGCCGCCCTTGCCGATCACGGCCCGCAGGCCGAAGTGCTCGATGACCGCGGCCTCGTAGGGCTCCTCGCGGATGCTGGTGGTCGGGCCGGCGGCGACGAACTCGTACCGTTCGGCGGGGGCGACGCCCGCGGGCGGGACGCCCGCACTCCCCTGTAGCGCCGGGCCGGAGCCTGCCCGCCGTGGCGGGAGTTCGGCGTCGCACGGCCGGTGCGGAGCCCGGCCGCTACGGTCGGGCGAGACGCCCGGGTTACCCGGGGCGGGCGAGACGCCCGCGCTCCCCGACGCGGGCGAGACGCCCGCACTCCCCTTTTTCACGACCGGGCCGCAGTGGTAAATGACCCCGCCCGCGAGGCCCTTCCTGAGGATGTCGTAGAGCGGCTTCTCGCTTGCTGGGCACGGGCCGGCGATGAAGGTCTCCTTCATGTACTTATGCGCCGCGTCCCGGCCCGTGAAGATCACGCCGGACAGCAGCACCTGGTCGCCGATGCGCAGTTGTCGAATCTGCGCCTCGGGGATGGGCACGCTCAGTTTCGTCGGCATGAGGTCGCCTCTCGCTAGGCGGGCGCGGAGGTTCGACGCGCCCGCGACGCTCAACGTCGGCCGCAGGGGGCCGACGCGACTCCGGACGGCTACGTCGGCGGCGAAATCGCCACCGTCCCATTCTTGATCGTCAGCATCTTCCGCCGGTCGGCCCAGCACATGTAGGCGATGGCCACGAAGAACGACGCGGGGAGGCGGTGGAGTTCCGCCACCTTCACGCCGAGCACCGTCGTCGTGCCGCCGAAGCCCATCGGGCCGATGCCCAGCTCGTTGATCTCGCGGTGGAGCTGCTTCTCCAGCTTGTCGAGCGCCGGGTCGGGGTTGTTGTCGCCCAGCGGGCGGAAAAGCTGCTCCTTCGCCTTGATCATACTGGTCGCCCGGTCGCCGCCGATGCCGACGCCGAGGATGCCAGGAGCGCAGCCGAAGCCCTGGGCGCGGAAGGCGGCATCGAGAATCGCCTTGCGAACGCCGGCGATGTCGCGGCTCGCCTCGAACTCCTCCGACGGGATGCTGTACGTGCAGCCGCAGTTCTCGCTGCCGCCGCCCTTGAGCATGAGGCCGACCTTCAGGTGGTCGTGCTCCCACTCGTGAAAGTGGACCGTCGGGAAGTCGGTGCCCGTGTTGTCGCCGGAGTTCTTGCCCGACAGGGCCGCGACGGCGTTGGGCCGCAGGTACGCCCGCTCCGTCGCCCGCCGCACGGCCTGCTTGATCTGGTCGCTCAAGCGGCGCTGCGACCAGCCCTCCGGGTGCCAGACGTAGAAGATCGGCGTGCCGGTGTCCTGGCAGATCGGCCGGCCGCTGCGGCGGGAGAGCTCGATGTTGTCGAGGATCGCCTGCATGGCGCCCTGGGCGGCGGAGTTCGGCGCTTCGCGCTGACATGCCGCCCGCAGCGCCTGCTCCACGTCGGGCGACAGGTCGGTGGAAGTGGACTTGACGAGCTCAACCAGGTGTTCGGTGAGGTCTTGCATGGGCTTCTCGCGGGCGGCCCGCGGACCGGGCCGGGGCCTGGCACCATTATCAGAGTCGCGCCGGCCGGGTCAACCGCCGTGGCCGGACCCCGCCAAGACCGACCCTCACCGGGTACAGGTCGTCAATCCGCCCGCGACGCGTTGGGGTTTGACGGCGATTCCGCGCCGAATGGCTGCGCTTCCCGCTGCGTGACGATGCAGACGTCCTGGATGGGCCGGCCCGTCAGCCGGGCGATGGGCACCTCACGGCCCGCGCGGCCCGCCATCGCACCAGTGAGCACGAGCAGCCGATCGCGCGGCTCCGTCAGCCCGACGAGTGCGTCGTCACACGCCCACGCCCGGCGGATCGGGAGGGGGCAGTCCATCAGCCGGGCGACGATGCCCTCCTCGGCGTACACGCCGCTGATGCCCTGTGCCCCCGCGGGAATCACGAGCTCGACGAGGTCGTCCCAGCGCCGCGGGCAGACGGATTCGATCGGCCCCGCCTGCCGATGCACGATCAGCCATTCGCCGGGCCGCGCGAGGTCGCACCGCAGCAGCGTGCCCGTCGAAGTGCCGGCGTACAGGTGCTCATCGAGCACGGCCAGGCAGTGGATCGCGCTCTCGGCCGGACCGCCGGTCCACAACGGCTCGCCCTTCGAGCCAAACGCCAGGACGCGGTTGTCCGCGGCGAACACGAGGTGGCCGTGGTCGTCGGCGGTCGCGGCCCGGATCGTCTTGGGGATGCCGCCCACCGGCGTCAGCAGCGGGCGCGCCACCGGTCCACTGCCTTTTCCGCTCTCCTCGGCGGGGGGCACGGCGGATGAGGGTGCGGGCGGTGGCGATTGTGACCTTCCCCCAACCCCTCCTCGCCACGGCGAGTCGCCTGTGGCGACCTGAGAGGGAGGGGGGTGGATGGGTTGATGCTCGCGGGGCTCCTCGAACTCCCACAGCCACGCGCCGAGTTCCGAGTGCGTCGCCAGCAACCGCCGGTCGCGGATGACGGCGGCGTTGAAACCCGTTCGTGGCGGTGTCTTGGTCGCCACCGCGAACTTCGACACGACGCGCCCGTCCGCGGGGTCCAAATGCCACACACCGGTCGCCGCGCCGACCAGCAGCGCATCTGCGTCGCGGTCGAACGTGACTGATCGCAGGCCGCCGAGGTCGTCGGGCACGTCCACGCGACGGACGATCTGCTCCGGTTGGGTCGGGTCGAGCCAGAGGCACTGCCGGCCGGCGACCACGACCAGCGCGACGGCAACCGTGCGGTCGGGCGTCAGCCGCCAGAGGCTTTCCAGCAGCCGGCCGCGTTCACTGGGCAACAACGCCGGCAACAACGTCCGCCATTGAAGATCGGTGTGGCCCGTGGCCGCCGCCTGGAGCTTCGTGAGAACGTCGCCGAGCGCGTCGAGTCGCCGGCGTGTGGCGGCCAGGGCCGCTTCTTCCAGGCGGGCCTTGGCGGCGAGTTCGTCGGCGCGCCGGGCCGTTGACCGACGGTGCTGCTCCTCGCGGGTGAGGCTCGCGCTGTGAAACTCAACACGGCCGAGGCGTTCGAGAATGAGGCCGGAAGCGAACAGAAACGCCGCCAGCGCGCGGGACAGGCTGTCCAACAGCGCGTCGCGCTGGTCGTTGTGAACGAGGTTCTGGGCAGACTGCTCGCGAATGAACGCCTGCAACGCGGCGGGGGCACCGGCGGCGTGGACGTGCGCCGCCAAACCTTCCAACGTCAGTTCGGCCTCGCCGAGTAACGTGCGGTGCAGGGCAGCCAGCTCATCCTCGCGCGGCGGACACCGCACGAGCAGCTCGACCTCGGCGTGTACGCCGTGATGGTCCGCGGATGGGGTGTCTTCCAGCTCAATCGGCACACTGATGGCGCGGTTGCGGACCAGGACCAGCGTATCCTCGCGGCCGGGACGCGGGTCTTCGCCGGCGGGGACGAAGCGCCGCCCTCCGTCGGCCCGGACGACGAGCCCCATCCACGTGTCGGGGACCGGCGTCTCGGCCAGCAACCCGCGCGGCCAGTCGCCGCCGCGACAGCGCACGGCCACGACAGTTACCAGGTCAAGACGTTGGCGAACTCCTGGGGTCAAGCAGATCCTCCGTCCCCGGTTGAGCCTTGTCCTAGGGGTGCGTGCGGCTCCGAGTCGGCCGTGATGTGCGTTGGGTGGGTTGCGGCAAGGCGGGGCCCCCCGACGGCCGATGGGGATCGCCTTGACTTCGGGGCATTATCAAGCGATACTATAGGTGGAGATTCGGCCCAGGGGCGGCTCGCAAGGGTGGCCCCGACGGCTTTATCTCCTTTTTTCTTGCGCACGGCGTGCCTCATAGGGGTCCGGAACATATACGATTCCGAACGTGTCGCGGACAACCCCGTCTTGTTCGCACTCCCCGCGGAATTGCAGGCGATCAAGCCAAGGCCGGAATTCACCTTCGATTTCGCCGCGCGTGGCGGCGTTCATTCCGCGCAGCGGCAACCGAAAACCCCAGTTCACGCAGTAGACGCACACGTCCGCCACCTGCACGGGATAGGTCATGTCCGAGGCCACGAAGAACGGCGTGGGCACAATCCACTGCGTCCGATAGCGACCGCGCTGGGTCTTTCGGAAGTACGCCTCAAGCCGGCGCACGAACCGACGGTCCTCGGTTTTGTCCACCTCGTCCATGACGATCAGACCGTGCTCTTTCCGGCCCTCCAGGAAATAGAAAAACCGCTCAAGGAGGAAGACGTGGTCCTTGCGCAAGAACTCCTCGGCCGTGTGCGTCGGGGGCTTCTGGACCGAACAAGGCACCGCGGTGGCGAAGAGCACGCCTCGGCGGCCGTGGACCAGCTCGAACATGCCGCGGGCCCACTCCAGGCACGCTTGGCCATACGCCGTGAATTCGTCGCGCGTCGGCGGCCTCCTTTCCAATCCGCGCGTCAGGAACCCGCGGCAGTGCTTGCGCCGCGCCTCGTCATCCATCCGCTCAGCCTGTGCGGCCCAACGAAAGCGGTCGCGATTGAGCAGAGTCCGGCCTTTGATTTCCTTGCGGAACTGACTCAGTACCGCGCCGAAGGCGTCCAACTCCAGGCGCTGCAAGTCCTGGACGAACGGCCACAAGTCCCGCGCGTTAAACGCGACGCCTCCTCGCACTTCGTACGGCGTATTGCGGTGGTCGTGACCGCTCTCGTCGAGGAACAGCAGCCAACTCATCGGTGTGCTCCGCGCGCCTGGATGTGCCGCCTGCGCCGGAGGTGCGTAGGGCGGTGAGCGTTCCACCGACGCCCCAAGACGCGGGCCGCGCGGACGCACGCGGCCACGACCGTCGGTTCGGCCAGACGTCGGCACGCCGTCCCGCTCATGCCGTTACCCCTGCTCCGTCGCCCATTTCTCGAATCGTGCCACGTCGCGCGGGCTCACTGACGGCGGCGTCGCCGCGATCACCGCCAGCACGTCCGCCATCGTTATGTTACGTGGCTCGGCCCCGCCGACCGACTCCAAAAACGGGCGTCTTGCGGAACGCTCGGCGACGGCCTTGATGTCGGCCCCGCTGTAGCCGGCGGTCTGCTCGACGAGCTGGGCGAAGTTCACGTCGTCGGCCAGCGGCCGTTTGCCCAGATAGACCTCGAACAGCTTGAAACGCGCCTCGGCATCCGGCAGCGGGACATAGACCTTGGCGTCCAGCCGGCCGGGCCGCATCATCGCCGGGTCGAGGCTCCACGGCTCGTTCGTCGCGCCCAGAAACAGCAGCGCCCGGTCGGCCTTGCGGTCAAACCCCTCCAATTCCTGGAGTATCTGCGGCACCACGCGCGTCATCACGGACGATTGCGAGTCGCGCCGCCGCGGGACCAGCGCCTCCACCTCGTCCATGAAGATGATCGCCTTCGCCTCAGCCTTGGCGGCGTCGAAGAGCTTGCGGACGTTCTGTTCCGCCTCGCCGACCCACTTGCTCATGATCTGGGCCGGGCTGATGACGAACATGGTGGCGTCCAGCTCGCAGGCGATGGCCTTGGCGAACATGGTCTTGCCGGTGCCCGGCGGGCCGAACAGCAGCACCCCGCCGCCGACGCTGATGCCGTAACGCTGGGCCAGCTCGGGGTGCAGGAAGGGGTAGATCATCTTGATCTGGATTTCGGATTTGACCTCGTCCAGGCCGGCGATGTCGTCGAAGTGGACGGTGGGCCTCTCGCGGACGACCCAGTCTTCGGCCTTGCCGCCGGAGTCGTCGTCCTCGCGGGCCCGCGCCCGGGGACCGCCGCCGGGGCCGTGCTGGCCCCGCCGATCGCAGTCCTTGGCCAGCTCGATGAGCTCGCGAGCGTAGGCCTCCTGCTCGGCCCGCTGCCGCGGGTCTTTGTTCTCCTCGGCCAGCTCGATCATGCACTCGGCGGCCTGGATGAGGTACGGGCGGGCAGCAACGAAGTCGCCCTGCCTCAACGCGGCGACGCCCTTGTCCTTCAAACGTTGAAATGTGGCGAATGTGGCCATGGCTCTCCGACCCCGGCTCACTTTGGCCGCAGCACGTTGCGCTGGATTGTAACACGGGGAGGGGAGGGCCGGCCCCGAAACGCCCGCGCCGACGCCGGACTCAGAGGTTCGGCGCCGCTCTCGGGCCGGAGTTCGGGGGCTGGGCGCGACGACGACAGTCGGGGGGCGCCGCGCACCAACGCAGGCCGCGAACCGTCCGCGTCAGCTTGACAGGCCCAGCCACGCGCTGATGACCGGGGCGTACTTGACGATCAGGCCGGCGAACACGACTGACACCATGCTCATCAGCTTGATGAGGATGTTCAGGCTGGGGCCGGAGGTGTCCTTGAACGGGTCGCCCACCGTGTCGCCGGTGATACTCGCCCGGTGGTCGTCGGAACCCTTGCCGTAGATGATCCGCTCCGGGTGGCCGGACTTCACCGCCAGCTCGGCCCGGCCGACCAGTGCCTCGCGCACACTGGCGGGGAGCTTCTCGCG
>CAYWYJ010000136.1:0-10016 GCA_964462635.1 uncultured Planctomycetales bacterium
CAGCGTTTCACGCTGGGCTACGCTCACGCCGTCCCTCCGGGACTACCGCCGTCGGCCGCGACCCGCATGCCCCAGCGTTTCACGCTGGGCTACGCTCACGCCGTCCCTCCGGGACTGCCGGCGTTGGACGCGACCTCCGTACTATCTCGGCCGGGGCAGCGGCGCAAGGCGCTCGGGGTACGGGGCGCGGGCGCGGATGAGGTACGCCTCCAGCCAGCCGCGCGCCTTATCGGGGTTCATCTGCGCGTACAGGATCGCCTCGTGGTCCAGCCCGTTGATGCGGTCGTTGGCGGCCCGGAGCGCATCCATGCTGTTGCGCAGCGCCGCCTCCACTGGCATCCGCTCGGGGTTGATGTCGATGCCGAAGTACCCGCGATACCCGTACATCTTCAGGGTGTAGAGCAACGCTTCCAACTGCTCCGGCGACACGACGCCGACGTTCAGGTCCTGGTCGTAGTTGCCGAGCGGCTGGCTGTTGCAGTGCGTGTGCGCCAGGCGCCCCTCCGACAGAGGCCAACTATACGCGTATGCCAGGTCCTCGTGCCCCATCAGCACGTGGCCGATCTCCGGGTTCAGCCCGACGAGCGCGTGTCCCTCCGCCAGCAGCCGGCGATTCTCGTCGTGCCGCAGCAGCCCCTCCACCCGGTGTGCCAGAAGCAGCCCCTCGGGCGTCGTGCCGTACAAGATGCGTCCGCGCGGCTCGTAAGGCTTCGGCTCGAAGGCGACGCGCACGCCGGGTGCCGCGTCCATCGCCTCCGCCAGCCCGGCCGCGAAACGGTCGCGCAGGGCCACGAAGTCCACGCCGAACGGGTTCTCGTAGCCGTCGATCCCCGGCCAGACCACCGCGAAATCGGTGTCGAGCTCGCGGTTGAGCTTCAGCGCCCGCCGCGTGCGCTGGATGGCCAGCCGGCGCGGCTTGTCCAGGGGATTGGAGAGCGAGCCCCATTCGAACTGGTCGTCCCAGAACAGCAGTGGAATGACCGTGATGAGGCGGATGCCGGTGTCGGCGGTGAACTTCTTCCACAAGTCCAGGTTGTCTTCGTTGATCTCGTTCGGATAGTGCGCCTCGAGCGCGGCCAGACCGTGGGGGGCCAGGCGGGCGGCGATGTCGAGCCGTTGCTCGATGCCCAGTTCGTCGCCGTAACGCTCGTGGAAGCGGCTGCCGGCGGGGGAGAAGAACCAGATGCCGGCGGAGAACTTCAGCTCCAGCTCGAACGACCGCAGATGGGCCAGGAGCACGTCGGGATCACGGCGGACGGCCTGAGGACGTAGGTCAACGAGCGCCATGGCGATCTCCGCATTGGCGACAAGATGGGTATTCACGGGTGTGCGACATGGGAGGGCGAGGCTCCTGCCGAGCTGCGGCTCGCCGGGAGGCTCGCCCTCCCGGTTGGCGTTCTACGATCCTGAATGCCCACTTGGAACTCCCGATCGGCGCCGCACCCTCGGGGCCGTTCCCACCGCCCCGCGCGGGGCGGCGGCGGCAGCAAGTCCAACTAGACGCGGGCATTAGCGTTCTGTCAAGACGGTTATCCGTCATGGGTGATTGCATTGTCTGGAGTCGGTTTGGATTCGGCGAAAGAATTTTTTCACACGGAGTCCTAAACCGCGCACGTAGCGTAAGTAAAGTATTGTCACAAAACAACTTAGCATTCATGTGCTCCGCGTGACGATGTCGCTCCCTTGGTAAGAGCCCGATAAAAACGACTTGACGACATATTTGCGGGCGGTAAACTACTATTGCTTCTTTCCCCTCCGGAGAGCACCGGGTACGCCACACGGCACTCGGTGCCCTCTTTTTTTGGATCCTGGGTCTCGGCCTCCTGAGCAGCGGGCGTGGGCTCTTGCGACACGGCAACGTCCGGTATAATCCTTGTCGGATCGACAGGTTCGTTGGCATTCGGCTCGGTCCCGGTTTTCCGCGGCAGATGGGTTTCGAGGGATGGGCTCGCTGCTTCCAGCACTTCAGTGCAGCCTCTGCGGTGGGGCGATCGGCGCGCACGAGCCGCACTTCCGCGCCACTGGCGACTTCCTGCCGCCCAAGGATCCATTGCGCCGGTACGCCAACACGCCCATGCATTGGCTGTGTTACGCCGAATGGCCCGAACGTGCGCGCTTCGCCCAGCGCTACGTGGATGCTTGGCGAGAGGCAAACCGGCGAAACCCGTTCTGGTGGGCGGTCCACGACGACGACCGGGTCTATCTGGCCGTCAATCCAGAGCGACCGATCGAGCAGGCGTCGGTGCGGCTGCGCCACGTCGGCAGCGACATCCGCGTCCCGCTGCCGCGATGGCAGGAGTGGCTGGGCGACGTGGAGCGCGTCACGCCGGGCCTTCAGCCGTTGGAGAAGCAGGCGTTGAACGCGGTCTTGCCCGTGCTGCGGGCGCGTTTTCCCGACGATCATGCCGTCGTCCACGCCATCGACGAGGAAGAGAAGCGCTCCCGGCGCGGACCGTGAGCGGGTCGCTCTAAATGGGTATTCACGGTCGTGCGACATGGGAGGGCGAGGCTGTCTCCTGCGGCGACCCTGCTGGCCTGCCGAGCCGCGGCTCGCCGGGAGGCTCGCCCTCCCGGTTGGCGTCCCACGATCCTGAATGCCTGTTTAGCGGGCGGGCTCGAATCGAAACACACAGTCGAAGACCCGGCCACCCACATGGGCCGCGACGGCCTCGTCCTTGAGGACCGCCGTCGTCAGGGTGTCGCACGTGAAGGGGACATGGAAGTTGCTCTCGATGCCCCGGCCCATGCCGTGCAGGTGAATCAGGTCGGCGTCCGCGGCCAGCTCGACGAAATCGCCGTTCAAGTCGGTCAGATCGAGCAGGGGGGTGGTGCTGCCGGTAGCCGCGACGCGCAGCCGGCCGTCGCGCAAGGCGGATGCCAAGCGTGGGTCGGGCTCAGCGCAGCGCGCCAGCAACGGCGTGAGCTCCGCCGCCGTGATGTCGTTCAACGCCGGCCCCGCGTTGGCGGCCAGTGTGACGCGGGCCCCGCGGGCCAGCATCCAGCGGGCCAGCGGCAGACACCCCAGCACGATGTCCCCGCCCGCGTTGTCCACGAAGCACACCGCGCGTCGGTACGGCCGGTCGTCCCAGCGTCGCCACCAGCGGTCCACGTCGTCACGGAACCAGGGGCGGGGCGGCTGTCGGTCGCGTGTGCGCAGAAACTCCGCGTTGGCCTCCGCCTCGCTCGCCACCGTCGCCCGCGAGCCCAGGTCAAACAGGTTGCCGGCCATCAGGCCGCGCGTCAGCAAGTCCTGTTGCCGGCGCGGCGGGGCGGCGTCGAACTCCGCCCGGAGTTGCGGCCACACGGCCAGCGCCGCCGCGTTCGCCCGTTCCTTGACGCCACGGAAGGGATCGTCAAACCGGTGTCGGGCCAGCACGTCCCGGCGCAGCTCGGTGAAGCGCAGCACGTCCAGTCGCTCAAACCGCTCCGGCTGCCGCTCCACTTCGTCGAATCGTGCCAGGTAGTCGGCCCGCATGGCGTCCACCTGTGCCGGCGTCGGCGAATAGACTTCCGTCACGAGCGGCATTAGCACCCGATCCAGGTGCCAGCGGAACAACTCGACCCAGTAGGTCCGCGCGGCCGCGTCGGCCTTCAAGTCCCAGGCGCACGGTCGGTAGCCGGCGGGGTCCGCGAGCTGTCTCAGAATCGCCATTCGCTCTCCGGGTCGCTGCGGGGGGGGCCGCCGCGACGTACAATCCGCGGATGATGATCGCGGTGGCGGACTATCACAACCTGCGCGCGTGGCTGGAAGCGTGCCGGCGGCCGTTGCTGGTGTCGCACCGGCGGCCCGACGGCGACGCACTGGGAGCGTTGGCCGCGATGACGCTCGTGTTGCAGGATCTTGGTCTGGACCCGCGTCCGGTGCTGAGCGAGCCACTGCCGCCCCGCTACACCCTGCTGGCTGACGCGGTGGCCTGGCGGTCCTGGGAGGCGGAGCACGCGGCGCTCATCGCGGATTGTGACGCCTGGGTCATTCTGGATACGTGTACGTACTCACAGCTCGAGGCGCTGGCCGGGCATCTGTCGCGGGCGCCGCGCACGGCCGTGCTCGACCATCACCCCACGCGCGACGAAATCGCCACGCGACCGGGCGACCTGCGGCTGTTCGACGAGTCGGCAGGGGCCGTGTGCCTGCTGATTCACGAGTGGATGCGGACCGTCGGGCTGCCGCCGCGGCCTCCAATTGCCACCGCGCTCTTTGTCGGCATTGCGACCGACAGCGGGTGGTTCCGGTTCGCCAACACCGACGCCCGGATGCTGCGGGCCGCCGCGGAGTTGGCGGAAGCCGGGGCGGCGGCCCCCGCGATCTACCGCGCCATTTACGAACAGGACCCGCCGGCGCGGCTCCGGCTCGTCGGCCGCTTGCTCGATTCGCTGGAACTCCATGCCGACGGCCGGCTGGCGGTGGTGAAGCTGCGGCGAAGCGATTTTGCGGCGGCGGGTGCCGATCACAGCATGACCGAGGACCTGGTCAACGAGGCCGGGCGTCTGGGCGGCTTGGAAGCCATCGTGTTGTTCACCGAGGAGCCGAACGGCGGCGTCCGCGTCAACTTCCGCAGCAAGCAGGTGCTCGACGTGGCGGCGCTCGCGGCACAGTTCGGCGGGGGCGGTCACGCCCGGGCCTCGGGGGCGCGGCCGGCGGGGCCGTGGGACCAGGTGGTCGCGCGGGTCATCGCGGCCACGCGGGCCGCGCTGGCCGCCGCGCCGCCGGTCACAGGTTCCGCTGAATGAAGCCGAGCCAGAGCTTGAGCCAGTGGTGCCGGTTCTGGCCGATGCCGTGGCCGTTGGCGGGGTAGAGCATCATGTCGAACGACTTGCCGGCCGCCTGGAGATCGTGCGCCAGTTGCAGTGTGTTCTGCAAGTGGACGTTGTCGTCGAGCGTTCCGTGGACCAGCAGCAAGTGCCCGTGCAGCTTCCCCGCCGCCGCGCGGACCGATGACGCCGCGTAGCCGCGCGCGTTGTTGGCCGGCGTGCGCATGAAGCGCTCGGTGTAGATGCTGTCGTAGTTCCGCCAATCCACCACCGGCCCCCCCGCGACGCCGACCTTGAACAGCGTGCTGTGGGTCAGGGCGTACGTGACCAGGAAGCCGCCGTAGCTGTACCCCTCGATCGCCACGCGCGCCAGGTCGGCGTGTTCGTGTTCGGCCAGCCAGCGGAGGGCGGCCTCCAGGTCTTCGACTTCGGTGACGCCGAGCCGCTCGTACGCGTGCCACGCGCTGACCGCCCCTTCGCCGCTCGCGGAATACGGGTCGCACGTCAACACCAGGTAGCCCTGGTGGGCCAGCCACTGCTTGAGCAGCCCGTGCTCGCCTTCCCAGCGGTTGTGGACGGCCGGCGCGTGCGGGCCGCCGTAGACGAACAGCATCACGGGGAGCCGCCGCCCCGGGCGACGCGCGGGCGGCCGGACGACGGAGGCATTGAGGAAACGGCCCTGCGGCGTGGGGATGCGGAGCAGCGCCGGAGGTGAGAACGTGTACTCCGCCCGCACGGGGCGGTCCGCGTCGCTCAACTGGCGGAGCAACGTCCCGTCGGTTTGCCGCAAGCACACCCTGGGTGGCGTCTGGAGGTTGCTGAACGTGTCGAAGTAGAACTGGCCGGTGGGATCCAGCGTGACCCCATGCGTGCAGCCGAGTTCGGTCAGGCGCGTGGTTTCTCCACCGTCGAGCGGTACGCGGTAGAGATGGTTCTCCGCGGGGCTGTCACGCGTGCCCGACAGGTACACCCAACCGCCGGCCGCATCGACTGCCTCGATCTCGCGGACCTCCCACGGCCCCGCCGTCAGCCGGGCCCGCAACGTGCCGTCGCGCTCGTGGTGATACAAGTGCGGCCAGCCGTCGGCGGCGCTGATCCACAGGAACGAGCCGTCGGCGAGCCAGCGCGGCAAACCGTAGATGTCGACCCACGCCGGCGACTCCTCGCGCAGCAGTCGTCGTGTCGCGCCCGTTTGCGGGTCCGCTTCGTTCAATTCCAGCCAGCGCTGCTCGCGGTCCTGCACTTCGTAAATGACATGGCCGTCGGGCGACCACCCGACGCGGACGATAAGCAGCTCGGTGTCGCCGTAGCCGGACAGGTCGACCCAGGTGATCGGCCCGCCCTGGGGCGTCACCACGCCGAGTCGAACGAGGGCGTTGGGGTCGCCGGCCTTGGGATAGCGCAGGGCCTGCACTTCGGGGTGCGTGGGCAGATCATCGACGATGGTGTAGATCGGCTCGCGGCTGATGTCGAGCTGCAAGAAGGCCAGGTGGCCGCCGTCCTCGGACCACCAATACGCGCGCCACTGCCCGCGGCCGTAGACCTCCTCCTGGTAGACCCAGTCGAGCTTGCCGTTGAGCACGGTTTCGCTGCCGTCCGTGGTGAGGGCGATCGGCTCGCCGCCGCCCAAGTCAAGCGCGTACAGATTGCCGCGGGCGTGAAACGCGACGTGCTGCCCGTCCGGGCTGAGCGTCAGCAGCTCGCGGTCCGCGTCGGCCTCCGCCACTTCCCGCAAGACCCCCGTGCTGAAACGATAGGCGAACAAACGGTCGGCGTACTCGATGACGGCCACGTCCAGGTCGTCGGACAGCAGCGTCGGGTGACGTGCCAGCCGCTGGGCGGCCGCCTCGCCGACGTCGGGATGGCCGGCCAGCGCGGCCTGGAGCGCGGCGTGATCGTAGGCCGGCGTCGCGTCGCCGGTGAGCGGATCGACGCTTTGAAGTACGTCGCCGCGACGGTCGAGGTAGTGCCGACCGTCGGGGCGCCAGCGCATTCCGCCGGCGACGTGGCCGGTGAACTCGACCCGCCCGGGGCCGTAGATCGCTTCGAAGGTCAGCGGGCGGCCGGCGGGTGCGGCACAGCCGGTCCAAAGCCCCGCGCCGACGGAGAACAGCAACCCCGTGATGATGACGTTCAAGAGACGGTGCTCAATCTTGCCCTTACGCACTGACGCGACTCCTGCTTCCCAGCCGGCGCGCCCCGGGCGGCGCGGGCCGTGCGCGGGTTTGTAGCCGCCGGCGTGATGGGTGACAAGCCGCGACGCCGGGCGGGGGCATTGCGTTCGGCGGCGCCGGCGGGTTTGATATGCGGCGGCGGAGCGAGTGGAACCACGGATGGACTTTGCCAACGCCACGGAGTTGGACGGCGAGCGGCTGAAGCGGCTGTTTGCGCGGCACGCCTGGCCGTACCGGCACGACAAGGTGCGGGTGCGCGTGCGCTACAGCCGCGGGACCGACTTCTCGGGTACGTGCCTGTATGCCAGCAAGCGCATCTACGTGAACTTGGGCCGGCACGTGAGCTACCCCTATCTGCTCGGGACGCACATTGCCCGGGCCCAGTCGAACCGCACGCACTGGTGGCGGGAAACGTACCGGCTCGTCCTGGCCGACGCCTACCAGCTCGCGCTGTTCATCTTCCTGCACGAGTTCTACCACTATCTGCTCAAGATGGCCGGACGCAATCTCCGCCGCAAAGAGAGCATGTGCGACCGCTTCGCCGCCCGTGAGCTGGTGGACCACCACGGCGTGCGGGTCATCGACGCGCAGCGGCGGAGCGTGGCGCGGTCGCGCTGGGACTTCCAGGACCTGCACGCGTTTGTCGACAAAGCGCCCAAGGCCGGCACATTGGGTGACCTCTTCGCCGCCGCCGCGCCACGCGACATCCCCGTGGTGATCCACGGGGTGCGGACGGGGACGCGGCGGGCGGGTCCGCGGGCGGAGGGGTGAGCGGGGCGTCGGGGCCGAGCGCCCGCGACGTGGATCAGGCCGCGCGGGGGGCTACAATTGTCGCGTTTGCAGAACCTTGTCCCGCGACCCGCATGGCGCGGGAGCGCGGGGAAGATGAGCAACGAGGCGCAGGGTGCTCCGACCCTCCCCCAACCCCTCCCTGGAAGGGAGGGGAGTGCCGCCGCCACCTTTGGTTCCCATGCGGTGACCGGGAAGCTCGGAGCAGCGTTCAGTGAGGTGGCCCATGCCGAGCACGGCGATTGATCAAACGCGGATTGAGCGGGCCGTACGCGAGATTCTGGAGGCGATCGGCGAGGACCCGCGGCGGGAGGGGCTGCGGGACACGCCGCGGCGCGTGGCCCGGATGTATGCGGAGCTGTTCGACGGGTTGCAGGCGGACCCCGAGGAGCACTTACAGGCGATGTTTGACGAGGACCACCACGAGATGGTGGTCCTGCGGGACATCCCGTTCACCAGCATGTGCGAGCACCACCTGATGCCGTTCGAGGGCAAGGCGCACATCGCGTACATCCCGGGCGGCAAAGTGCTGGGGCTCTCGAAGCTGGCGCGGATCGTGGACGTGTTCGCACACCGGCCGCAGGTGCAGGAGCGGCTCACGTCGCAGATCGCGGACGTGCTGGCCCAGCGCCTCCAGGTGAAGGGGTGCGCGGTCGTCCTGGAGGCCGTCCACACGTGCATGACGTCGCGGGGGGTCAAGAAGCCCGGCAGTGTGATGATCACGTCGGCGCTGCGGGGCATGATGCACACCAACCAGGCGACGCGGGCCGAGGTACTGGCCTTGCTGCACCAGCATTGAACGCTCCGCGCGGCGGGCACTGAGCGTCCCCCCCTCGCACACGCTCCCGGGAGCGGTTTTCTGATTCTTGGGTAGTTCACCCTAGATCAGCGTGCGTAATGTCGCGCCAACCGTACCGCAAGGCTCTGCCTTGCGACTGCGGCAAGGCGGAGCCTTGCCGTACGACCTGCGGCGCGGATTCGCGCATGCTGACATAGATTTTGCCGGGTTCGCAGCGCGGGCTTCCGGCTCAAGCCCCGCGGCCATTTATTCGCGCCGTCCGTTTGGGGGGCACTTTGCGGGTGAAAGCCTGATGTAGTTCACCCGATTATCAAGTATAGCCTGCCCCCGCGGGGACGGCGGGGGGGCCGGAAACGGGCATGTATGGAGCCGCTGCGTAATGATGGATCGCGCCCCCGGATCCGCTCGATCCGGCTCGATGAACCCGACATCCAGGCGGTGTTGGACGTCCTGGACCGGTCCAGCGAAGCTGCCAGGACGCAAGAGACCCCGCCGCGCTACCGCTACCGGATTCCGAGCTTGCACTTGGACCTCTGGGTGCCCGGTGCTCCCACCTCCAGCTCCTACGCCGTGCCGTCGCGGTGGTTGAGCCAGACGGGCCTGTGCTGCCTGCACGGGATGTTCGTCCACCAGGGGACGGTGGCGCGGGTGAACCTGATCACGCTCTACGGCACTTGGGACGAGGTGGACGGCTGGGTGCAGCAGTGCCGGTACATCAGCGGGCACGTCCACGAGCTGGAGCTGCGGTTCGTACACCGCATCGATCCGTCGCTCTATTGTGCTGAGGCAGTGGCCTGTCGTGTGCTCCTGGTCGAAGACGACCAGCTTACGGCCCGCATGATCGGGGCCTGGCTGAACCAGCTCAACGCCGCCGTGGAACACGTGGTCGACGGTCAGGAGGCCGTCGAGCGGGTGGCCCAGAAGACGTACGACCTGGTGTTGATGGACCTGGACCTGCCGGTGATGGACGGGTTCAAGGCGGCCCGGACGTTGCGCAACGCGGGCTACTGCGGGCGCATCGCGGCGATCAGCGCGATGTCCTCGCCGAAAATCCAGTCCATGTGCATCCAGTGCGGGTGCGACCTGTTTCTGGCGAAGCCGTTTTGCCGCGACGACCTGGCGGACCTGCTGGCGTCGTTGCGGGAGGAGCCGATCTTCAGCACGTTGCCCTACGCGGACTCGGTGGGCGAGCTGATCAGCGAGTTTGTCAAGGAGCTGCCACTGCAAGTCCGCAAGCTCCAGGACGCGGTGGCCGGCGGCGATGTCAAGGCGTCCCAGACGGCCGTCCGCATGTTGAAGTCGCAGGGCAGCACCTACGGCTTTGACTGCGTGACGACGGCCGCGGCCGCCATCGAGGTCGCGCTCAATCAGGGCATCTCGTCGCCCGAGCTGCGCCAGCGGGTGCAGGAGCTCCGGCGCATCTGCTCGCGTATCCGGCCGACCGTGCGGTCGGGCCGGCCCACCTGATTTCACCCCGGTTGCTGAGTTTGTCCGCCCGCCGC
>CAYWYJ010000137.1:0-9784 GCA_964462635.1 uncultured Planctomycetales bacterium
ACACCGTGGCCCCCGCCGTGTGACCCGACGGAAACGCGTCGGCGTACTTGGCCGCTGACAGCGGCTCGAAGTGAAACGGGCCCTGTTCGGCCAGCGGCCGCGCCCGTCCGATGAGCCACTTCAGCAGGTGCAATATCGGCAGGTGCCCCAGCAGCGGCACCAGAAACCCGACATACAGCCGCCGGCGGTTCGGAAAGACGCTCAGAATCGCCAGAATGACGGCCGCCGGCGCCAGCCCCTTGAGCAGGCCGATCGCCTGTTCGAGCCTTGGGCGCACCGCGTCGGCCGTCAACCCCGCGATGACCCACTGGTCCAGCGGGATGGTCAGCAGCGTCAGCACCGCCGCCACGCCCACGACGCCCCAGTGCGCCCGCATCGCCCTGTCGGTCGCGGGGCCGGCGGCCTCGCGCGCCGGTGGCCGTTCAGGCGCGGAATGTCGTTCCTCGTGGGCCATTGTGGGCGATCATAGAGCGCCGATCCGAACCCCGCACGCCGGTGCGAGGGCCGGCGGGCGGCAAAGTCCCGTCTGTGCGGGCAGGTGGCATGGTCGCGTCTGCGCGACCGTGGCGGGATCCGCGAACAGAGCATGTTCGCCCAAGGCCGCGGACATGCCACCGGCCGTGACGCTGAGCGGCGCGTGTCGGCTCCGGTGAGCCGCCCTGGCCCCGAAGGGGCCACGGTCAATAGCCGGGGGCGCTGGCCGGTCCCGACGCGTCGGGACCGGCCGAGCCCCCCGGGTGGACGGGGTATGCTCGTTGCTCTTCCGCCCTGAAAGGGCGGCAGTCTGCACCGCCGGGACGATTTCGGTCGCCCCCTCGGGGCTCAGAGGTGTACGCCCTTCTCGACCGGGGGCTTCAGCGGGCTTCGCCCGCCTTGCCCCCGGTACTGACGCCTGCCCCTGCGGGGCGGTGGCCGGCCAGTAGCCACCGCCGCAGTACAAGGATCGCCGGAAACGTCACGGGCCTATGCTGCCCACCGCGACGCTCCGGCTGTTCGGTCGTGGCCGCGTCCGCTAGACTGGACGGCATGTTCGATGCACTGACAGAGAAGCTCGGGAGCGTGCTCCAGGGCCTGCGCGGCCGCGGGCGAATCAGCGAGGACAACGTCCGCGAGGCGATGCGGCAGATTCGCACCGCCCTGCTGGAGGCCGACGTCAACGTCGAGGTCGCCCGCCGCTTCTGCGACGCCTGCCTCGAAAAAGCCATCGGCCTGGAGGTCATGAAGACCCTCCGCCCCGAGCAGGTCATGGTCAAGGTCGTCTACGACGAGCTCGTCCGCCTGATGGGGCCGATCGAGACGCGCATCCCGTTCGTCTCGCAGCCGCCGACCGTCATCCTCATGGCGGGGCTCCAGGGCTCCGGCAAGACCACCACGTGTGCCAAGCTCGCCCGCTACTGCATGCAGCGCGGCAAGAAGCCGCTGCTGGTGGCGGCAGACCTGAAGCGGCCGGCGGCCATCGACCAGCTCGAGGTGCTGGGCACGCAGCTCGACGTGCCCGTCCACACCGAGCGCGACCACCAGAACCCGGTCAAGGTCTGCCGCAACGCGATCGGCGCCGCCCGCAAGCGCGACCGCGACGTGGTCATCCTCGACACCGCCGGCCGGCTGGCCATCGACGAGGAGATGATGCAGGAGGTCTCGCAGATTGCGACCTCCACCAGCCCGCACCAGATCTATCTCGTCCTCGACGCCATGACGGGCCAGGACGCCGTCCACACCGCCAAGGCGTTTGACGAGCGGCTGGAGCTGGACGGCGCGATCCTGACGAAGTTTGACTCCGACACCCGCGGTGGCGCGGCGTTGTCGGTCAAGTCGGTCACCGGCAAGCCGATCAAGTTCATCGGCGTCGGCGAGAAGCTCGACGCGCTGGAGGAGTTCCACCCGGAGCGCATCGCCAGCCGCATTCTGGGCATGGGCGACGTGGTGTCGCTGGTGGAGAAGGCCCAGCAGACGTTGGACGCCGAGCAGATCGCCAAGACGCAGGAGAAGATGGCCAAGGGGGCGATGGGGCTGGACGATTTCCTGACGCAGCTCGAGCAGTTGCGCAAGATGGGGCCGATGAAGTCGATCCTCAAGATGATCCCGGGGTTGGGGTCGTCACTCGGCGACATGGAGATGCCCGAGGAAGACCTCAACCGCTACAAGGGCATCATCCATTCCATGACGCCGCGCGAGCGGAAAGACCCCGAGATCATCGAGGCGTCGCGCCGCCGGCGGATCGCCAAAGGCGCCGGCGTCGATCCACAGGACGTCAGCGGGCTGGTCAAACAGTTCGTGCAAATGCGCGGCGTCATGAAGCAGATGGCGGGGTTGGGCATCGGCGGCCGGCTGAAGATGATGCAGCAGTTGGGCCGCATGGGAATGCTCGAAGGCAACATCCCCAAGGCCGCGAAGGGCTCGACGAAGTACCAGCCCCGCCGCGTCGAACGCAAGAAGCGCCGCCGGCGGCACTAGAGCCTGTATCAGAACCCCGGGGGGTGGGCCTCTGGCCCGTCATCCGACCGACCAGAGGTCGGTCCCCCAAGTAGTTTTGTTAGGTGCTCTTGGCGAACGCATCCGCCGATGTAGCGGCTCGCCACAGCGAGTCGCCTTTGGCGACCGGGCTCCGCACCGGCCGTGGGTTTGGGTGGCCCCGGCGTCTCGCCGGTGTAGCGGCTCGCCACAGCGAGTCGCCTTTGGCGACCGGGCTCCGTACCGGCCGTGGGTGGAGAACGCGGCGACCCGCGCCGCGACGAGCCCCAAGCGCCAGCGCGGGGCCCGCGCAGCGCGGCGGCCGTGGACGCACAGGCGGGGACGCGTGTGCCACCGCGCGTAGCGACCGGGCCCCGTACCGGCCGTGGGTGGCGGACCACTGCTCAAGAGCAGTGGCACACGGCCCCGGCGCGTGTTGCTGACGGGCCAGTTGTCCGCAGGCCGCTCATCCGGTTGTGGGGCGCGTTGCCGCCTTGCGTGTCGGCAACTATCCTCCCTGTGTGCCCCTGACGACGGGCTGGTCAGGGGGCCTGCCGCCGTGGTGCGACAGGCCAAGTTGCCGAGACGGGTGAGCCTTGGAGGACCGGCCATGCACCGAATGAAGATTGTCGGCCTATTGCCCCTGGCCTTCTGGCTGGCGAACGCGCCGGCCCTGGCGGACGAGGACGACGTCCGGGAAATGCAGCGGGCAACGGCGACCGCGAAGGTGTCGTTGGCCCAGGCCATCGAGATCGCGCAGCGCGAAGTGCCGGGGGGCAAGGCCGTCGAGGCCGAGTTGAAGTGGCGTCGTGGCGGCCCGCGTATCGAGGTTGAGATCCTCACGGGCGAGATGTGGAAGGACATCGTCATTGACGCCGTCAGCGGAAAGGTCATTTCGGCCGTCGATGACCCCCCCGACACCGCCGAAGATCGCGATGACCTGCGCCGGGACAAGGAGAACAGCGCCGCCGCGACCGTCACGCCCGCGGAAGCGCTGGCGACGGCGGAGAAGGAGACCTCCGGCGGGAAGCCGGTGGAGATCGAGCTGACCACTTCCGGCGGCAAGCCGGTCTACAAGGTCGAGTTGCTCGCGGGTGACAAGCTCGTCAAGCGGCACATCCCCGCCACGACGCAGCACGAATAGCGCGGGCGTGCCACTGCTCTTGAGCAGTGGCTTTCGCGACCACGGCCGGTGTGGAGCCCGGTCGCCAAAGGCGACTCGCTGTGGCGAGCCGCTACATCGGGCCGCGCGCTGGCGCTTGGGGCTCGTCGCCGGAAGGGTCGGCGGAGGCCGTAGCGGAGCGAGCGTCCCTACCCTCCCCCAACCCCTCCCTGAGAGGGAGGGGGGTGCGATCGCTACACGCCGGTCGCTATTGCGGCGTCTGGGGTTTGACGCCGAGGAGCTCGACCTCGAACAGCAGCGTCGCGTTGGACGGGATGCCGCTGCCGGGCGGCGGGGTCGCGCCGTAGGCGAGGTCCGGGGGCACGATCAGCATCGCCTTGCCGCCGACCTTCATCAGCGCCAGCCCCTGTTTCCAGCCGCTGATGAGCTTGTCGAGCGGGTAGCTGAGCGCCTTGCCCGAATCGTGGGAGCTCTGGAGCTTCTGCCCGTTGAGCAGCATCAGCGTGTAATGTGCCTCGACGATGTCGGCCAGCGTGGGCGTCGCGCCGCTGCCTTCGGTGACGTGCAGGATCATCAGCCCGCTGGGCG
The DNA here is from genome assembly GCA_964462635.1 of uncultured Planctomycetales bacterium. Classification (GTDB taxonomy): domain Bacteria; phylum Planctomycetota; class Phycisphaerae; order UBA1845; family Fen-1342; genus JBFMAI01. Next base: position 4,163 of record CAYWYJ010000137.1, read on the forward strand.
TCGTCTCAAACTTCTTGCCGGTCTCCTGCTCCAGGCGGGCCACCGCCGCCCGCACCTGCTTGTCCGCCTCCGCCTTGGCCTCGGCGGCGGCCTTGCTGGCCTGCGCCTCGGCCTGGTGGGCGACGGCCTTCGCTTCGGCGGCCGGCACGCGTTTGACCGACTTGATGACGACCGGCTCGACCGGCACCACGGGCCCCATCGGCAGCCGCGGATCGTCCTTCACCTTCGTGTAGCGGATGCGGTCCACGGTATCCAGGCCGGAGATGACCTTGCCGAAGACGGCGTAGCCGGCGCCGTCGCGCGGCTGGTCCAGCGGCGCGTTGTCGACCACGTTGATGAAGAACTGCGCGGTGGCCGAGTCGGCCTGGCCGCCGAGGCGAGCCATGGCAATCGACCCGCGGACGTTCCTGAGGCCGTTCTTCCACTCGTTCCTGATGCCCGGGCGCAGGCCCGCGTTCTTCTCGACCAGGTCGGGGGTGTAGCCGCCGCCCTGGATCATGAAGTTGCTCATCACGCGGTGGAAGATGGTGCCGTCATAGAAGCCGGCGTCCGCGTAATCGAGGAAGTTCTTGACGGTGATCGGGGCGCGCTCGGCGTCGAGGTCGAGGAGAATCTCGCCGAGGGTCGTGTCCAGCTTGACGTACACATGGGTCTCCGCGGGTTGGGTCGGGGGGGCTTCGGCGGCCGGCTGGGTCGTGGCCGGCGGCGGGGCTTGGGCGAGCAGCGCCGGCACGGCGCCGGCCACCGCCAGCAAGAGCGTCCAACGCGTCATTCGTGTGCCTTTCCTGATACGGGGCATGACGGGGCACCGTGTTTCCGATAAGCAAAGGAGTTTACCGCCGGCCGTCGTCGCGGTCGAGCCCCGCCGCCGCCGCGGATTTGACGCTCGCGCGGCACGCGGCATATCATACCGGTTCCCGCCCGCGCCCCGACCGGGCGCCTGCCGGTGGCCCCGGCGGCGCTGGACAACCGGTCGTTCCCCGGCGCGTCGGCGGACTGTCAGAGGACACCCCCATGAGTTCCAAGCCGTTCAATCCCTTTGCGATGGCCCAGGCCCAGTTTGACAAGGCGGCGGAGCTGCTCGGTCTCGATCAGCCCACCCGCGACCTGCTGCGTCAGCCGCTCCGCGAATACCACTTCAGCCTGCCCATCCGCATGGACGACGGCACGGTCAAGGTCTTCCGGGCCTTTCGCGTGCAGCACAACGACGCCCGCGGCCCCGGCAAGGGCGGCATCCGCTTCCACCCGCAGGAGACCGCCGACACCGTCCGCGCCCTGGCCATGTGGATGACCTGGAAGTGCGCCGTGGTGGACATTCCCCTCGGCGGCAGCAAGGGCGGGGTGATCTGCTCGCCGCACAATCTCAGCCTGCGCGAGCAGGAGGCCCTGTGCCGGGCGTGGGTCCGCGCGGTGGCCCGCGACGTGGGGCCGGTGCGCGACGTGCCCGCGCCCGACGTGATGACCAACGCCCAGCACATGCTGTGGATGCTCGATGAGTTCGAGGCGATTCACGGCGGCAAGTACCCCGGCTTCATCACCGGCAAGCCGGTCGGCATGGGCGGGTCGCGCGGCCGCACCGAGGCGACGGGCTACGGCGTGGTTTTCACGCTGCGCGAGGCGCTCAAGGAACTGGGGATCCGGGCGGCGGACACCTGCGCGAGCATCCAGGGTTTCGGAAACGTCGCGCAATACGCCATCGAGCTGTACCAGCAGATCGGCGGGAAGGTCATCTGCGTCGCATGCTGGGACGAGACGGACCAGACCTCGTACGCCTACCGCAAGCTGGACGGGGTCAATCTCAACGAACTGCGGCAGATCACGGACCGCTTCGGCACCATCGACCCGAAGAAGGCCGCGGCCCTGGGTTATGAGAAGCTGCCGGGCGACGCCTGGATTGAGCAGGATGTGGACATCCTGGTCCCCGCCGCCCTGGAGCACTCGATCACGGGCGAGAACGCCGGCAAGATTTCGCGGCGGGTCAGGATCATCGCGGAGGGCGCCAACGGGCCGACGACGCCCGAGGCCGACCATGTGATCCAGGAGCGCGGCATCTTCGTGATTCCGGACTTCCTGGCGAACGCCGGCGGCGTGACGTGCAGCTACCTCGAGCAAGTCCAGAGCAACATGAACTACTTCTGGGAGAAGGATGAGGTTCTCGGCAAGCTCGACGTGATGATGACCGCGGCTTTCATCGCCGTCAGCGAGATGGCCAAGAAGCGCAAGCTGTACATGCGGGACGCGGCGTACGTCATTGCGATCGCGCGCGTCGCCCAGGCGTGCAAGGACCGCGGGTGGGTGTAGATCGGCGCGCCGCGCAACCCGCGCAGGCCGCCGCGATACCCTTCTCTCTCCACGGGCGTTCGAGGAGGGTGCGGTCGGCGGCACGGCGCCGAGCGCGAAGTGCAAAGGGCAACGTGCGGAGCCGATCCACCTACGTGCGTGGGAGGACCGCCCGGAAGTCGGCGGGGCGGGCAACCGGGATCGGGCGCGCCAGCGCGGCTGTTCGCCGCTGCGAAACCGGCGTAGAATAGCAGCGCGAGCCGGTGGAGGGTCCGCGATGCCACGTCGTTTCGTTGCCGGCGCGACGGGGGCCGCCCTGTTGGTCGCGGGGCTGGGCGGCTGCGACCCCGGGCTGCTCGATCCGCCGGGGCGGCCGGTGCCAAGTCTCACGGACTTGAAGGCGACCGCGGTCGCCGCCCGCTACCGTGCCGGCAAGTACCCCGGCACCATCAACAGCACCCTCAACGACCCGGTCATCGTATACCGCTTCACGTACGCCAACGGCGTCACGCTGTGGGCGCTGCTGTTGTGGCACGAACGGACCGGTAACGACGCCCTGCTCGAACAGGTCCGCACGTCGCTCGCCAAATACCAGGCCGACCGCCTGTATCGCCCGGAGGGCAGCAGTGACCCGATCGACTACCTGGGTTCCATGGCGCACGCCACGCTCGCCTACTACCTGCACACCGGCGACGAGCGGTTCCTGAGTGAGGCCCTCGATGCCGCTCGCTTCTTCCACGACGGCGTGTCCCGGACGCCGGAGGGCCTGATCGCCCACCACAGCGCCCCGCGACGCGGGAAGATCTGGGCCGACGCGCTGTTCATGACCATGCCGCTGCTGGCCAAGGCGGGGACGGTGCTGGACGACCCCGCGTTCTACGACGACGTGTTGGCGCAGTTTCGCGGCTTCGACGAGCGGCTGCGCGACCCGGTCGTCGGGTTGTACCATCAAGGCTACAACTGGCACGGCACGGGGCCGACGCCGGGATTCTGGGGCCGGGCCAACGGGTGGGTCGCGGTGGCGATGACGGAGGCGCTGGAGGCGATTCCGGAGGATCACGCGGGGCGCGACGAGCTCCTGACGCTGTATCAGGACTTTGCCGCCGCCCTGGTCGCCCACCAGGGCCCCGGCGGAATGTGGCACCAGCTTCTCAACCGCCCGGACAGCTACGAGGAGACCTCGTGTACCGGGTTGATCTGCTACGCGCTGGCCCGCGGCGTGCAGCGCGGCTGGCTGCCGGGCACGTACGCCGACGCGGTGCGGCGCGGTGTCGCCGGTCTGAACCGCATGATCTCGCTGTCGGGCGACATCGGCAACATCTGCCCCGGCACCGGACCGCAGGCCTCCGAGAGCTCGTACTTCAACCGCGCCCCGCAACGCAACGAATCGCACGGCATCGGCCCCGCGCTGCTGGGGCTGTACGGCGGAGCATTGATTGAAAACTTGACGAAGTGAAATCACGGTGCATCGTATGACAACGCGCTTTGTCTTCTTGCCGAAAATGGACGCGACCGGTCCGACCCCCCTCCCTTCCAGGGAGGGGTTGGGGGAGGGTCCGAGCAACGGGCGATTCGATCCCTGCCGCTCCCTCCTTCGCAAGGGGGGAGGGCTGCTGGTGTGGGCACTGCTGTTGCCGGCGCTCAGCGGCGGCTGCAACGGGGTACTCCCCTTCCCGCCCGGCACCACCTGGACCCGGCACACGGTTGACGACTCGTATCGCGGGGCCGACGGCGTCAAGCTGGGTGACATCAACGGCGACGGGCTGATGGACCTCGTCGTGGGGTGGGAAGAAAGCGGCGTCGTCACGCTCCACCTCAACCCGGGCCCGGCCCGGGCCCGTCTGCCCTGGCCCACGGTCGTGGTCGGACGAGTCCAGGACGTCGAGGACGCCGTGTTCGCCGACGTGGACAACGATGGTCGGCTCGACGTGGTGAGTTGCTGCCAGGGCAGCGCGCGACGGATGTACGTCCACTGGGCCCCGGCGGACAACGCGGACCTGCTGGACACCGCCACCTGGATCACCGAGGTCATCCCCGCGAGCGTCGACGTGCAGCAATGGATGTTCTGTATGCCGGCCCAGCTCGACGGTCTGGGCGGGTTCGAGCTGATCGCCGGCGGCAAAGGCAGCGGTGCAAGCGTTGGCTACCTGTCGGCGCGCGGCGACGCGCGCAATCTCGCCAACTGGACCTGGACGCCGCTGGCCAGTGCGTCGTGGATCATGTCGATCATTCCGGCCGACGTGGACGGCGACGGCGACGCGGACATCGCGTACACCGACCGTCAGGGCGGCGGTCGCGGGGCGTATTGGCTGGAGAACCCGATGGTCGGCGGGCTGCTGTTGTGGCTGAACCACCGCATCGGCACGACCGACGACGAAGCCATGTTCATGGACCTGGGCGATTTCGACGGCGACGGCCGGTTCGACGCCTTCGTGGCCACCAGCGGGCGGCGGGCCGTGCAGTTCCGTCCGATCGGCGACCCGCGGCTCGCCTGGTCCGCGGTCCCCATCACCTGGCCGGACACGTTCGGCACCGGCAAGGCCATCCGCATCGCCGACCTGGACCGCGACGGGTCGCGGGAGCTGGTGTTCAGTTGTGAGAACGCCGGCGACGGCCGCGTCGGACTCGGGCGGCTCACCGCGCTGGCGGTGGGCGGCGTGAACGTGTGGACCGCGACGGCGCTGACCGATAGCACGGGCCGCAAGTTCGACGTGCTGCAACTGCTGGACGTGGACGGCGACGGCGACACGGACCTCATCACGACCGAGGAATCGGCCGGTCTCGGCGTCGTGTGGTACGAGAACCCGCGTTAACTCGCTCGATAGGCCACAGCGTTTGGGCAGCGAACGGTCTTCGAAAGTACAACAACCTGCGATGAATGGGTATTCACGGTTGTGCGACATGGGAGGGCGAGGCTGTCTCCTGCGGCGACCCTGCCGGCCTGCCGAGCCGCGGCTCGCCGGGAGGCTCGCGCTCCCGGTTGGCGTTCCACGATCCTGGATGTCGGTTTAGCGTGCTCGGCCGGCCAGAGAAGCCGCCGCGGGGCGGAGAACGCCGCGACCGTAAGGGGGGAGTGCGGGCGTCTCGCCCGCCCCTCACCGGCCATTGGCCGGTGCCACACCAGCTTGCGAACGCGCCTGGGGCGTGGCGGCCGGGTTCTGTAGATTCGTAGCGGCTCGCCACAGCGAGTCGCCTTTGGCGACCGGACTCCGCCCCGGCCGTGGGGAGTGCGGGCGTCCCGCCCGCCGACCGTAAGCGTCCGGCGAACCGCATCTTCAATTCATGAATGATACTAGTTTGACATCAAACGTATAGGAACGTATGCTGGCCGGCCAGTGCAAG
>CAYWYJ010000138.1:0-9744 GCA_964462635.1 uncultured Planctomycetales bacterium
GCCGCCGGAGGCGCCGCTGCCGAAGTCGTAACCCCCCAGGGCCACGCGGCCGCACCGGACCGGGGCGGGACCGGCCGGATCGCGGCCGCCCGGCGGGTTGTAGGTGGGGTCGCCGGCGTTGACGCAAGGCGACTGGGCACCCAGTCGCAGGTCCGCTTTCAGAAGCGGGTCGAGCGAAATGTTCCCCGTCCCGCCGCTGAGTCCGGTCATGCACGTATGACTGATCTCCATGCCCGCCATGCCTTCCAGGCGGATTTCGCTGCCGCCGTTCCACACAATACAGTTGGTCAAGGTTGGCAGGCTCGTGTCCATGTTGTAGAAGGCGCGGGCCTGGTTGGCCATGTTCTGCGCAAACGTGCAGTTGGTGAACGACGGGCGCGCGGAGCCGGCGTTGTGGACGGCGCCGCCGTGGCTCATCCAGGGTAGCATCGCCACGGCGTAGTTGCCGACGAACACGCAGTTCACCAGCGCGGGGCTGCTCGTGTCGGTGTTGCTCATCCCGCCGCCGTAGCAGTCCCAGTTGCTGTACAACGTGTCCGTGCGGTTGTAGTAGAAGATGCAGTCGGTGAAGGTGGCGTGGCTGGCCCCGCCATTCGAGACCCCGGCCCCGTAGTGGCGGGCGTCGTTGCCACTGAACTCACACCGGATGAACGTCGGCGTGGCGTCCCAGTTCCGCACGCCGCCGCCGTGCGTCGCGGCCGTGTTGCCGCTGATCACGCAATCGACGAACAGGGCGGCCGGCTGGGCGGGGCTCAGGTTGTAGTTGTACACGCCGCCGGCGGACGCGTCCGACGTGTTGTGATCAAACACGCAGCCCACCAGGGTCGGATGGGCCGTCTCGATAAACGCGCCGCCGCCGTACTGCGCACGGTTGTTGCGAAAGACGCAGTTCCGCACGGTCGGATGGGCCGACTGGATGTGCAGGCCGCCGCCCTGGCCGCTGGTCACACGACCGCCGGTGATGGTGAGCCCCTCCAACACGGTGCTCGGTCCCTCGCCGGAGCGGCAGGTGACCACCGTGCCGCCCTGCTGGCCGTCGATGGTGGTGACGGCCGGGCCGTCGGAACTGCGCACCACAATCGCCTTGCCGCTCAAGTTGATCCGTTGGGCGTAGGTGCCGGGATGCATCACGATCTCGTCCCCCGGGGTCGCGGCGTTGATGGCCGCCTGGATCGACCCGCCGGGATAGACGTGGATGATCTCAGCCTGGAGTTCCCCGGTGCACAGGGACAGCGCCGCGGCAGCCAGCAAACAGCGTGACATGCGTCGCTCCTCCGCCGTCCCGCCGCTGGTTCGGCAAGCCCGCCCGAACGCCGGTCGGCCCGTCTGGTCCCATCCGCGCGCGAGACGAAAGAACCTCGCGTTCATCCTACTGCGCGGGCCATCCCGAAAGCGAAACCTTTTTGCGATTTCCCCGCGGGAGGCCCACCGACACGCCGGTGGACGGCGGCGAACCGCCCGGCGAGGCCCCGCGGATTGACGCCGGCCCAACCGCCGCCTTAGTGTGGGCCGTATTGGGGCGTGTGGCCGCCCGGGGGCGGGACGGGCCGAGCTACCAGGAGGCACGCCGGACCCGGTACGTCGAACAAGCGAGAGGACGGACCATGGCAGCGTATTCAATCAGCCCGGATGGAGAGCAGTTTCCGCTACCCAACGAAGCCGACTACGCCGCGGAGTATCAGCGGCTCGAGCGCATCGTCGCCGAGCAGCGCCGGCAGGGCCGCGAGATCGTGGTCGTGGTCGGCGTCGGGTTCGTCGGCGCCGTGATGGCGGCCGTCGTCGCCGACACGGTGGACAAGCAGACCGGCAAGCCGAACAAGTTCGTCATCGGCATGCAGCGGCCCAGCCCGCGGAGCTACTGGAAGATCCACTACCTCAACCGCGGCGTCTCGCCCGTGAAGGCGGAAGACCCCGAGGTTGATGAGATCATTCCGCGCTGTGTGAAGGAGAAGAAGACGCTCATCGCCACCTTCACCAACGACGTGCTGAAGCTGGCCGACTGTGTCGTCGTCGACGTGCAGTGCGACTACCTGAAGGAGTCGCTCGGCAACCTGCGGACCGGCCGCACCGACATGGCAGCGCTCGAAAAGAGCTTCGAGGTCATCGGCGCGCTCATCCCGCCCAAGTGCCTGGTGCTCATCGAAACCACGGTGGCCCCCGGCACGACGGAGTACGTCGCCTACCCGATCCTCAAGCGGGCGTTCGAGGAGCGCGGGCTGAGCGAGGAGCCCCTGCTCGCCCACAGCTTCGAGCGCGTCATGCCCGGCCGGCAGTACGTCGCCAGCATCCGCGACTTCTGGCGGGTGTGCAGCGGCGTCAACGCCGAGGCCCGCGCCCGCGTCGAGAAGTTCCTGCGCGAAGTGCTCAATACCGAGAAGTTCCCGCTCACCGTCCTCGACCGGCCGTTGGAAAGCGAAACCTGCAAGATCGTCGAGAACAGCTACCGGGCCACCATCCTCGCCTTCCTCGACGAATGGAGCACCTTCGCCGAACGGAACGGCATCGACCTCGTGAAGGTCATCCAGGCCATCAAGATGCGGCCCACCCACAACAACATCATCTTCCCCGGGCCCGGCATCGGCGGCTATTGCCTGCCCAAGGACGGCGGCCTGGGCATGTGGGCCTACCGGCATTTGATGGGCTTCGACGACGACCTGTTCAAGATCACGCCGACCGCGATCGACATCAACGACACGCGGGCGCTGCGGGTCGCCGGCCTGACCCGCGACGCCCTGCGGAACATGGGCCGCGGGGTCGCCGCCGCCCGCATCACGCTGCTGGGTTGTGCCTACCGCGAGGACGTCGGCGACACGCGCTACTCCGGCTGTGAGCTGATCGTCCGCAAGCTGACCGAGATGGGCGGCGACCTCCGCGTTCACGACCCGTACGTCTCGCACTGGTGGGAAATCGAGGCCCAGGACACCTACCCCGCCCCCGGCCACAGTTGGGCCCGCTTCTTCCGCAACCAGGAGCGGCTCAAGGACCTCCGCGTCCAGCCGGACCTCACCGCCGCCCTGAAGGACGCCGACGCGGTGATCCTCGGCGTCCGCCACAAGCCTTACTTGGAGCTGTCGCCGAACGACGTCGTGCGCATGACGCGCAAGCCTTGCGCGGTGATCGACTGCTTCGGCATTCTCGACGACGCGAAGATCCGGCGGTACTTCGAGCTGGGCTGCGAGGTGAAGGGCCTCGGGCGCGGGCACGTGAAGCGGATCAAGGACGCCGTGTCCGCCGCCCGCCCGTAACCGCCAAAACGCCGGGGGCGACGAGGGTGCCAAAGTGGGGACGAAGTGTCGGGGCGGTCGCGGTCCGCGCCGACGGCACCTGCGTCGGCATTCCAGGGCGAGGAACTCCGACCGGGAGGGCGAGCCTCCCGGCGAGCCGCGGCTCGGCTGTCCCGGCGCGCCGGGGCCGCTCTCCAATGTCCCCCGACTTCGCGTACCGCTTCAGTGGTCCGACGGCGGCGGGGTCACGGGGCCTGTTGACTCCGGGGTCGGCGGCGGCCCGTTGGCGCGGTGGGCGGTCAGCTTCGCGCAGCGCGGGCACGGGAACAGCAGCGTTCGCTTGTCGCTGCCCACGCGATAGCGCCCCGCTTCCCACGTCCGTTCGAACTCACGATGACTGACCTGGAAGAAGAACCGGCAGTCCGGGCAGTAGAAGCCGATGAACTCGTTGTCCGGCGCACCCTCCGGCCCGGGAATCGCCCACTTCGCCACCGCCGCCCCGGCGACCACCATGACCAGGCCGACGGTCACCAGCAGCACGACGCGCCGGTGGGCGGCCAGAAACGGCCGGACGCCGTCGAGGCGGTCGCGGGCGGCCGTGCGTACGTTGGCGAGGAGTTGCCGTGCCGCGTCCGTGATGTTCCAGTCCATTGCGCTGCGCTACTTCGACCGTTTCTCGGCCCGGCCCCGCACGCCGACGGACTCCCTTAGTCAGCCGTCTGCCGCGGACGCCGGAACACCGCCACAACGTCGTCGATGGGCACCACGAACAGCCGGTTATCGCCCTCGAAATCCACGGGGATGGCGTTCTTCGGATTGAATAGCACGCGGTCGTACTGCGCGATGGGGTAGTCCTCGTCGCGCTGGATTTGCGCGGAGACGGCCACGACGCGCCCGGTGATGGTGGGGATTTCGATGTTGCCGGGAAGCTGAATGCCGCCCTTGGTCGTCTTCTTGTCCTCATCCTTGCGGATCAGGACGCGCTTGCCGACCGGCTCCACGGTCTCGAGCGCCGGCTTGCTGGATCCGGTCTGCGCCATGGCACTCCTCTCGTCCCGCCGGGACGCGCTGCGTATACTACGCGGCGCATCGGCCGGTGGCGAGGGCGTCGTGCATTGGGCGCGTCCCTCTTCGGATCGGAGACCCCGCCGTTGAACCCGCACACGCTGCGCACGCTGCTTGAAGACCTGGCGGCCGGGCGGGTGACCGTCGGCGACGTGCTGACCCGCCTGGAAACCCTGCCCTTCGAGTCGCTGGATTTCGCGTGCGTCGACCACCACCGCGCCCTGCGCTGCGGCTTCCCGGAGGTCATCTTCGGTCAGGGCAAAACGCCCGAGCAGGTGGAGCAGATCTTCGCCAAGCTCGCGGCCGGCGGGGGCAACGTGCTGGCGACGCGGGTCACGCCGGACGCCGCCGAACGCGTGCAGACGCGGTTTCCGACGGCCGACTACCATCCGGCGGCGCGCGTCCTCACATTGCGGCAGCAACAACCGGTGACTCCCGCAGCCGGTGTGGTCGCTATCGTCTGCGCCGGCAGCGCCGATCTCCCCGTGGCGGAGGAAGCCCGCCTCACCGTCGAGATCATGGACCAGCCCACGCGGGCCATCTACGACGTTGGCGTGGCCGGTCTGCACCGCCTCCTGGCGCGGTCGGGCGACCTGCGGGCCGCCCGCGTCGTCGTCGTCGTCGCGGGCATGGAGGGTGCCCTGCCGAGCGTCGTCGGCGGCCTCGTCCGCGCCCCGGTCATCGCCGTCCCCACAAGCGTCGGCTATGGTGCCAGCTTCCACGGCTTGGCCGCGCTGCTGACGATGCTGAACTCCTGTGCCGCGGGCGTCAGCGTCGTCAACATCGACAACGGCTTCGGGGCCGGGTATCAGGCGGCCCTCATCAACCGCCTGGCGGCCAGTGCGTCCCCCCCGCCGCCCGGTGCGACTTCAGCAGCGGAGCAGACCAATGACGCGGGCTAAGCTCCCCGCGCTGACGGACGACGTGCCGGGCCTGCCCGGGCGGCCGCCCACGATGCACAAGGGCCAGGCCGGCCGCGTGGCCATCGTCGCCGGCAGCCGCGGCATGAGCGGCGCCGCGGTGCTCAGCGCGCTGGGGGCCCTCCGCGGCGGAGCAGGCCTGGTCCGCGTGTACTGCCCCCTGTCGATTCAACCGATTGTGGCGGCCGGCGAGCCGTGCTTGATGACCGTCGCGCTGCCGGAAGATGGTGAGGGCCAGGCGGCCCGGCCGCCGACGGCCCCGTTCGACCTGAGTTGGGCCAATGTCGTGGCGATCGGCCCGGGACTGGGCCAGCGCGGCCGGGTCGCGGACTTGGTGGCCGAGGTTCTCGCCGCATTCCCCGGCCCCGTCGTCGTCGATGCCGACGGACTGAACACGGTCGCGCCACGCGGGGCCGCGGTCTGGTCAACGCGCGCCGGACGCGCGACCGTAATCACGCCACACCCGGGCGAAATGGCCCGCCTGCGGACCGGGCTTGGTCTGCCACCGACCACCGGCGAGGACGATGAGACGCGCCTGCGGATCGCGCACGAGTTTGTCACGCAAGCGGGCGTGACCGTCGTACTCAAGGGACACCGCACCGTCGTCTGCACCGCAGGACAAGCCTACGTCAACGCGACCGGCAACGCCGGCATGGCGACGGGCGGAATGGGCGACGTGCTGACCGGGCTGATCGCGGCCCTGCTCGCCCAGGGGCTGGGTCCGTTCGACGCCGCGCGACTCGGGGTGCACGTACACGGGCGGGCCGCGGACCACTGCGCCCGCGAGATCGGGGCGGTGGGTTTCCTGGCGCGGGACGTGGCCGAGGCCATCCCGCGCGCACTCCAAGACGCCTCCCGCCCACGCATCGGTTTTCGCTGACGACCGGGCGAGTGTCGCCCGGCGACCCAGGTCAGCCGATGTTGATCGAAAGCCCGCTCAGCAGGTTCTCCAACCACGTGAAGAGCTGCTGAAGAAAGCTGCTGAGGACCCCGAGCAACGTGTCCATGAAGCTGCTGAACGTCCCGCCGAGATCGAGCATGTTACGCCTCCTTGCTCTAGTGCCTCGCTCGACTGCTCAACTGCACCGATTGTGTGCATCATAGCGGTCGCCGACTGTCAGGGAAACCCCCGACGGGGCCGCGCGCCAGCCCCTGCCGCGAGCGCTATCGGACCAAAAAAAACGCACTCCCGGCGGGCCGGGTGACCCGTCGGGAGTGCCCACTGGCACTTGCCCCCCTCGCCTGTATTCCCTCCTCGACGGGCCGCGGGCCACGCCGCCGGCGTCCGCCCCTCCAACGGGGGGTCCGGCGGCGGCCCGCAGCCTCCTCCCCAGGCCCGCCCGGCCTCCGCAACGTCCCTGCGCGTCAACTCCACATCCTAGCAAGCGGCCGAACCTGCGGATATTGGGGTTTTCCCTAGTATCCGCCTTTTCCAGCCAGCCGCGGCTGTTGGTGCTCCCCAGCCGGGTCACTTCCCCGGCCCCGGCCGGCACGGTACGCTTTGAACGCCGATGGACGTCGATCGCGGACACCTCCTGACCGAGCAGCGCAATCCGATGGCGGCCGAGCTGGACGGCCTGCCGTTGGAGCAGGCGTTCGATGTCATGAATGCCGAGGACCGCCGGATTGCCCACGCCGTCGCCGCCGCCAAGACCGATATCCTGGCAGCCATCCAACTCATCGCCGAGGGGATGCGACAGGGCGGACGGCTCATCTACGTCGGGGCCGGCACGAGCGGGCGCCTCGGCGTGCTGGACGCCGCCGAGTGCCCCCCGACGTTCCTCGTTGACCCGGGAACCGTGCAGGGAATCATCGCCGGCGGCGACGCCGCGCTCCGCCGCAGTGCCGAGCACCGCGAGGACGACGCCCAGCAAGGGGTCGCCGAAATCGAGGCGTCGCAGGTCGGCCCCCATGACACGGTGTTCGGCATTGCCACGGGCGGGACGACGCCGTTCGTACACGGGGCCCTGGCGCGGGCGCGGCAGCGCGGCGCACGGACCGTGTTTCTGGCCTGCGTCCCCCGCCAGGAGGTGGCGGACGAGGCAGACGTGTCGATCCGCGTGCTGACCGGCCCCGAGGTCATCGCGGGCTCGACCCGGCTCAAGGCCGGCTTGGCCACGAAAATGGTGCTCAACACCGTCAGCACGCTGGTGATGGTCCAACTGGGGAAGGTTTACGGCGACCTGATGGTGGACGTGAACGCCCGCGGGTGCTCCAAGCTGGTCGACCGGGCGATTCGCACCACCGCGGCCGTCACCGGCCTGTCGCGCGATGCGGCGCGGGCCCTGCTCGAACGTGCGGATTGGCACGTCAAGACCGCCATCGTCATGCACCGCCTCGGGCTCGACGCGGACGAGGCCCGTCGTCGGCTGGACGCCCACCAGGGCCACCTGCGCCGGGTGCTGGAGGCCGCGGAGCCGCCCCCGTGCGCGTAGTGCTGCTCGTAACGGATTTCCAGCGCGGGGGCACACCGCTGCGAATCGCGCGCTTGGCCCGCGGGCTCGCCGCGGCCGGCCTCGATGTCCACGCGGGCTGCCTCGCGCCGCCGGGCCCGGTCAGCGGCGACCTGGCGGCGGCGGGCATCCCGACCTTTGCCTGCCACGCGCGCGGCCCGCACGACCTCGCGGCGCTGTGGCGCCTGACCCGCAACGTCCGCCGCCTCCGCCCCGACCTGATCCACGCCACGCTCACCCACGCCAACGTGGCGGCGCGGCTGGCCGGGTTGTTCGAGGGGATTCCGGTGATCGGTTCGACCGCCACGATCGAGGTCGAACGCCGCTGGCACCGCTGGGCCGAGCGCGTCACGGGGGGCCTGGAACACGCCCACCTGGTCGGCAGTCGCGTGGTTGCCGAGCACGTGGTGCGTGCTTTTCGGCGACCGCGTCAACGCGTTCACGTGGTCCCCCCCTCGCTGGACCCCTGGCCGCAAAGCGTCGAGCGCCGCGTTGCGCGCTCAACGCTCGGTCTGCCCGAGGACGCGTTCGTCGTCGCGTGGACCGGGCGCTTCGACCCGGTCAAACGGCTGGACCTGGTGGTCGCGTGCGCCGAGCGATTGGCCGACATTCCCGCGTGGTTTCTGCTGGCGGGCGACGGCCCGCAGCGGACGCACGTGGAGCAGTTGCTAAACCACAGTCCGGCGCGACCGCACGTGCAACTGCTCGGTTGGCGCGACGACGTGCCGACCATCCTCTCCGCGGCCGACGTCTTCCTCTTCCCCTCCCGCACGGAGGGCATGCCCAACGCGGTGCTGGAGGCGATGGCGTGCGGCGTGGCGATTGTCGGCAGCGACATACCGGCCCTGCGTGAGCTGGCCGGCGACGAGGGACGCCTGCGGCTGGTCGCGGGCGATCGTCCCGCCGACTTCGCCGCCGCCCTGCGACAACTGCGCGAGAACGAGACCCTGCGCCGCACGCTCGGCGGGCGCGCGGCCACGTGGGCCTGTGAGAACCTGCGGTTCGAGGCGACCCTGGCCGCCGTCCGCCGGGTTTACGAGCACGTCCTCGAATGAGCGTCGGCGGAAGCGTGCCGAGCACGGTCAATCGTCGCGGGACGGTCGTGACTGCCGGCCGCGCTTCACGTCACCCCGCTGCTTTTTCTCCCGCACGCGCCGGCGGCGCGACGCCACCGTCGGCCGGGTCGCTCGCCGGGGCGTCCGCACGCGCAGGGCCTCTTCCAACAGGGTGAGCAGACGCTCGCCGGCCATAGCGCGATTGGCGGCCTGACTCCGCTGCTGCCGCGCCACCACGCAGAGCCGACCATCGCGGGTGCGGCGCGCGGCCCAGCGGCGGGCCACGCGGTCGCGCTGCTCAGCAGTGAACAGGGGGCAGTTCTGGAAATCAAACAGGAGCGTCGCGCGGGTGCTGACTTTGTTGACGTGTTGGCCACCCGGGCCGCCGGCGGGATCAAACCGCCACTCCAGCCACGGCGTCAGCTCGCGTATGTCCACTCGTCGCACGTCCAAGCCTCACCGGCTCCCGGCCGCCAAGGCGACGCGGCGACCGAAATCAGCACATCGCAAGATACGCGGCCAGGAAGTAAACGGCGATGCGGATTCTCTGCGGCGTCCAGACGAAGAGCATCTTTCGCCTCCTCGGGCTAAGGGCTGCTCACAGAATCCACCACGCAACCGGTGGACCGCCTGCCCTCGCACTCGCGTGCGGGGTTCTGAAAGGCGGGCTGGGCGGGGCGCCGCGGCCGGGGGCCGCAGGACCCCGCGCTCTCTGCACGACTTTACGCCGCCGTGGCGGGCTGAATCAACGCGTTTTCATCGGGGAACGAACGGGGGCCGCGCCGGGGCCGAGCTTATCGGCGGCGTGGCCGGTCCGGGGCCGGCTGTCCGATAAGTCCGCCGAAGATCCACTCGGGGAGCGCGAGGCTCCCACCAAGCCGCGATGGGGAGGGCGAGGCTGTCTCCTGCGGCGACCCTGCCGGCCTGCCGAGCCGCGATGGGGAGGGCGAGGCTCCCGCCGAGCCGCCGCTCGCGCGTTCAACACGCGCATCCGAACCCCGCACGCCAGCGCGGGGCCAAGCGGCCC
>CAYWYJ010000139.1:0-9709 GCA_964462635.1 uncultured Planctomycetales bacterium
GACCCTGCCGGCCTGCCGAGCCGCGGCTCGCCGGGCCGGCAGGGTCGCCGAAGGAGACAGGCTCACCCTCCGCGGGGGCGCCACGGGGCCGCGCACGGCCACCCGGCGCCGGGCCTCCGCCGGCCGCCCGGTCTCAAACTCGTCCGCTACGGGATGGTCAACAGCCGCACGAACGGGTTGATATCGCCGAAGTCGACCACGCCGTCTTCGTTGATGTCGCCGTTGAGCGGGTGGCAGTCGGGAAACGCGGTCGCATAGCCCGCCGGGTTGGTCAGCAGCAGCACGAACGGGTTGATGTCGCCGAAGTCGATGGCGCCGTCGCAATTGATGTCGCCGGCGTGCGGGTCGCGCAGGAACGTGGCCTTGATGCCCTGGTTGACGCCGCCGATCTCGCCCTCGTAGACGAGCAGCACGTCGCCGTGGTCGGCGACGAGGTCGGCGTAGAAGGCGTCTTCCTGCCCGGGGACGCTGAGCAGCGCCGGGGCCCAGGTGCCCTTGTCATACAGGAGCGACGTGATCTGTCGCACGTTGTTCTCGACGCCGAGCATCGTCGCCACGGCCCGCGGCCCCTGGTAGAAGCACACGCGCGTCCGCGTGGCGAGGTTGAGCGGGGCGGTGTAGGGGTTCGCCGGCGTCCGCCACCCCGCGCCGGGCTCAAACTTGAAGAAATAGAACCGCACGGTCCCGCTGTCGAAGCGGCTGAACGCGCCGAACACCTCGCCGAAGCGATTCACGCTCGCGCCGGCGAAGTTCTCCACATCCACGATGGTCAGCGGCAGCAACTGCACCGCGGCCTGCCACACGCCGCCTTCACACCGGCTGGCGTAGGGGATGTACGGGTCGCCCCAGAACAGCGTTGCGTTGCCGGCGGTGTCCACCACGCCGGGGTAGCGCGACACAGGGCCGGCCCCGGAGTACGAGGCCGTCTCGCTCCCCGGCAGGAACACGGGCGCGCCCCAGTCGCGCGTCTGCGGGTCCCACTTGTGCGCGCAAAGCCCCACCGGGCCGCCGCTGCGCACCAGGTAGATCAGGTACATCGTGTCGGCGGCGGGATTGGACAGGACGGTGGGCAGAATGGTGCGATAGCCGGTGGGCGACACCTGTTTGGCGGTGCCCCAGGTGCCGCTGCCTGCGTCGTAGCTCACGGACCACACGGTGCTGCCGCCCGACACGTCGGGGTCGAAGACCGCGGCCACGTTGCCCGCGCGGTCCGCCCCGGCTTCGATCGCCTGGAAGAACGCCGCCGACGAATGCACCAACTGGAGCGGCCCCCAGCCGAGGCCGGGGACGTACCGCAGTGCGTACAGGTGATAGCCGCTGGCGATGTCGCGGAAGACGACGGTGATGCGGTCGGCCGTGTCCATGACGGGCTCTGGGCCGGCGACGTACCGCGTCGTGTTGGAAATCGTTTCCATCGGCCCCCAGGTGCCGCTATGCCCCACCGACCGGCGCACTTGCAGGGCGTATTGACCCGAGACGATGTGCGTGTTGAACACCCACGCGTCGCCGTGGCGGTCAAACAGCGGGACCTGATGGGCGTCGGAGGTCTGTGAGGGCGGCGGCGGCGTGATCTCGACGAGCGGATCCCACTTCGCGCCCGGCGCGTCGAGGCCCGCCCACGCCGACCAGGTCGCCTCGCACGCGGGGGCTTGCCACCCGCACACGCGGCCGTCGCGGTCCAGCCACCGGCCGTTGCTCAGCAGGACCGCCCCGTCTGCGGCGGCCTCCGCCCCGACGGTTGCGGGGGCGGGCTGGTACAGCCGCCAGACGACGGTTTCATCCGGCAGGACGGCCCGCACCTCGCTGTCGGCGACCTGCACTTGCGGCGCGTCGGCCAACGCCTGGGCACCCAAGCAGAACAGAACGACCAATGCAACGACACAAA
The DNA here is from genome assembly GCA_964462635.1 of uncultured Planctomycetales bacterium. Taxonomy (GTDB): domain Bacteria; phylum Planctomycetota; class Phycisphaerae; order UBA1845; family Fen-1342; genus JBFMAI01. The sequence continues at coordinate 1,886 of CAYWYJ010000139.1, forward strand.
CTCGGCTCGCGCTGAACATGTGGATTCTCCTCCTCCTGGTTCTCCTCGTGGACGCCCCCAGTATACCACGAGGAACGCCGATCCAGATGTTTGCGTTCCAAATGTCAACGCGAGCGCCGATCAGAACCCCGCACGCCAGTGCGGGGCCGCGCGCCCCGCCACTTGCGCGGCGGGTTCTGTTGGGCGGTCTTGTCACTGGAGCCAAGCCCCCGCCGGGCGGGTCAGGAACGCGGTCAGCGGGACGCGGTGCCCAGGGGAATGGTCGCCAGCGCGTGGTACTCCGCCCCGTGCGGCAGCAGGCGGCTCTCAAACACGATGACCTGCGTGACGTTCATGGTCCCGGTTTGCGGCGGCGGCACGGATTGCAGGACGTCGCGGAAGACACGCGCCCCGGCGGGCGACCTACTGCGACCCAACGTGATGTGCGGCTGGAAGGCCCGCTGCTCCCGCTCGAAGCCGAGCGCGGCCAGCCGCGGATCGGCCGCCGACACCCACCGCTGACAACCGCCCGTCGGGTCGTCGACGCCGCACCACAACACGCGCGGGCTGCCGGGGCCCGGAAACCCGCCCAGGCCGCGCAGGCTGATGGGGAAGGGGGCGACAGTCGCCGCGGCGGCCGCCGCCGCTTCACACACCGCGGGGAGTTGGGCATCGCGCACCTCGCCGAGAAACTTCAGTGTCAGGTGCAGTTGGTTCTCGGTACACCAGCGAACGTCCCGACTCGGCGGCAAGGACTCGCGGAGCAATCGGACCAACGGGCGGCGGAGTTCCGGTTCCAGCTCGATGGCGATGAACGTTCGCATGGGGGTTTCTCGCCGGCGGAGAGCGCACGATAGTCCGGCGACTGGTCGCGGGGCAAGAGGCGACGGGCGGAGGGCGCGCCGCGACCCGCCAAACGGCCGAGGGGAAATGCGTCACACGTCGGGCGAGCTGCCCTGGCCCCAAAGGGGCCGCGGTCAGTAGCCCGAGGGCGCTGGCCGGTCCCGACGCGTGGGGACCGGCCGAGCCCCCGGCAAGCGGGCATCTTCATTTCCCTCACGCCCTGAGAAGGTGACGGCCTGCACCGCCCGGACGCCTTCGGTCGCCCCTCCGGGGCTCGGGGTTGTTCATCGGTCACGACCGGGGGCTTCAGCGAGCTTCGCCCGCTTCGCCCCCGGCTATTGACGCCCGCCCCTGCGGGGCTGTGGCCGGCCGCGAGCCTCCGCCGCAGTGTACGGATTGCCGGAAGCGTCACGGCCCCCGGCACGAAGGCCACCGTGTCCGCTTGCGACCGGGTGCCACGGTTGCCGGTAGAATGTCACGCCGGACGCGGGGTACCGGCGCGTAAAGGAGTTGGATCATGCAGCGGTCGTGCTGGGCGGGGATGCTGGCGGCGGGGCTCGTGCTGGGGGCGGTGGTGGCGGCCCAGGACGCCGAGCGGTTGAACCGCCGGCGGACGCCGGTCGTCGAGGTGTTCGAGCAATGCCGCGACGCGGTCGTCAACATCAGCACGACGCGTGTGGTCCGGATGCGGTCGCTCAATTACGGGTCGATGCTGGACGAGATCTTCGACTTCGGCCGCCCACGGGTCCGCGATCGGCGGGTGCAGAGCGTCGGCTCGGGCGTGGTGGTGCACGAGAGCGGCTTCATCGTCACCAACGCCCACGTGGTCTCGCAGGCGTCGGACGTCCAGGTCACGTTCGCCGACAAGCAGACGTGGCCCGCCACTGTGGTCGCCGTCGATCCGGAGCACGACCTGGCGGTGCTGAAGGTGGACCCGCCGCGGCCGCTGGCCACGCAGAAGCTGGGCCGCAGCAATGACCTGCTCGTCGGCGAGACCGTGGTCGCCATCGGCAACCCGATGGGCCTCCAACACACCGTCACCACCGGCATCGTTAGCGCCATCGACCGCGATCTGCAATTCGGCGAGGAGGTGTCCTACAAGGGTTTGATCCAGACCGACGCGCCCATCAACCCCGGCAACAGCGGCGGCCCGCTGCTGAATCTGAATGCCGAGCTCATCGGCATCAACACGGCGATTCGCGGGGACGCGCAGAACATCGGTTTCGCCATCCCCGTCGACCGCCTGTGGGAACTCCTCCCGCAGTTGCTGGACATCGAGCGCCGGCAGCGGGTGCGGTTCGGGCTCGGTGTGAGCGGGACCGAGGCCCGCGTGGTCGCCGTCCGACCCGATAGCCCGGCCGCCGCCGCCGGGCTGAAGATCAACGACCGCATCCTGCGGTTCAACGGGCGGGAGCTGCACAGCGGGATCGACTACTACGTCCACCTGCTGGGGCAGACGCCGGACAGCACGGTCCGCCTGACCGTACAGCGCGGCGGCGACACGCTGGAGGTGCCCGTGGCGCTCCAGTCCATTCCGGTGCCGGACGGGCGGGAGCTGGCGGGACGGCTGCTGGGCGTGGAGCTGGAGGAGGTTCCCGACGCGGTGCGGCAGAAATACGAGTTGCCGGCCTACGCGGGCCTCATTGTCACGAATGTCGAGCGGGGAGGTCCCGCGGACCGCGTGGGGATGCGGCCGACCGACCTCATCCTGCGGCTGGACCGCGTGCCGGTGGTCAGCCTCAAGGACGTGGGGCTGGCCCTCGAGCAAACGCGGCCGGGCGACCGCGTGCTGGTGGAGGGCCTGCGAATCCAGGCCGACCCCGCCTTCTTCTGGTCGGTCCCGCTGCGAGCACGTTCGGCGCGTTGACGCACGCCGCGTCCCCGAGCTTGGGTGGCTATTCAAGTACCAAGTTGAACCGCCGACGGGCTTCGTCGCGGCGCGGGCCGAATTGGCGTTCGATCTTCTCGCGCGGCACGCGCTGAATCGTCAGTTCCGCCGCCTCCAGCCGCAGCAGGCTGCCGTTGGCATCGACGTAAACCGTGCTGGGGCGTCCGATCAGCCCATCGCGGAGCTCGAACGCATCGGCGGTCTCCGCGACCCCATCGAGCCGGCGCTGGCCGAGCGGTTGCACGACGTGCGACAGCAAGGCCCGCGTCTCGGAGTCGTAGATGGCCACCGCGACCGGCTCGTTCGGCTCCCCGCTCAGCAAGCGCGGCAGCAGCCGGACCCACGCCTGGTCGAGGTACACGGGGCCGACGCTGATCGGCTTGCTCGGCTCGGGCAGCGCCGTGTCGCGACTGGTCGTGAGGCTGGAAAACAGGACGTCCGCCTCACGCACCACCTGGTCGGTGCGCACCAGCACCTCCGTGGGGGCCGCGCCGGGCGGTGGGAGCATCGTCTGCTGGTTCTCGATCAACTCGCTCTGCCCGTCGAAGCTGCTGAACAGGTCGAGCCGGGTGTGCCGAATCGTGCCGTCGTCCAGAAACCGCCAGGAGCGCTCCCGAACGCGCAGCCCCTCCTTGGCATAGCGTCGCTTGGCCGCCCTGCCGCTGAAGACGTACTCCTCGCGGCTCAGGCGCCGCGTGAGGTACCCGATGGGCCGGCCGCCGAGCGTCATCTCGTAGGCGTACTCGGCGTCGTCGAAGCGCACCCGGTCGGCCTGCCCCCGCAGGCGCTCCAGCAACGCCTTGCCGCGCTCGAACGCCGGCGCCAGCCGCTCCGCTTCGTCCGGGTCATAGTGGACCCGCAGCGTGGCGATGATCCGGTCGAAAGACTGGCGAATCGCCTGTTCCTCGGCGGCGTCCGCCGCACTGCTCGTGTAGATCAACACCCACACGGTATTCGGGTCGAACGGCACGCACAGGTAGTGCGAGCGGGTGGTGAGGGCCCCGAGTTTGGACGTGCAGGTGAGGATGGCGCCGGCCCGCGGCGGTAGTTTCCAAGTCTCCCAATCGACCCGCGGCGAGTTGGTCAGCTCGCCGACGGCCTTGCCGAAGTCGATGACCCAGTCTTCAAAGGGCTTCATCGGAAAGCTGCGGAAGACGAGGATTTGCAGCCCCTGCCGGCCGCCCGCCGCCCGGCCACGCAGCAACCCGATCGAGTCCTCGAACTCCTGGAAACGCGCGCGGTCGTAGTCCCAGCCGGCGGGCAACTGGAGCTCAAACCCGAAGGCGGGCTCCACGTGCAGGATCGTGGGCTGGCTGGTCGGCGCGGTGGCCGGCGTCTGGGCGGCGGCGTGCCCCCACCACGCGCTCAGCACAAGAACGAGCGCGACATGGGGCCCCGGGGACGAGGGACGCCGAACGCGGGCGCGAGCGTCCCGGCGAACCGCGGCTCGGCAGGAGCCTCGCCCTCCACTGTCGCACGAGCGCGAACGCCCGTTCAGGCGGCACAGGATCATGAATTCAGCCTCCAGCAAACGACGTGGCACCATTGTCGCAGAATCGCTACGCTGCTCAACCTGTTCGCGCGGAGGCGTCTGTGTTCCTGGCATCCTTCAGCCCCCTCGACCTCTCGTCGACCGCCGTGTGGTTCTGGCTCCTGCTGCTCATCGGGCTGGTGTGGCTGCGGCGACACGGTCAGCTCAACTGGGCACGTCGGGAACCGGTGCTATCGGCCGCGGATGCGGAGGACGGGGCCACACGGCCGCGTTTGTCCGTGCTGGTGGCCGGGAAGGACGAGGAGGCGAACATCGAGGCGTGCCTCACGGGGCTGCTGGGGCAGGACTACCCCGACTTTGAAGTGATCGCCGTGAACGACCGCAGCACCGACCGAACCGGCGCCATCCTCGACGCCCTGGCCGCCCGCGAGCCGCGACTCAAGGTCGTCCACGTCCGCGATCTGCCCGCGAGTTGGGCCGGCAAGAACCACGCGCTGCACCTGGGCGTCCAACGGGCGGACGGCCGCTGGCTCTGCTTCACCGACGCCGACTGCCGGTTCCACGATGCGAGGCTCCTGGCGGCGGCCGTTCGTGTGGCGGAGCGCGACCGCATCGACTTCCTGTCGGTGCTCCCCACGCTGGAAGCCCACACGTTCTGGGAGCGGGTGGTCCAGCCGCCGGCGGGCGCGATCATGGTGTTCTGGTTCCCCCCGCGGAAGGTGAATGATCCGCGCTCGGCGCGGGCCTACGCCAACGGGGCGTTCATGCTCATGCGCCGGGAGGTGTACGAGCGACTGGGCGGACACGCGGCGGTGCGGACCGCGCTCAACGAGGACATGCACTTCGCCCGACGAGCGAAGCAGCTTGGGCTGCGGCTGCGGGTGATTCGTAGCGCGGGGATGTACAGCGTGCGGATGTACGTCGGCCTGCGGCAAATCTGGGCCGGTTGGAGCCGCATCTTCTACGGTTGCTTCGGCACGTGGCCGCGGCTGACCGCCAGCGCGCTCTTCCTGCTGGTTTTCAGCCTGTCGCCCCCCATCACACTGCTGTGCTCGCCGTGGCTGGGTTCGTCGGGCGGTGCGCTGGCATGTGCGGGAGCGTTCGCGGTGGCGGCGCAGCAGACCGTGCTGTGGCGGTACTACCGGCTAAGTGGCATGCCGGGCCGGTGGGCGCTGACGTATCCTCTTGGGGCTGGGCTGTGTGTGGCCATGTTAGGCAATGCGCTGACGCGGGCGGCTGGCCGTCAGACCCGGTGGCGTGGAACGGCGTATACGGGCGGGGCGTAGTTCGGGAGCGGTCACGAGCGCTGTAAACTATTTTCCCACGGACACTTGCTTCATTCGGTTGACTGACACGTCTTGAAGCTCCTGGGTCGTGTCTTGGGCGATTTCCGCGAGTTTCTATCGCCAAACGGCCAAACACAAGCTATAGTACAATTCGTAGATGCCGCCGACATTAGGTTGCGTCACCAGCGTTTATCCTCTTTTTTCCGGCGCAACTTGACAGGCAGACCGTGTTAGGTTATTATTTGTACGAATGGATATCTAACACGGGAGCAGGATCGGCGGTGCCGTAGCGCAAAGGAGTGCGTTGTGGCCAACAGGTACAAGCTTGCGGGGCGAATGCTGTGTGTGATCGGTCCTGGGGGGGACTTCCGGCGTGAGGTGCGTTCCCTCGGCCCGGGGATGCTCAACGTCGGAACGATGGCCCTCGGCGATGAGTTAGACGAGCAATCGCCGGGTTCCCGCCTGACAGCAGCCGCCTGCCTTGAAGAGGCCGAAGCCGCCGCCGCCGATGAGTCGGTCTGGCTCGCGGCGCGTCGTCCCCTGCCGCCCGTGGTGTTCGGTTCCCTCGGCGCGTTCCTGACGGAGGAATACGATGCCACGCGGTACGAAGCACCGGCCGTCGCTGACCCCCAAACAACTGCGCGTCCTTACGTTCATCCGGGACTTCACGGCGGCGCGCGGGTATGTGCCCACCATGCAGGAGGTGGCGGACGAGTTTGGCGTCAGCAAGGTCACCGTGTTCGAACACATCGACGCCCTCCAGAAAAAGGGCTACCTCAAGCGTTCCCGGCACAAGGCACGCTCTTTGCAACTTAGGGAGGGCATCGGCTTCCCCGATGAGCGTGCGACGCGCCTGCCGCTGGTCGGCGTGATCGCGGCCGGTCTGCCGATCGAGGCCGTCGAACAGCGGGAGTTCCTCGACCTGGAAGAGCTGTTCGTGTCACCCAACGAGCGCTTCGTGCTGCGCGTGCGCGGCGACAGCATGGTCGAAGACCGCATCTGCGACGGGGATTACGTCGTGGTGGAGAAGCGGCCCAGTCCGCGTGATGGGGACACGGTCGTCGCCCTGTTGGACAGCGGCGAGGCCACCTTGAAGCGCATGTACCGCGAGCGCGACGGCATCCGGCTTCAGCCGGCCAACCCGGCCTACAAGCCGCTGAAGACCAGGAACGTGCAGGTCCAGGGCGTTGTCGTCGGCGTCATCCGCCGAATGTAGCGCCCGGCGGCCCTATGGCGATGCACTCCGGGTTCGCCCGGGGCGCGAGGCAGTGCCGCAGGTCGCGCCGAGCGGCGCGGCCGGGCTCTGTGCGGAACATCGAAACGGCAAGCGCTACCGAACGCGAAGCGCGTGCGCCGACCGCACCGCAAGGCTCTGCCTTGCGACTGCGGCAAGGCGGAGCCTCGCTGTACGACCCGCGATGCGGGTTCGCGCACGCTGATTCGGCATCTCTGCGGGCGCTCAACGGAACCCCGGGATGAGTCGTTTCCAACGGATCAGCGCGCAGCCGAGAGCCAGGAAGCCCTCGTGGATGTCGGCACGCCGCTCGTAGCGGACGCGCCGCCGGCGAGACGGGGGCGACCTACAGCGCGTGCGTTCGACCCCCTGCGCTCTTTCCCCAGCCCGCTGCCGCGCGGTTCCCGCGGCTGGGCCGGGTGTGGCTCGATGCGACGCAACTACCGCAGCCTCCGACGCCGGTGCGAATTGTAAGCCCGGTCGGCGTAGAGGGCCTTCCCCGTGAGGGGCGTAGCGGACGCTTCCGCAACAACGGCTCGATCACAGCCCCCCGGTCGTCCGTGACCCACGGTTTGGCCATCGCGATGTCCCGCCTGACGCATACCAAGTTCCCCTGCCGGCCCAATCATGACAGGCACCGATTACCCGTGGAGCGGCTTTGCTGGGCACTCTGAGGGAGCGGCCCCCAAGGCGTCGGTCCCCTTCGATGGAGCGTGGACACAGATGGCGCGTCAACGCGCGCCGTGAAGCAGCTCGCCCAGAACGCGAATCGCGAACTCAATCTGCTCGGCCGACACGTCCAGGTGCGTTACCGCCCGCACGCGCTGCGGCCCCAGGGCCAGCATCCACACGCCGTGCTCGCGGGCCCGCGTGACGCACTCCGCCGCCGTCCCCAGTCGCGGGTCGATGTCGAACAGGACGATGTTCGTCTCGACCGTCGCCGGGTCGATTCGCACGCCCGGCATCTCCGCCAGCGCCTCGGCCAGTCGCCGGGCGTTGGCATGGTCCTCCGCCAGCCGCTCGACGTGGTGATCCAGGGCGTACAGGGCGGCGGCGGCCAGAATCCCCACCTGCCGCATCCCCCCGCCGAGCATCTTGCGGA
>CAYWYJ010000140.1:0-1272 GCA_964462635.1 uncultured Planctomycetales bacterium
CGGACCGACGGCAGCTTCTTCAGCATCTCCCCGACATTGCCCAGCCGGTCGAACCGCTTGCCGCCATAGCTGTACCCGTCGCACGTCACCAGCACCGTCGGCTCGATCTGACCCAAGCGGTCAAGGACACCTTGGACGCCGAAGTCCGGCGAGCAGGACGACCAGATGGCGCCGAGGCTGGCGGCGGCGAGCATGGCGATGATCGTCTCGGGGACGTTGGGCATGAAGGCGCCGACGCGGTCACCCTTCCTCACGCCGGCCTGTTTCAGGGCGGCGGCGCAGCGGGCGACCTCGGCCCGCAGTTCACGGCGTGACAGCCGGCCCTCGCGGCCCAGCTCGTCGGTGTGCAGGATGGCGTCGTGGTCGTCGTCGAAGCGGAGCAGGTGGCGGGCGTAGTTCAACGTCATGCCGTCGAACCACTTGGTGCCGAGCATCCCCCGGCCGCTCATGACGGTGCGGGCCGGGGCCGACGGCTGCACGCCCGCGTATTCGAGCAGCTCCGCCCAGAACCGGTCCCGGTGCTCGATCGACCAGCGACGCAGGGCCTCCCATTCCGTCGCGATCCCGTGCCGCTCGGCGACGCGGGTCAGGAACTCGTGCATCTGCGACTTGCGGGCCTGTTCCGGCGACGGCTTCCACAGCAGCTTCGACGTGCCCATCCGGTGCATCCTCCACGATTCGCTGGACAAAGCTCACCTTTGTCCCCACCCCGGCGGGGGCATTCTGCGGCCCCTGTGCCGAACGGTCAACGAGCAGGGCCGCCCGCGTGGACGCCGGGCCGCCGGACCGACGTGCCGGTGCTATAGTTAGGCCGTGGACTTTGGGAGCTGATGATGCCCGCACGAACGGTACGCTGTGCGAAGCTCGGCCGGGAGCTGCCCGGCCTGGACGAATCGACGCCGGAGGGGGCGCAGGCCCTGCGGGTCGCCCTGTTGCTGGGGGGCCCGGCCCTCCGCCAGCGCGTTCACGAGCAGGTGTCCGCGGAGGCGTGGGCCCTGTGGAAGGACCATATGCGCATGGTCATCAACGAGTTCCGGCTCGATCCCACCTCCGACGAGTCGAACGGCATCCTGCGGGAGCACGTGGAGGCCTTTCTCTTCGGCCGCGCCAGGGACATACCCGGTTACGTCCCACCACCGTCCGCCGATTGACGGCCCATCCTGGGAATCCCACGAATCGGCGCTCGAAAAGCGCGCGCGACGCTCCGGCTGGGAAGCCGAGGCTCCGGCCGGGAGGGCGAGGCTCCGGCCGGGAGGGCGAGGCTCCGGCCGG
>CAYWYJ010000140.1:1372-9376 GCA_964462635.1 uncultured Planctomycetales bacterium
CGAGGCTCCGGCCGGGAGGGCGAGGCTCCGGCCGGGAGGGCGAGGCTCCGGCCGGGAGGGCGAGGCTCCGGCCGAGCCGTTTCTCTTCGGCGGGAGCTTCGCGCTCCCACGGCTTAGCAGGAGCTTCGCCCTCCCGGCTGGCGGTCGCCGACAAAGCCGGTAAGCTGATCGCGTGGGCGCGCGCGGGCCCCGCCGGAGGGGGCCGCGGCCTGCTGGTTCGCGCTGGGCACGGCGACGGGAGGCCGGAAGGCAATGGCCAAGTTCCTGGTGTTGGCGACACCGCGAGCGGGCACGGCATATACGGCGGAGCTTCTTTCCGGTCTCGGGCTGGAGTGCCCGCACGAAGGCCGCTTCGGGCTCGAGACCGACGTGCCGGGGTACCTGGCGGCCCCCGACGGCACGGGGGAAAGTAGTTGGTTGGCGGTCCCCTTCGTGGGCCAGTTGCCCGCCGACGTGCGCATCCTGCACCAGACCCGACACCCGCTGGCGGTCATCAAGTCGTTGCTGCAAATCCAGTTCGTGGACCTGGACGCCGCCGGCAACCCGGTCCGCGAGGGCCTGCGTCGCAAATTCACCCGCTTCGCCGTCAAGCACTGCCCGCAGTTGCTGGAGTACCCGAGCCACCGGGAGCGGGCGGCGTGGTTCTATTACCACTGGAACCGCCGCATTGAGGCCACGCGGCCCCCCGGGCAAGTCCTCCGCTACCGGATTGAGGACCTCGACCTGGGCCTGCTGCGGCGGATACTCGAGTTCATCGGCGTCGACCCGGCCCGGTTCAGCGACGAGCAGCTTCAGCAGCGTTTGTCCGCCGTTCCCAGGGACACGAACACCAAGACTCAGGAGAAGGTCATCCTCACGGAGGACGTGAGTTGGGCGACGGTGCCGGCCGCGGTGCGCGAGATGGCCACGACCTACGGCTACTCCGTGGAAGCCGTGCCCACGGCGGCGGTGCCGGCGGCGGCCGTGCCGCCGGCGCAGGAAGTCGCCGACCTCAAGACGCTGGTGCGGCAGTTGCAGACCCTGGTACACCAGACGCGGCACGAGTGGAAGCAGACACGTCGGCGGCTTTCGGAAACACGCCGGGAACTCCAGCAAGCCCGCGTGGACGCCGGGGTGGCGCGGCAGGCCTTGACGGCCGAGCAGGATCGGGCTTGGTCCGCTTTGCAGGAAGCGGCCAACGACCGGATGTTGCGGGAGCGCACGGCAGCGGAGCTGGAAGCCGCGCGGGCCGAGTGCCGGCGACTGGCCGAGGAACAGGGCCGTGAGTTGGAACAAGCGCGCCGCGCTCTGGAAGCGAAAACGCTGGAGCTTCAGCAGGCCCGACAACTTCAGGGCCGCAAACTCCGCGAGCTGCGGCTGGCCATGGCGGCCCGGGCCCGACTGGAGCGCCGCGTCCAGTCGCTTGAACGTCAGGTCGAGTACCTGAGGGCGGAATCGGCCCTGCGCCGACAGGAGGTGCGGTATCGCCTGGGCGACGCGTTCGTCTCGGCGTTGCATCCCGGTAAGGACACGGTCCTGCTGCCGGCACGCATCGTGAAGCTGTTCTTCGAAGGGCTGTCGCGCCGCAGTGCGCGCCTGACTGCCACACCACCGTGCGCGCCAACGCCCGCGCCCGCCCTACCCCCCCAGACGCCGCCGCCCTCCATCGTGCGAACCCGGACGCTCGCAGGACCGGCGGCGGCCGAGGTGCTGGGGCCGGCCCCGGACGGGGAGGAGCCGCCCCCGGAACCTGCCCGGCCGAAGCGCGCGCGACGACCGCTGCCCGCGAATCGCCGTGGGCTGTTGTTCTTTTGCGTGAACGGCGCGGGGCTTGGCCATGTGACCCGCTCACTGGCCATCGCCCGGCGGGTGCGGCGCTGCGACCCGACCTTGCCGGTGTATTTCCTGACCTCCAGCCAGGCGCTCCAGGCCATCACGCGGGAGGGGTTCGTCACTTATCACATTCCGCCGCACAGCGCCTACGACGGTCAGCTCGACACGAGCACCTGGAACACGATGCTGTGCGACCAGATGCGGCTCATCGTGGACTCACACGCTCCGGCGGGGTTGGTCTACGACGGCGTGTTCCCCTATCGCGGCCTGCTGGACGCCATCGACGAATGCGGCTTCAGCCGGACCACGATGATCCTGCGGCTGCGCCACAAGCACGACCGGCTGGCGGAGGTCGTCGACAAGCTCAAGGTCTTTGACGAGCTGATCTACCCGGGAGAGGCGGGGGCCATCGGCGACCCGGCGGCCCTGGTGCCCCCCGAGCTGGCCCCGCTGCGCGGGAGGCTGGTGGAGCCGATCGTGTACCTGGAGCGCGACGAGCTGCTGCCGCGCGACGAGGTCCGCGCCACCTGGGCCGTGCCGCCCGACAAGAAGCTCGTGTACGTGCAACTCGGGGCCGGGAACATCAATGACACGCAGACGTGGACGCAGCGCGTGCTGGACATCCTGGGCCGCCGCGAGGATGTGGCGGTGGTGCTGGCCGAGTCCCCGATTGCCGCGCGGGGTTGCGAGACGCGGGGCGAGGTGCGCGTCCTGCGGCACTATCCCAATTCGCTGTTCTTCAACGGGTTCGACTTGGCGGTCAGCGCGGTGGGATACAACAGCTTTCACGAACAGCTCTACTTCGGCCTGCCGTCGGTCCTGATCCCCAACCCGGACACGCGGACCGACGACCAGGTCGGGCGGGCGCTGGCGGCGCACCGGGCCTTGGCTGCGATGGCGGTGTTGCGTCCCGAAATGCTGGAGGAAGCCCTCGCCTTGGCCCTGACGGAGGAGACGGCCACGACCATGCGCGAGAAGGCCCGGGAGTTGATCCCGCGCAACGGGGCGCAGACCGTGGCCGCGATGCTGGCGGCCGCGGCCCAGGCCCCGGCGGCGTCCGGCCAGCCCATCATGGCGCCGACGGGCGGCGTGGAATCCGCGTAGCGAGGTTCCAGCATGCGTGTGAAGCTGGACATCGACGGCCAACGGGTCACCTGCCACTTCGAGTTGGAACCGCGGGACAAACCGGTCCGGCGTGCCCACAACGGACGCGTGGTGGCCCGCTTCGTGCCCGAAGACGTTGTTTACGAGTTGCCACCGGGGTGGCTGGCTGACAAAACGCATCCCGACTTGCTGGCCGCCGTCGCTGTGGCCATCGCCGGCGAAGCCACGCGCCGGATCCTGCGGTTGTCGTGGCCGGTCAGCCGGCCGTTCGCGGATCGAATCGCCGCCGTCTACCCCTTCTCCGTTCGACCCACGCGTGCCTCGTTGTCACCGCGACAGGCGCGGCCCGGAGCTCGCCCGGCCCTGGCTTACAGCGCCGGCGTGGATTCGACGGCGGCCTTGCAGTTGATGCCGCCTGAGACGGTTCCGGTCTTTCTCGAACGGGTCGGCCGCTCGCCGCGACTTCCGCAGAGCCTGTACCACAAGGACGCCGCCCTCCGGGCCTGCGGCATTCTGCGGCAGACCGGCCGGGAGGTGTGGCCGGTCGGCACGAACGTGGAGTTCACGCGCGACCCCATCGGCTACACCAATGACGCGGTCACGGCGACCCCCGTCCTGCTGTTGGCGGACTGGCTGAACCTGGACGCGACCGGGTACGGAATGGTCCTGGAATCTTCGTACCTTCACCACGGGTACCAGTTTCGCGAGTACACGCAATCCCGGCACTGGCGCGCGTATGCGACGCTGTTTGCGGCGGTGGGCCTGCCAGGGCACCTGGTCACGGCCGGGCTGAGCGAGGTGGTCACCACGCGATTGGTGCTGGAAAGTCCGTATCACCACGTCGCGCAGTCCTGCACGCGGGGTGTGTTCGCCTCCCCGTGCGAGAACTGCTGGAAGTGCTTCCGCAAGCGCCTGCTCGAGGCAGCCCCGGTTGGTGTGGACCTCCCGCCGGCCGTGCTCGATCGGCACTTCGACATCTATGAGGTTCCGCCGAAGCTGGAGGAAGCGCCCATCAAGCACGAGGACGTGCTACTGTTCATCCTCCAGCGCTACCGCGGCACACACCGGCGGATGCGCGGCCTGTATGATGAGCTTCTGGCCGACGAGGTAGATGTCGATTGGACGCAGCGTTGGTTCACTCCCTCCCGGGAGGTACTGGCCGCAGGCTATGCGGCCGACGCCGAACGCCGGATCACTCAACTTGTCTCACCGATGACGGACCAGGACATCGCCGCCGTGCGGGCCTGGGACCGCGTCGCCGCGGCGGTGGAGTGCGGACGGCTGGCCGCAACGGAGCAGGGGGCTGAAGCCAAACGGTGATACCCCCAGGGGGGCGTCCGTCCTCTCTTCGGCGACTCACGGAGCCCGCCACGCGCGCGGCGAGACTCGGGTGGCCCCGCACTGGCGTGCGGGGTTCTGATGGGCGATCTTTGCCTCGATCAGGAATCCCCGGGGAAGCCGGCTGGTGGGGGCCTGTGATGCAGCCTCAGCCTGATACCACCCGGATCCAGCGCTTCACGCTCGTCAGGTCGCGGATGACGTCCACGGAGGCCAGGAGGGTCAACCGCCGACCGGGGGTCAGCTCGACGGGGGCCTTGGAGCGCATCTGATGGTGCCACTGGCGACCGCCGCGACGCCACGTCCGCCACGACGGGCGCTTGCGCTTCCGCTCCCGCTGATCCCGGCTGACCGCCGGATCATTGTGCCACAGCCGGATCAGGGTCTTGCGGGCGGCCTCATTGCGGGGCGTCGCCACGAGTTCAATCGCTACCGTCTGCCCAGGCGTAAGTTCCATCGGACCAAGCTCCAGGGGACAACGTCGAGCCCCGAAGTATACGCGGTCGGTGCCCCATCCGCAAGCGATTTGCCGGCGTGTCCGAAAACCAAGCCGGCACCCCCTGCGGGCAACCACGTCCTGAGCTGTGGGAAGCTGCGGAGTCCCGCGGAACCCTCGAACGATCAATGAACACCAGCAGCCCGTTGAGAAACCGTAGCGCCGGACCTCCGAGTCCAGCGCGACCGTATCGGCGACCCAAGAAACGCCGGACTCGGAGGTCCGGCGCTACAGACTCGAAGGCCACGAGCGGTTCTTCAACGAAGCTAGGCCGCGGCCGGCCCAAGCCGACCGCGGCCCGGTTTTGATCTCAAGGATGCAGAAGCCGCCGACAGAACCTGCCACGCGAGTCGTGGCCGCTGGCCCCGCGCTGGCGTGCGGGATCCTGATCGGCGCTCCAAGGACCGCGGCCCCGGCCTAGCGCCGACGCAGCAGCCCCAGTCCCGCCAGCAGCAACATCCCGGCCGCCGGCTCGGGCACGAGCGAGAAGTTGTCCCAATACACGGAAAGCTGATGCCCCGTCGGGGCACCGGCGAACAAGTCCACGTTGGCGATCTCAATTGGGCCGCCGCGGACGTTCCAGATGCCGCTGGCCAGCAGGGCTCCGTTGTAGTAGTGCTGCATCTGGTTGGCGGTCAGGTCGATGACCGTCTTGATCTCGACCCACTGGTTGTAAACGATCGGCTGCTTGTTGACGCCGTTGGGGTCACGAAGCTGCTCGTTCACATACCCGGTGGCCGGGTTCATGTGGGTCTCGATCGCCCACTCATACGGTCCGCCGTGGTTGTACTGGTTGTTAATGATGAAGTACGTCATCTGGTCCAGGCCGGACGGGATGTACTGCCACGCGGTGAAGACCCACTGACCCGACGTGTACCCGGTAAACGGGTGGATCGCGTCGTCGTCGTTCCAGATCTTCATCGAGTGCGGGGCGCTGACGGATTGCTCATTGGTCACCGTTCCACAGGCCCCGGCGACGTTGTCCCAACCGAACCAGCCGCCTACACCGTTCAGGAGCGTGCCGTTGGCATACCCGTCGAAGTTTTCCGTCCACTGGGCCGAAGCCACGGTGGTCAGAACCATCCCGGCCATCAGAACTAACACACGTCTCATAAGCCACCTCCTCCATTTGCCGCGGCCCGTTCACACGCCGTGCGCGACGCCGCGCCGCGTGGACAGGGCCTCTCCCGACCTACTTGCCACCGACTGAACTGCACACAAACGTGAGGTACAGACGTGACGGTCGCACGGGCAGTCCGGCCGCACACGGAACCCAAGCGGCCACCCCCGCGCGGCTGTGGAGGAACGGAAACCTCCTTCCGCCAACTCCTCAGTTTCACTTGTAGCACGTCCGAGAATGCGTGTCAACGAAAATCGATCCGGGCCAGCCGATTCCGGGCTTCGCAGGGTTCTACCCGGGGGTCGGGGGGCGAAGACTGCGGCGACGCATGGCCCGCCTCGGACAAACGGCTCGGCGGGAGCCTCGCCCTCCCGACCAAGCCGACGGATTCTCAGACCCCCGGGAGAAGCGTGGCTTCGAATTCAGCCCCTGGATGAAGGGCGCGGGAGATCCACTTGCCCGTGCGCGCCCGGCGTAGCCATGCGGCCCCGAGGTCCGTATACCGTGCGCGGCCCCATCCCCGTGCGCGCCCGCCGTGGCCCCGGCCTCGCGGCGGGACGGCCGCCACGAGGCGCGCAAACAAAGGGCCGGCGCGGGCATACTCGCACCGCGCCGGCCCGTCGGACCGTAGAAAAAGCCTACAGTGTGCCGCGTGGCCTAGCGGCGACGCAGCAGACCGAGCACCGCGAGCAACAGGAAGCTCGCCGGCTCGGGCACATCGAGCGACATGTCGTCGTAAAAGACCTTCGTCGCGTTGTTGGCGAACAGGTCCACGGCCGCGATGTCGAGCGGGCCGGCCGGGCTCTGGTTCCCGAACACGCCGCCCGTCAGCTTGTAGCCGCCGCCGAGAGTGGCGTGATTGGGCAGCGCCGGGTCATCGAGCAAGGTGCCGTTGTAGTAGATCTGCACCCAGTCGCCGGCCGGGGCGGGATCCAGGTAGTACTTCACCTTGATCTCGACCCACTGGTCGGAGATGTACGGCAGCGTTACGTTGTCGTTGCCGCCGCAGTCGCCGACGATCTGCTTGGTCGCGCCGTTGTAGTCGAGCTGGACGCACCAGACGTTCGACGCCGAGCTGCCGGGGACGTACTTGCTGAGCATGATGAAGTACGAGTTCCCGGTCATGTTACCGGGGACGTACTGCCACGCCACGTACTCGTACACGCCGCTGTTGTAGCCGGTGTACTGCTGCACCGAGTCCGCAGCACCTTCGATCAACTGCGAGTTGGGCGTACTGCGGGCCCTCTCGTTGCTCACGATGCCGGCCGCCGACGGGGTGTTGTCCCAGCCCGTCCAGCCGCCCTGGCCGTTGATGGAGCCGAGCGTGTACGAATCGAAATTGTCGTACCACGCGGCCATCGCCGTCCCGGCGGCCAATCCAAGGATTGCCACCACTACCAGATGTCTCATGTCCTACTCCTCACTCCTGCGCTCAGTGTTCCCGCCGGGGCGGGCGCATATCCGCACCGACGACGACAGAACCGATTTCGACACGTTGGCTTCGAGAGCATCCGGGCTCAGACCGGGCGTAACGAACGCCTCACCAGAACTGAGGCTACGCCGGCGGAGAAATGATGCCTCCTTCCGCCAACTGCCTGCCTACCCACGTTCAGATTATCCCCCGGGGCAACCCGGGTCAAGACTTATCTCCCCAACCCCGGAAAATCGCGCCCGTGGCCCGGGCATTTCCATTCGAAGCGCAGAAGAGCCCCCGGTATCTCCCGGCTTTCGCCAATTGCGTTTGACAAACCGCATGAAATCAGTACCATATATGGCAGCGGGTCGAGCTGGACGCGGCGCGTCCTCCGCAACGCCAAAACGTGTCGCCGGTGCTCTCTCAGCGTGAGAGGGTCCGATAAATTGGAACTAAGTGACCAAGTTGGAGTACATGGAATGAAGACCGCGCTGACCACTGCTCTGATCGTCCTCGCTCTGGCGTTCGTATCTTCCGCCTCCGCCCAGTGTTGCAAGGGCAAGTCGTCCGACGACGGCGCGACCGCCAAGGCCGCCGCGGCCAAAGACGGCGCCACCTGTTCCAAGAAGTGCGAGGCGGCTTGTGCGGGCAAGTGTGACGCCGCCTGCGCCGCCGCCTGCAAGGGCGGCTGCCCGGGCCAAGCCGTGATGGCGACCGGCA
>CAYWYJ010000141.1:0-9268 GCA_964462635.1 uncultured Planctomycetales bacterium
GGCGGCGCCGGCGGCCCGGCTCAGTCGTCGTAGTAGAACCAGAAATCGCCGCCCCAGCCGTCCCCGTAGCCGCAGCAGTCTCCGTCGTCGTACCACTCCTCGTACACGTGTTCGGTGACCCAGGTGTACGGCCACCCGTGGCCCGCGACGCGCACCACGCCGTCCCAGCCCGCCGGCTCGCACGACACCACGATCGGGGCCCAGGCGGCGGCCAGGAGCAGCCCGGCGAGTTTTCGCCACCGATGCGGACTCATACGCTCACCTCCAGCACCCGAGGGCTTCCACCCCGACAGACCCGCGCCGGCCAGCGAGGTTAGGCCCGCCAACAGCACCCACCACGCCCGTGGTGGGCCGCGGGGCCCCGCACTGGCGTGTGCGATTTGGCGGCGCACGTCGGAAGGGCGAGCCTGTCTCCTTCGGCGACCCTGCCGGCCCGGCGAGCCGCGGCCCGGCAGGCCGGGAGGGTCGCCGCAGGAGACAGCCTCGCCCTCCCGCGCCGCATGTTCGCGCACGCTGATTCGGCAAGCCTGGGGCCGGCCACGTCACGGCTCGGCGTGGTCACCCGATTCGGCCAACCGCTCGAGAATCCGGCCGCGGTCGGCGTGCCCCGGCGACAGTTGCAGCACCCGGCCGTAGTGCCGGGCCGCCTCCCCCGTCCGACCGGCCGCCCACTCGGCGTCGGCCAGACGCAACCACAGGTCGGTCTCGTCCGGCTGGTGACGAACCGCGCGCCGCAGCCACTCGATATGCAGCGTTTCGTCGCCGCGCTGGCCGTAGCGCTCGGCCAACGTCAGGCAGGCGTCCCGCATGATCGTGTGGCGACGCTCGGGGCAGCGTGCCGCGCGCAACGCGGCACAGCGCAGGTAGTCGGCCAGGGCGTCCGCCTCCAGGGCAATCTGGCAATACGTGTCGAGGACTTCCTCGCCGGCGGTGCTCAACAAGACGTCCGCCCTGGCGCGCAGGATGGTCAGGGCCACTTCCGGGCGCCCCAGACGGTGCCAGATGCGCGCGTGGAGCAGATGGGCCGCGGGGTCGTCCAGGCCGCCGTCCAACGCCGCCCGCAGTTGATAAAGCGCCGAGGCCCCGGGACAGCAGAGGAAGCGGTGGCGGCCCGGGCGGGGCTCGACGAGCAGGAAGTTGCCGGCGAACTGGCCCGTGCGTCCGTCCGCCACCGTGCGGACCTCGGCCTCGCCCAGCAACACGCCGAGCTGGAAATAGGCCCGGGCGGCGCGGAGCGCTCCCGCCGGTTGTTCGCGCAGCCCGGGGTCCGCGCGCTGAAGCAACTGAAGCGCCAGCGCGGCACGCCCCCCCTCCAGGGCCTCGTCGATGGTCCTGAAGACGGCGTCATCGGGCGCTGCGCCGCCGGGCGCCGGCGGCGCGCCCCGGGCCGGTTGCGACCCGGCGGGCTGCGCGTGCGTCGCGCGCGCAGCGATCCCGATCAGCAGAATGAACGTCGAAACCCTTGTGCAGCCGCGTAGCCTTCGCATACCCTGCACTCGGTGGCCGTGGGCCCGGGCCGCGGGCCGGCCGCACGCCCCACCCATTGTTGGTCTTTTGTGCCGCGGCGGCAATCCTCCACATGGACGCCCACACACTCGAGTGCCTCGATTTCCCCCGCATCCGCGAGCTGCTCGCCGGCTGCGCCCTCACCGGCCTGGGCCGCTCACTGGCCGGCAGCATCCACCCGGCCACGCGCGTGGCCCTGGTGCGGCGGTGGCTGGCCCAGGTGGAGGAACTCCAGCGGCTGAGCGAATCCCGCGGGTTACCGCCGCTCGGCGGCATCACCGACGTGCGCGACATTCTGGAACGGTGCGGGCCGCCGCTGCGGGTCAACGTCGAGGAGGTGGCCCAGATCGGGACGACGCTGGCGGGCACGCACCACGTCGCCACCTATCTTCGTGACCTGCCGGAGGACTTCCCCGAGTTCCGGCACCTGGCGGAGCGCGTCGGCGATTTTCGCTCGATCGCCGAACGCATCAGCGCCGTCATCGACGAGCGCGGCCAGGTCCGCGACAGCGCCAGCGCCAAACTCGCCGGCATCCGCCGCGAGATCGACAGCGCCGAGCACGAGGTCCGCCACGTGGTGGACCGGCTGCTGCACGACCCGGGCATCCGCCGCCTGCTTCAGTACGCCAACCACACGTTCCACGGCGACCGACTGGTGGTGCCGCTGCGGGCGGAGTACCGCGGGCGACTGCCCGGGATCGTCCACCGCGCGTCCGACACCGGGGCCACGCTGTACGTGGAGCCCGCCGAGGTGGTCGAGCTGAACAACCGCATCTCCAACCTGCGCAGCGCCGAGCAAGAGGAGATCGGCCGCCTGCTGTGGGAGTTGTCGCACGAGATCGCCCTCAACGCGCGCGAAATCCGGCGTACGCTCGACACCCTGGCGGTCATCGACCTCATCGTGGCGAAGGTCCGCCTGGCGCGGCAGTTCGACCTGCACTGCCCGCAAGTCGGCCCGGAGGGCACGCTCAACGTCCGCGGCGCCCGCCACCCGCTGTTGCTCGAGCTGGCCAACCGGCGGCGGGCGGCGGGACAATCGGTGGAGCCGGTGGTCCCGATCGACTATCGCCTGGGGCACGATTTCACGCTGTTGATCGTTACCGGCCCCAACACGGGCGGCAAGACGGTCGCCCTCAAGACCATCGGCCTGGTCTCGCTGATGATGCAGGCCGGTCTGCCCGTGCCCGCGGCCCGGGGGTCGGAACTGGGCGTCTTCGGCCACATCCTGATCGACGTCGGCGACGAACAAAGCCTGCAACAATCGCTCAGCACGTTCAGCGCCCACCTCACGCGGCTGATCGAGATGCTCCGCCACGCCGGGCCGGGGTCGCTGCTGCTCATCGACGAGCTGGGCGCGGGGACCGACCCGGATGAAGGGGCGGCGCTCGGCCGCGCGATCCTCGAAGAGCTGCTGCGGCTGAAGTGTCGCGGCGTCGTGAGCACGCACCTGGGAGCGCTCAAGAGCTTCGCCCTGATGCACGAAGGTGCCGAAAACGCCTGCGTCCAGTTCGACTCCGAGACGCTGCGGCCGACGTTCCACCTGGCCTTGGGTGAGCCGGGGCAAAGCAACGCGCTGGAGGTCGCGCAGCGGCTCGGACTGCCGAAACGGCTCATCGCCCTGGCCCGCCGGAACCTCTCCCGTAAGTCCCGCATGTTGCACGCGGCCCTGGAGGGGACGCGGGTCGTGAAGCGGCGGGCGGAGGACGCCCGACGGGAGGCCGACGCGGAGCGCGAGCGTGCCGGACGGGCCGCCAGCGAGGCCAACGCCACCCGCGCGGCCCTCGAACAACAGCAGGCGGACTTCCAACGTTGGGTGCAGCGTGTCGTCCACCTGCAACCGGGCGACGCCGTGCGAGTCCGCGAGTTCGACCGCGACGGCAAGATCGTCCGACTGCGCCTGGACCAGCAGCGGGCCGAGGTGGATGTGGGGGCCTTCTCGGTCGAAGTGCCTTTGGGCGACATCCTGCCGCCGGAATCCCCCGCGCCACCGCCGCGACCTCCGCGACCGGCGGTCGTGGCGCCGGCGTCCAAGCCGCGCCTGCGGCGCCCGGAGCGCGAGCGTGGCCCGGCAACCCCGCCCACGACGCCGCCGACGGCCCCGACCCCGCGTCCGCTGCCCGCGTCGCCACCATTGACCGAGGCGGAAGCGGCCGCGCTGCGACCGGACGCCGTGGTCTACGTGCAGCGATTTCACCGCGAGGGGCGGGTAGTGCGCGTGAATGCAAGCAGGGGGGTGGCGATCGTGAGCGTGGGGCTGCTGGAGGTCGAAGTGCCGTTCAGCGGGCTGTCGCAACCACGGACTGAAGCTCCCCGACCGTCACGCGGTGACGGCCGGTCCCGGAAGCACGCCGGCGAGACCCCGTCCCCCGCGGCCGCCGAGGGGGCAGGGCCGACCCCGAGTGCCCCGCCCGCCTCGGACACCTCCGCGCCGCCCCCTTCGCCTGGCGACGGGGCACCCGACCCGGCCGCCCCCGAAGCGCCTACGTGAAATACAGCCGGTCGGTGTAGTAGATGCGGCCGTAGCGGCTGACCCCCCAGTACCATGATCGGATGCCGTTGTAATTGACGGTGACGTCGGCGACGCCGGCTTGGGTGGTAATCAGCAGGAACCGCTTCTTGCTGACGACCGTCTCCAGCAGCGTGCCGACGTTGACCGTCACCGAATCCGGCTCGTAAGCGGTGAGCCCGCCGCCGGGGGCGTCGGCCAGCCAGCAGTCCAAGAGGCTGTAGGTGCTGAGCGAGGTGCGAAGGCTGGTGCGGATGGCGTTGGAGACCTCGCCGCCGACTTCGGCGGCCAGAAATGCGGCGTAGTCCGGCGCCAGGCGGTCGGCCAGTTGCCGGATGAAGTCGCCGTGGGCAAGCAGGTCGGCCTCGACGCGGGTCAGGGGGGCGCGGACCTGGGCGATGGCGGCCGCGATCTGGAGGGCCGACGTTTCGATCCGCTGTGAGCTGAACGGCCCGCGGCCCAGGTCGGGCCCGAAGAACTCGGTGTGACGTTGGTTCATGGCGGTCTCCCGGGGCCGGCCGCCGTTGCGCCCGGCGGTCCGCCCACGGGAGAGTCTTGTCTTGAATTGCTACAAAATCAAGCCACGGCGCCCGCGGTGCGGCCGGCGAGCGCGGTCTGGCGGTCGCGGGCGGGTTCTGATCCGAACCCCGCACGCCAGTGCGGGGATCGGGGGACGTCAGGGCAGGCCGCGCCGACCCACCACTGGCGTGGTGGGTTCGGACTTGCTCCCGCACGCGAGGGCGGGGCTCAGCGGGCGCCCGCGAGCTGCGGTCCGAGCAGCTTCTCGGTTTCGTCCAACAGGCGCGAGAAGTACTTCATCGCGTCCTCAACGTAGGTCGCCGTGGTCATGTCCACGCCGGCGTCCCGCAGCAGCTCCAGCGGGTACTTGCGGCTGCCGCTCTTGAGGAACGTCAGGTACTTCTCGACGGCGCCGGGCTCGTTGTGGCTGACGCGCTCGATGATGTTGGCCGCGGCGCAGTAGCTGGTCGAGTACTTGTACACGTAGAAGTTGTAGTAGAAGTGGGGGATGCGAATCCAGTAGTTGTCCACGAGCGGGTCTTGTTCGTAGTCCGGCCCGTAGTACCGCTTCATGATCTCGCCGTACGCCGCCCCCAGCGTGTCCGCCGTCAGCGGGATCCCCTGCTCGGCCATTTCGTGGATCTTCTGCTCGAACTCGCTGAACATCGTCTGGCGGAAGACGGTGCCGCGGAAACCCTCCAGCAATTCCACCAGCAGGTACAGCTTGGCCTGCCGGTCGGTGATCTGTGGCAGCACATGGTTCTGCAACAGGATCTCGTTGGCGGTCGAAGCCACCTCGGCGCAGAAGATGTCATAGTCGGCGTACACGTACGGCTGGTGCGTGCGCGAGAGGAACGAGTGCATCGAGTGGCCCATCTCGTGGGCCAGGGTCGAGATGTCCTCGTACGCCCCGGGCTCGTCGGGACCGGTGCTGAAATTGAGCAGGATGTACGGCTGGGTCAGGTAGCTGCCGCTGGAGTACGCGCCGCTGCGCTTGTTCCGCGTGGCGAACACATCGATCCAGCGCGAGTCGATGCCCTTGGACATGATCTGGCCGTACTCGCCGCCCAGCGGCTTCAGCGCCGCCTTCATGATGTCGATGCCCTGCTGATACTTGTACTCGAGCTTCGCCTCGGCCGTGAACGGAGCATACAGGTCGTAGTCGCGGGCCTTGTCGCTCAGCTTCAGGGCCTTGCAGCGCAGCGTCGTGTAGCGGTGCAGCAGCGGCAGATTGTCGTTCACCGTGCGCACCAGGTTGTTGTAGACATCGACCGGGATGTTGCTGTTGAACAGCGACGCCTCCAGGCACGACTTGTAGCCCCGGGCCCGCACGTTGAACAGGTGGCTCTGCACCGCCCCGTTCAGCAGCGCCGCCGCCGTGTTCCGGTACTTCGCGTACGTCCCCACGATGCCTTCGTAGGCGTCCTTGCGCACGCGGCGGTCCGGGCTGCGCATGAACTTGTAGAAGGCCTGGTCGTACAGCTCGACCTCCTGGCCCGTCTCGTCCTTGATCTTGGGGAACTGGATGTCGGCGTTGGACAGCAGGTTGTACGCGGTGTACGGCACCGAAGCCACCTGCCCGCCCAGCGCGATCAGCCGCTCCTCCGCCTCGCTCAGCACATACTGCTTCCGGCGGAACGAATTGTGGAACGAGTGGCGGTACAGCGCGAGGTCCGCGTTCTCGCCCATCCACTTTTCGAGCGTTTCCCAGGGGATCGCGGTCAGCTCGGGCTCGACCCAGGCCATCGCTTCGCCATATTTGACCGCCAGCCCGCGCAGCCGGTCCTCCATGCCCTGGTACTTGCTGACCTTGGTGTCCTCGTCGGACTTCAGCGAGGCATAGACGAAGACCTTCTCGAAGCGCGGTCCCACGTCGTCGCCGAGCTTGCAGAACGCCAGCAGGGTGGCCGCCCCTTCGCCCAGCCGCCCCTTGTACGCCGCCAGCTTCGGGATGTCCTGCTCAAGCTGCGCGAAGTCCCGCTCCCACTGCGCCTCGTCCGCGTAGATCGTCTCGGTGGCCCATAGGTACTGCGGCGGGATCTCGCTCCGCTGGGGGACTTTCTTCTCCTGGGCGACGGCCGGGCGACCGACCAGCAACGCCAACGCCGCCAGGGCCACCAGGGTCCGTCGGGCCACGGCCCGCGCGACCGCCGGGCGGTTTCGGTACAGAATCGAGGCGCATGTCATGGGTCTACTCTCTCCGCGGGGAGTGGGGGCCGGGTCGCCGGCCGGCCCCGCTGACCGCCGACGACTCATCAAACCACCTAAGTTATCCCGCGCCGTGTCGAGCCGCAAGCGTCGATAGTTGTCGGCGGCACCGGAATGGTGCGTGTCGTCTCCGGCGATTCTTGTACTACTAACGATCGGATTCTCCTCGGCGCGACGAGATTCTCCGGCGGCCGACGGCCGGTGCGGAGCCCGGTCGCCAAAGGCGACTCGCTGTGGCGAGCCGCTACGTTTGGCTGCGGCCCCCAGGCCGCGCTGGGCTTCGGCAATGGCTTGTGGCCGGCTACAGCCCCTTGGGGGCCAGCGCGGTTCGCTGAGCCTGTGACGCCCCCGCACTGGATTTGGCAATTGTCGAGACGCTGGATTGGGCGGCACTCAGCGCATCTGCCGGTTATTTCGCATCGAGCCAGTTGTCGCCGCGGGCCACGTCCACCTTGAGCGGCACGCGCAGGGGCAGGGCCCCGCTCATCACCTGGCGGAGCACGTCCGCCAGCGCCGGGGCGTCGCCGCGCGGGGCCTCGCACACCAGCTCGTCATGCACCTGGAGCAACATCCGCAACGGCAGCCGCTCGGCGAGGATGCGGCGGTGCAGCCGGTTCATCGCCGTCTTGATGAGATCGGCGGCGGAACCCTGAATCACCGTGTTGACGGCGAAGCGCTCCGCCTGTGCCCGCAAGCCGGCGTTGCGCGAAGCGAGGTTCTCGATCGGCCGTCGCCGGCCAAGGATGGTCTGCACGTAGCCGCGCTGCCGCGCCTCGGCAATACAGTGCTCCATGAAGCCGCGAATACGCGGGTAGCGCCGATAGTACGCGTCGATGAACGCCTGGGCCTCCGCGCGGGACATCCCCGTCGCCTGAGACAACCCGAACGCCGTCTGGCCGTAGATGATGCCGAAATTGACCGCCTTGGCCCGGCCGCGCATCTCCTTGGTCACGGCGTCCAGCGGCACGCCGTTGATCTCCGCCGCCACGAACGCGTGAATGTCGCGGTCCTCCTGGAAGGCGCGGATCAGGGCTTCGTCTTCGCTGAAATGGGCCAGCACGCGCAGCTCGACCTGCGAGTAGTCCGCCACGATGAGCTGCTCATCCGGGCTGCGCGGCACAAACGCCCGGCGGATTTGCCGCCCGAGTTCGGTACGGATCGGGATGTTCTGAAGGTTCGGTTCGCTGCTCGACAGCCGCCCGGTGACGGTGCCGGTCTGGTGGTAACTGGTGTGCAGGCGGCCGGTGCGCCGGCTGCACTGGGCGGGCAGGGCGTCCACGTAGGTCCCGCGCAGCTTCTGAATCTCGCGGTATTCGAGCAACAACGCGAACAGCGGGTCGCCGGTCTCGCGCCCGAGCACTTCCAACGTGTCGGCGTCGGTCGAACGCGTCGTCTTCGTCCGCCGTACCACGCGGAACTTCAGCTTGTCGAACAGGATTTCCGCCAACTGCTTCGGCGAATCGAGGTTGAAGCGCGTGCCGACGAGCCGGTAGACCTCTTCCTGAATCGCGTCGATCCGCGTGCTCATGTCGGCGCCGATCCGCCGCAGCCACTCCGTATCCAGGCGGATGCCGTGGTGCTCCATGTCGGCCAGCACCGACACCAGGGGCATCTCGGTGTCATAGAACAGCCGATCGACGCCGAGCGGCGCGAGCTGCGGCTCGAAGAGCTGCCGCAGCCGCCAGGTGTAGTCCGCGTCCTCCGCCGCATACTCGGCCACGCGCTCGACCGGCACCTGGTCCATCCGCAGCTGCTGCGGCGGTTTGCCGATCAGGTCGGTGATCGGGATCATCCGGTGCCCGAGCAGATGAAACGCGAGATGGTCGAGGCTGTACGAGCTGCGCGTCGAATCCAGCACGAACGCGGCCACCATCGTGTCGAACAGCGGCCCCGCGACCAGTATGTCGGCGTTGCGCAGGACGTTCAGGTCGTACTTCAGGTTCTGCCCGACCTTGCGTTTCGCGGGATCGGCCAGCAGGGGGCCGAGCTGCGCGCGCACGTGCTCCAGCGGCAGCGCGTGGCCGAAGACACTACGCACGGGGACGTAGTAGCCGCGCCCGACCTCCCACGCGAACGACACCCCGACCAGGTCGCAATCGCTCGGATTCACCCCGGTCGTTTCGGTGTCCACCGCGAACTCCGGCCGGCGTGCCAGGGCCGCGACGAGTTCGTGGAGCCCCTCCGGCGTGTTGACCAGGCGGTAGTCTCCGCCGTCGGGCTGCCGCAGGTCGGCGGCGGAACCCAGTAGGACAGCCGTCCCCGGCTGTTCACGGTCCAAGAACGAGCCCGGAGCGCCAGCGACGGGTTCGCGGATGCCCGTGGCGTCCGTGTGCCACTGCTCTTGAGCAGTGGTCTTGCTCGAAGAACCAGCCCCCGTCCCACCCGCTCCCTTACGGTCGCGGCTCGGTTCGGCGGGCGCGACGCCCGCACCCCCCAGTAGCGCCGGACCGGAGCCTGCCCGCCGTGGCGGGAATCCGGCGTCGCGGAGGCCGTCGGCCACCGCGTCCGCTCGCTCACGGTCGCGGTTCG
>CAYWYJ010000142.1:0-9249 GCA_964462635.1 uncultured Planctomycetales bacterium
ATCTCGGCCACGGCGCGGTAGAACGGCGGCGGCACCTCCTGCCCCACCTCCACGCCGTGGTACAACGCTCGCGCCAGCGGCGGCCGTTGCACGACCGGGACGCCGTGCTGTTGCGCCAGCTGCCGGATGCGCTCGGCGAGGAAATCGAGGCCCTTGGCGGTGAGGCGGGGCGCGGTCATCGAGTCCGGCTCGTAGCGCAGGGCGACGGCGTAGTGGGTGGGGTTGGTCACCACGACGTCGGCCCGCGGCACCTCGGCCTGGATGCGCTGCATGGCCAGGCGCATCTGCAGTTGCCGACGCCGCTGCTTGATGAGCGGGTCGCCCTCCATGCGCTTGAGTTCGTCGCGGACCTCTTGCCGGGTCATGCGGAGCTGGCGTTCGAGCCGCCAGCGCTGGACGAGGTAATCGACCAGCCCGAGGACCAGCAGGACGGCCCCGAGGCGCAGCGCCAGGTTGAAGATCAGGTCCGCGCTGAGCCCCAGCACGCCGCCCGGGTGCAACGCGCCCGTCGCCAGTACCTGGCGGATTTCGCCCGCGATGGTCAGGTAGGCCACCCCCGCGATGATCGCCATCTTCAGCAGCCCCTGAATGAGGCGGTTGAGCGCTTCGGCGGATACAAGGCGGCGAAAGCCGGCCACGGGGTCGAGGCGGTCGGGCTTGAAGCCGATCTTCTTCCAGCTCAGCAGGAGGCCCGACTGGGCCACCGCCCCGGCCGCCGCCAGGACCAGGAGCAGGCCCAGAAACGGTAGGAGGATTTCGGCGGCGGCGCGGCCGACCTGAAGGCACCAGGGGAGCAGCCCGGCGGGGCGCACGTCCGGCGGCTCGCCGAGGGCCCGCGTCATGCCGAGCATCTGGCTCAGCATGGGGTGACCCAGCGCCTTCAATAGGAGTATGCCGCCCAGCAGCACCACCGCGGCGGTGAGGTCCGCGCTGCGGGCGATCTGGCCCTGTTCGCGCGCTTCCTCGCGGCGGCGTACGGTGGGCTGTTCGGTCTTGTCGCCGGCGTCGTCCTGCGCCATGGGAGCGGGGTCTCCTGTCAGCCGGGGCCGATGAGCTCACCGAGCCAGAGGTACACGTGTTCGAGGGCACTCAGCCACGCGTCCGTGGCGGAGGGCAGCGCCGCGGCCAGCACGAGGAACGCGACCAGGGATTTCACCGAGAAGCCGACGGCGATGATGTTCAGTTGGGGCAGCGTGCGCGAGATGAAGCCCAGCGCCAGGTTGACGAGGAACAGCGCCAGCAACGCCGGGGCGGTGACGCGCAGGGCGACTTGACCGCTCTGGTCGAGGACACGACACAGGAGTTCGCTGCCCGCCGCGCCGGTCGCCACCGTGGCCAGCAGCGGGACGGACTCGAAGGTGTCGAGGCACGCGGCGAGCAGCGCGCGGTGCCCGCCGATCACGAGATAGATCACAACGGCGAATTGCACCTGGAAGACGCCGACGACGGTTTGTTCCTGCTCGGTGTTGGGGTCGACAAGCTGGCCGAAGGCCAGACCGGCCTCCTGCGCCACGAGTTGCCCGCCGACTTCGAGCCCGACGAAGCACGCCGCCGTCAGCAGCCCGAGCAGTCCGCCGAGCAGCACCTCGCCGCCCAGGGCCAGGAGCACGCCGAGCGGCGTGTCGGGCGCGTCGGCGGGCAGGTGGACGAGCGGGGTGATCATGGCGGCCAGTCCGAGGATGAGCAGCGCGCGGAGCCGCGCGGGAATCGCCATGGCGCCGAGGACCGGCTGCCACATCAGCAGGCCCGCCAGCCGCGCCGCGACCAGGGCGAAGACCGGCAGCTTGAGATAGCCGGCGATCAGCTCGGCGGGCATGACGGCATCCTCAGGTCAGGTTCCGTGTGTAACGCTGCTCCAGGGGCTCAACCGGAGGTCGTGCGGGGAAGTGCAAAGTGCAGAGTGCGGAGTCGGCGCTGCGCCGCACTGGCCAGCGCGGCGCGTGCCGTTCCTCACTTTGCACTTTGCACTCGGCACTGGGCAGTCCTCAGTAGCCCGCAAACAGCTCCTGCGAATACTCCAGTACGCGCTGGGCCAGCCACGGGACGAGCAAGACGGCGGCGGTGACCATGGCGACGATCTTCGGGACCATGCTCAGCGTCTGGTCTTGAATCTGCGTCACGGCCTGCACCAGGCTGATGACCAGACCCACGGCCAGCCCCACGGCCAGCACCGGGCCGGAGATGAGCAACGCCGTCAGCAGCGCCTCGCGGCCCAGGTCCAAAGCCAGCGTCATGTCCATCGTTGCACCTCCGGGCGCCGCTTGCGCCGCGGGCCGGCGCCGCCGCCCTCAGCTCACACTGGCCATCAGCGCCCCGGCCACCAGGTGCCAGCCATCGGCCAGGACGAACAAAAGCAGCTTGAACGGCAGCGAAATCAACACCGGCGGCAGCATCATCATGCCCATCGACACCAGGACGGTGGCGATCACCATGTCAATGACCAGAAACGGCAGATAGATACGAAAACCGAGCACGAAGGCCACCTTCAGCTCGCTCAGGATGAACGCCGGCACCAGGGCCGTCATCGGCACGTCGCGCTCATCGATGACCTCCTCGGCGGCCACCGTCCGCTTCGCGGCGTATTCGTACATCATGTAGACATCCGGCTCATTGCCGGCGGCCTTGATCTGCTCGAACATGAAACCGCGGAGCTCCTCGCCCGCCACGGCAATCGCGTCGAGCTGGTCCAGTTCCTCGTTGAGGTAGGGCTTGATCGCGTGCTCGTGGATGCTCGACCAGGTGGGGGCCATCACGAGCAGCGTCAGAAACAGGGCCAGCCCCACGAGGATTTGCGAAGGCGGAAGCTGTTGGGTACCGAGCGCTTGGCGCAGCAGCGTCAGGACCACCAGCATGCGCATGAAACACGTGGTCATGAGCAGGATGCTGGGCGCCACCGTCAGCAGCGTCAGCAGGACCAGGATTTGCAGCGAGTTGCTGAGGGCCTCGCGGCTGTTGGCCTTCGGCAGCCAGTGGCTCACGTCCGGGACGTACACCGGGGCCGCGGCACCGTCCGCCGGCGGCGGGTCCGCCGCTTGCCCCCACGCCGCCGGGGCCAGGGCGAGCACGAACACCAGCAGTCCTGCCGCGCCGCGCGGCGTCATCCGCCGTAGCGGCGTCGGCCGGGCGCGCACTGTGAGGACCGCCGGAGTCACGGGCCACCTCGAAAACCAATTCAAAAGGAAGAAGGCAGAATTCAAGAAGGTTCAGCTCAAGGACCGTTCGGCGAGTGAGCCCTCTTTTTCATTTTGCCCTTTTCCTTCTTCATTCCGTTTCGTCATTCACGCCCCGCGGCCACCGACCGCAGGCGTTGCACGGCGTCGGCCAACGTCTGTCGCACGCCGGCCAGCCGTCGCTCTTCGGGCATGGTCAGTTCATCGAGTGCGTGCCCCGTCGTGGCCGAGTACCCGACGGCCTCCCGCTCCAGGCAGCGGTCGAACTCCGCGCTGTGGCTGCCCGGCCGTTGTCGGGCCGCCTGGCCGGCCAGCGAGGCCACCAAGTCCGGGTCTTGGATCACGTCCAGGGGCCGCACCGCGTCGGCCGTCGCGCCGAGCAGCACGAGCCGCGGCCCCACGCGCACGAGGTACAGGGACTGTCGCGGGGACAACGCCGCCCGGCTCAACACTTCAATCAGTCCCGGATGACGAACGCGGAGCGACCAGCGCCCGCCGCCGCGGGTGGCAGCGACGCGATACCCCCACGCCAACAGCACGATCAGGGCGACCACCCCCCCCAACGCCAGGGTCGTGCGGAAGCCGGCGCCGCGGGCCGTGGACGGCGGAGACTCGGCGCGCCCGGCGGGGACCGAGCGGCGCGGCAGCGGGCGGGCATCCATGCGCGGCGCCACGATGTCGGGCGAGCCCCACGGATCGTCGGGGAGGGGGACGCGCTGGGCGGCGTCCGGCGGACCGACTTGTGCGTCGGTCGGCGGGGGCGTGGGTTCGTCGGCCGCGGCCGTCGCCAGGCCGAGGATTCCCAGCACGATCAGGGTGGCCATCCGTGGCGCTGTGATTTCCATGGTTCGCGGTCAGGCCGGTTCCAGCTCCGGGACCGGGCTATGAATCGCGTTGATACGGACGCAGAAGTTGTCGTTAAGCACGAGAACCTCGCCCCGGGCGATGAGCCGTTCGTTGACGTAGATGTCCACCGGGTCGCCGGCCAGCTTGTCCAGCTCCACCACCGACCCGACGCCCAGCCGCAGCACGTCCTCGATGTACATGTTCGTGCGGCCCAGCTCGATCTTGACATCAAGCTGCACGTCATCGAGCAAGTCGATCGTCGTGGCCGGCGGCGGCTCGCCGCGCGGCAGCTCCGGAGCGGTAAACGGCTTGGCGTCCTCCGGGGAGACGCGCACCGGCACGGCGCCCACGACGGCCGTCCCCGCCTTCTCGTCGGCCGCGGCGACCGCCTGCCCGCCGGAGGCTTCCGCCATCGCTTCAGCGATAGACCGATCAAGGTCCGCATCCGCTTCGTTGCTCGCGGCGGCCGCCGAGGAGTCCGCCTTGGCGGGGCTTGGGCCGCCGGCCAATTCGGCGGACAGAGCGTCGAGTTCTTCCTGGCTTAGTGAATTGCCGACATCGGGTGCCGGTGACGCGGCCGGCTCGGCAGCCACCGCGCCCGGCTGCGCAGGCGGCGACTCGGTCTCGGTTGCGGGCACCGCGGTCGCCTCGGGCGTAGTCGGCGTTGACTCCGCCGCCAGGGTATCCGGTGCGGCCGGCTCCCCCGTCGTCTCGGGTGTGGCCGGTTCACTCGGAGCTTCCGACGCCGTGGGTTCAGCCGGCGTCTCGGAGGCCACCGGTTCGCTCGGCACCTCAGCCGCCGGAGATTCGCTCGGCGTCTGGGACGCCGTCACCTGCGCCTCCGTGGTCGCAGCCTCGGGGGCCGCGGCCTCCGGCGCGTTCGGCGCGGCGGCACCGGGCTCGGCGCCGGCGGGTTCGGCCGGGGCGGGCGTCTCGGGGGCGTTGGGTTCGGGCGTCTCGTCGGGCATCAGGGCTGACCGTTCGCCGAATTACACGGCTCGGGCTCCGCTAGTCCGAGCGCATCGGAACAAAGCGCGGGATGAGTACGCGCTGCACGAGGATCTCATCGCGGCTGATCTCGCGTAGGCCTTCGAGCAACTGCTGTCGTAGGGCCCGCAGGTCGTCCTCGCGCAACATGCGGTCGTTGGCCCCGCGGACGATGCGGGCGACGCGATCGCCGATCTCCGCGCCGCGTTCCTTGACCAGCGTCTCCATCCGCTCTTTGGCATCCAGCGGGACGACGACGCTGATATCCAGGTCGTAAATGTAAAGACGGCCGCTCTTGTCGTTCGGGACCCGGAAGCTCTTGACCAGCAGCACCTCGGCGACGCCGACCGGCTGCGTGGCCACGGGGCCCTGCACCGCGTGCTGTCCCTCGCCGTGGGCGGCTTCCGGTCCCCCGCCGGCGACCTTGAACAGGATGCCGAAGACGACGGCCTCGGCGACGGCCACGCCCACCACGAGGATGGCCGTCTTGGGGAGCTTCTTCTTCGGAGCGGCTTCGGGGGACGGAGCGTCGCCGGCCATCGCCTCGCCTCAACTGCCATGACTGCGGCCGCCGAGCGGCCTGGGCGGCGTGACCCGGCCGGCCGAGCGCCGGGGGGCACGCGTTCACCCCCATTATCGACCTTCGCGCGCGGGGGGTTCACCGCCCGCGCGGCCCGCGGCACACGCCCCACCTCTTATCAGACGCGCCCCGCCTCACGGGGCACAATATGCGCCGCCGCGCAAAGTCGTCTGCGCTATTGGCGTTCGGGCGTCACCGGCGGCGCGGGGGCCGCGAACGCGCGCAGCGAACGGAAATACTCGATGGCCCGCCGGACCACTTCGTCCAGCGCCTCCCGCACCACAACCTGTTCGCCGTTCAGCAGGGCGATCATTGTGTCGGGGGTCTCCTCGATGCTCTTGATCTGGTCGGCGTTCAAGACGAAAGGCCGTCCGTTGAGGCGGGTGAGCCGGATCATGCGGCACCTCCGCGGCCCGCGGCCGTCCAGAGCACCGCAGTCCAGGATTGGAGACCCGCTCGAACCGACGTCCGCAATTCCACTTCCGCGATCCTCGACGCCCGCCGCCCGAGAGCTACCAACCGAACCCACCACGCAAGTGGTGGGCCGCTTGGCCCCGCACCGGCGTGCGGGGTTCTGAAGGGCGTTTCAACGCAGCGTCATGAGCAACTGGTCCATCATCTCGTTGGCCACACTGATAACCCGGCTGTTGGCCTGAAACCCGGCACTGGAGGTAATCAACCCGATGAACTCGCGGGCCAGGTCCACATTGGACATCTCCAGCGCCCCGCCGTGGATCAGCCCCGCCCCCAGCGTCCCCGGGATGGAGACGGCCGGCGGGCCGGAGTTGGGCGCGACGCTGAAAAGGTTGTCGGTCTCGGCGACGAGGCCGGCCTCATTGGCGAAGGTCGCCAACGCGACCTGACCGATCGGCCGGGTCAGTCCGTTGGTGAACACCCCGGTTACCGTCCCGTCGTTGCCGACCGCGAAGCTGATCAGCGAGCCGGGCGGGTAGCCGTCTTGCTCGGCGAGAATGACGTTCGACGTCTCGGTGGACAGACCGTTGAGCTCCTCGAGGTTCAGCGTGAACTGCACGGGGGAGGCGGCCCCCGTGTCGGTGCGGTTGAGCGAAAACGTGTTGCCGCTGGCGCTGACGAAGCGCCCTTCGGTATTGAAGGTCACCGTCCCCGTCCCGAGCATTTGCGGCTCCTGTCCGGGGGCCGCCGATTCGAGGTAGTACCGCCACACCGGGCCGGTATTGGGCGTGCTCTCGAGCGTGAACGCGGCATTCACGGGGATGGCGTTGCCGAGCGAATCGTACACGGTGAACGACGTGAACACGCCGCCGCCTGACGCCGTGGCCGTCTGCGTCATCTGAAACGGCAGCGGCTGGCCGGCGTTGGTGCTGACCAGGTCGGTACTTCGGACGCGGAGGGCATTGGGCACGCCCGCGTTGCTGCGGATGACCAGGGCCCCGTTTTCGATGGTCACGCCCGGGCTGCCCGGCAGCGCCGGGTCCACCTGGATGCCCAGGGACTCCTGGAGCCAGGCGGCGAAGTCGCCCAGCGTGGAGCCCGTTGTTCCGACGGTGAATTGCCGTGCCGGCAGGACGCGCTCGCCACGCGTGGCCCCACTGACCGTGATGACATCGCCGGTGGCGAAGAGCGTCATCCCGGGCTGCGCTGCCGAACGCAGGTCCGACAAGGCCGTCGCCGCGGTCGCCGCGGCCCCGCCGCCGTTGACGAACGCCTGCGACGCGAACGCGGCCCCCTGGGTGGCGATGGCCTCGCCGGCGGAGAGGTCGCCGTCGAGCGCGACGTTCTGCGTGGCCCGGGCCACGTTTAGGCGTCCGAGGGGGATGTCGAGCGGACGGAGCGTGCCGGGGATGATCGTGAAGTTGTCGTCCACGCCGAAGCCCTGGACGCGATAGCCGTCCATCGTCACGAGCTGGTTGGCCGCGTTGAGCACGAAGGAGCCGTCGCGGGTGTAGAACACACGGCCGTTGGGGTCGTGGACGACGAAGTAGCCGGCGCCCTCGATCGCCATATCGCTGGGAACGCCCGTGGTCTCGACCGCCCCGCCGGTGGTCAGCCGTTGGGTCGTCCCTACCAGGGCCCCGTGGCCGATCTGCGAGGGGTTGGTGCCGCCGCTGGTGTCGCTGGGCGGGGTGCCGCGCGAGAGGGTCTCGGAGAACTGCGTCTGGAACAGCGTCCGCGAGCCCTTGAACGCGGTCGTGTTGACGTTGGAGATGTTGTGACCGATGGTCTCGACCCGCGTCTGGTTGACGTTCAGGCCGCTCAGGCCGGTGTACATGGCGGAGGTCAGGCCCATGAGATGCCCTCGAATATCAAGTCAAAAGGAAAAAGGCAAAATGAAAAAAGCCGGCCCGCGCCGCTTCATTTCGCATTGACCACTTTTCCTTTTTCCTTCGCCTGGGTTTTCGTGCCGGCCTGCTCGCCCGACGTAATGTGCGTCACGTCCGCGGCCCGCACGGCCTGGCCGGTGTCCAGCTCGAGCACGGCGGTGCCGTCGGGGTCGAAGCGGACGCCGGTGACAATCCCCTTCACCTCGCTGACGGTGCCGTCGGACGCCTTGACACTGGCGACGACGAACTTGCCCAGCAGGTCGCTCGCGCCGGCGGTACGCTGCTGGCGGCTCAACTCGCTCAAGGTGTCGGTCAATTGCTTGGACAGCTCGATCGTGCGGATCTGCGACACCTGGCTGACCATGTCGGCGGTCTTCGCCGGCTCGAAGGGGTCCTGCTGCTTCAGCTCCGTCACCAGCAGCCGGAAGAAATCCTCGCTGCGCAGCGCGTTCAGATCGCGCCCCGCACCGGTCGCCTCCGTGGACCGCGTCGCCCCCACCGCTGGCGTCTGCATGACCAGCACCTCACCCTGGGCGCCCGCCGTGACGGGCACCGGCCGCGTGGGCGGCGGTCCTCGCCGACCCTACGCCCAGAGGTTCACCCGCGACTCCGCCGCCGGTTCCACAACCCACTCCCGGCCGACCGCCGGGGCTTCCTCCGCCGACCAGTCACCTGTTGGGGAGTCCGTTCCCCCGTGCGCCCCGCCTCCGGCGGAGCCGGTGTCCCGCTGGGCCGGCGTGTGGCCGTGCCCGAAGGGGACATCCGAGGGCTGCGGCTGGGAGTCGGGGCCGTCGCCGGCCGCCGGGGCCCGGATTTCGATGCGGTCGAGGTAGATACCCGACGCTTCGAGACCTTGCCGCAGTGTCTCGACTTGTTCGTGAAGCAAACGCTGTGCCGCCGTGGTCTGCGTCTCAATCCGCAGGCTGAGGTTCTCCTGGCGCAAGTCCATATGAACACGGACGGTACCGAGCTCCGGCGGATCGAGGCGCAGTGTGGCCACGGAGCGCTCGCGGCCGATCCGCGAGTGAACGAGGCGCAGGATTCGCTCAATGTTGGCGTCTGGACTGCGCGTTGTTTCACTGGTTTCCGGCGGCGCGGCCGTCGCGGCGGTGGCCTTGCGGGCGGCGGCGGGAGCGGACGGCGCGGCAGCCACCGCGGCGGGCAACGCCGCGCGCGGCGCGGCGGTCACACCGGCCGTCGTGGCCCGGGCACTGGCCGTCACCGCTGTCACCGTTGTCGCCGCCGACTTGCCGGCGGAGCCCACCATCTGCTCCTTAGCGGCCGTCGCGTTGTGGCCCGCCATGCCCGACGCGGCGGCGACCAACACGGGCGGCGCCGCGCGCGGCGCCCCGGTTGGGGGGGG